>CAYSEX010000044.1:0-17670 GCA_964430305.1 uncultured Chryseobacterium sp.
TAGGGGCAAAAAGTGAACAATTGGTATAAAGGCGGGTATTTTAGTGGCTATGTTAGCTCTTTTGACAAGTTTCGGTGCAACAACACACTGCACTATGAGAAGTAAGGCTAAGAGTATTTCTGGAATAAATTTCATGTCTTTTTTATAAGTGGTACGAATTTACGAATTCAGCACATCTGACATCGTAAAAACACCTTTTTTATTGTAAAGGAATTCAGCAGCCCGAATGGCGCCTGTTGCAAAGCCTTTTCTAGAGTGGGCTACATGCAAAATTTTTAGGGTGTCAATTGCCGATTTAAAAGAAACTTCATGAGTGCCAGGAACTTCAGGTTCCCTGAGAGCTTGAATCATCAAGTCATTCGATTGTTCAGAACGCGGGTGTAATTTCCAAGAGGCATATTGAGGCATTTCATGAATAACGCCCTCTGCTAATGTAATGGCCGTGCCACTTGGTTTGTCAAGCTTTGCGGTGTGATGAATTTCTTCAATTGAAACTTCATAACCTCCAAACTTATTGAGGATTCTTGCCAATTCTCTGTTAATATGAAACAACGCCTGCACACCAATGCTAAAATTGGTAGCACACAATAGCGCATGGTTCGAATTCATATTTGAAATTACCTTGGGGTATTGTTCATACCAGCCGGTAGTGCCAACAATAACTGGAATATTTGCCTCGAAACAAATATTGATATGTTCAACGCATAAATCAGGAAGTGAAAATTCAATGGCAATATCCGCACCAGCTAATTTTTCTCTTGTCAAAAGATTTTTTCGTGAATAAGTGCTATGAATTTCATGTCCGAATTCGGGCAATAATTCAGCAATTGCTTGACCCATTTTACCGAAACCTATAAGCGCAATTTTCATGTTAGAATTGAATTGAAAGGTGAAGACCTGCAAATTTTGGGTGCAGCAGGGGAGTGGTACGAAGACTTAAGTTGGGTGAAACATCAAAATTGAATAGATGTGCGTCAACATGGGCATCCAATATTTGTAAGCCATAAACACCAATTAAACTGAGATAGGAGATGTCTAAGTATTTTTTGTAGAGCAAACGGTTATAATCTAATTGCGAATTTGTGAGTCCAACGGCAATTCCAACTGGGGTCGTACTTGGATCATTATCATTGTTGGCAATGTATGCATCTCTCCAAAATCGGTGCGTTAGTGTATTGGTATGAATGAAATAGATGCATGTCCCTATTCCAATAAGTGCTATTGGGGTTTTCCAATATTTATGATTGTAGACTTGTCCCAAGCCGGGCACTATGGCGCTGAGAACTGTTGCTTTCAGGGGGCTGTGGGCTTTATTCCAATTTTGTTGAAATTGAGTTGAGTCAGATTGCCCTTGACAGACAATGGTCAATAACAAGACGGTAAGAAAGAACAAATGCCTCATGAATTCAGACCAAGCATATCTATAATTCGGGCTAAGTCGTCATCTGTTGTAAAAGGAATTTCAACCTTACCCAAGCCACTTTCGTTTCGAGTAACTTTTGCTTTTTTTCCAAAACGCAATTTTAGGTCAGCTTGCATTTTTTGTATCTCTAAAGGCATTAAGGCTTTGTTCGACTTAAATAATTTAGGTGCGTCATCTTCCTTAACCAATTCTTCAACCTTCCTCACACTCAAATCTTTTTCAAGTATAAGTTTGAATATGCGAAGTTGTTTAGATTCAGGTTCGGCATTAATTAAAGCTCTTGCATGCCCCATGCTCATGCGTTTTTCAATGATGCCCAATTGAATTTCTGGGGGAAGTTTTAACAATCGAACGTAATTGGTTACCGTAGTTCTGTCTTTTCCAACGCGTTCAGCCAGTTTTTCTGTTGTGAGGCTGCATTCTTCCATAAGACGCTTGTAACTTATGGCAATTTCCAATGCATTTAAATTCTCACGTTGAATGTTTTCGACCAAGGCCATTTCAAGCATACCTTGATCATCGGCCTCTCTGATATAGACCGGAACTTCTGTCAAATTGGCTAATTGGCATGCTCGGAAACGGCGTTCACCTGAAATGATTTGATACTTTTGTGATGAAACCTTCCGCACGGTAATGGGTTGAATGAGTCCCAACTCCGAGATACTCTGAGCCAACTCTATCAATGCGTCGTTATTGAAATCCTTGCGAGGTTGGTAAGGATTGGCTTCAATCTGTGAAATGGACAATAAGTTGATTGGTCCAGCTACGTTTCCTACCTCAAGCTCTGGTTTCACTTCAGTAACAGTTGCTTGCTTTTCTTGTTGATTTGGACGGGGCGAATTCTCCAGTAGGGCACTTAATCCTCTACCCAATGCTTGTTTTTTACTCATAATTCAACTGTTTTTTCTTCTCCAGACATTTTAGTAAGATTGTTGCGTTGCAGCAACTCACGTGCAAGGTTCAGGTAGTTAATAGCTCCTTTGCATGACGCGTCATGCATGAGAATGGTTTGACCGTAACTTGGGGCTTCAGCTAAAGTGGTATTTCGATGAACCAATGTGTCAAAAACCATGTCTTGGAAATGCATTTTTACCTCTTCAACCACTTGGTTGCTCAGTCTTAAGCGTGTATCGTACATGGTCAGTAAAACACCTTCAATGGTCAATTCGGTGTTCAGTTTTTGTTGAACAATTTTAATGGTGTTCAATAATTTCCCTAAACCTTCCAAGGCGAAATATTCACATTGAACCGGAACAATAACACTTGCTGAAGCAGACAATGCATTAACAGTCACTAATCCCAGAGATGGTGAGCAGTCAATTATGATAAAATCATAATCATTCTTCAATTTTTGAAGAGCTCCACGCAACATGTATTCCCTGCCAGGCATATTGATTAATTCAATTTCAGCTCCGACCAAATCAATGTGCGCTGGAATTAAATCTAAATTTGGACTTTCAGTGGAAATAATAATGTCACGTGGATCAACATCATTAATCAAGCACTCGTAGATACTTGTTTTGACTGATTTTGGATCGATTCCAACTCCTGATGTAGCGTTGGCCTGAGGATCGGCGTCTACAAGTAGAGTTTTAAACTCTAAAACACCTAGAGCCGCGGCAAGATTAATTGCAGTGGTTGTCTTTCCAACCCCTCCTTTTTGATTTGCAATTGTTATTATTTTTCCCATTTAATAGTATTCTTTATCAAGTTTCACGCGTGTTTCACGCACAGCGAAAATACTTTGGAATTTTTCCTGGCTAAATTAAAGTTTTGCACATGAAAGGTGTTTATTGGTTGTTCATAAAATGTTAAAAAGAGGGCGGACAGATAAAATCTTGACTTCCAATAAATAGAAGATTATTTGCAAATGAAATTTTGTGATTAACAGGTCTATTTGTACATTCCCAACGAAAATTGAAACCAAATACAGTTCTATGAAAAAACTTTATGCTTTGTTTTTAGCATTTGTCTCTGTGACAGCGGCTAATGCACAAACGTTTACAGTAGGAACACTGCCTAGTTCGAATTACAGTGGTGGTGTTACCGGAGTTTGGGATATGAATAACGATGGCAGAAATGATATCGTTGTCATGGATCAAAGTAAAACGTTGAGAATTCTTTATCAAAATGCAAATGGCACCTTCACCCAGGTGAACACGGCCACTGCAGCTCTTGGATCAAGCCAATGGGGTATGACCGTGGCAGACATGGACAATGATGGCTATGGTGACGTTATTTGTGGTGGTTCATATGATCAATTGCACTACTACAACATTGACCAAAATGGAACTGCAGTCCTTTCAAATTTAAACGTTAGCATTTTCACTCAAGCAGTTACTATGGGTGATTTTGACAATGACGGTTGGCTAGATTTTTTTGCTTGTCATGATGATGGCCCCTCAAAAATGTGGAGAAATGATGGTGCGGGAAATATGGTTTATCAAAATTCTGTTTTCCAAGATGCTTCAGGTAACACATTGTTAGACTACAATTTGTACCCGGGAAATTACCCAGGAACAAGCGACCCATTGATGTCAGGAAACTATGGAAACGAATTCACAGATTTTGATCGCGATGGAGACATGGATCTAATGGTGGCTAAATGTCGTCAGGCGTCAAACGATCCACTTGACGTAAGAAGAACAAATTTGATGTTCGTGAACAATGGAAGCAACGTGTATACAGATGAAGCCCACGACAGAGGCCTTGTTAATCTTCAACAAACTTGGACAGCTACTTTCGGGGACATTGATAATGATGGCGACTTCGATTGCTTCATGACTACACACAGCGGTGGAATTAGAATGTATGAAAACACTGGCGGAGGATATTTCACAGATATTTCTCAAGCAGCAGGTCTAACCACACAAGGGTTTTTCATGCAAGGTCAAATGGCTGACTTTGATAATGATGGATACTTAGATGTAATTCACGCAGGAGGAAGTTTTGGATACTACAAAAACAACGGTAACAAAACGTTCACTCAACAAAATACCGCATTTAACAACCCTCAAACCATGCACGGTTTTGCATTAGGTGATTTGAACAATGACGGTTTCATGGACGTATACGCAAATTATGGTAACGCAAATGGATACGTGACTCCATCAAATACGCCGGATCGTTTACACCTTGCTAATGACAACGGAAATCACTGGATTGCTTTTGACCTAGAGGGAACGGTGTCAAATAAGAACTCTGTTGGAGCCACTGTAGAAATTCACGGTCCTTTTGGAATTCAAGTGCGTGAAGTTCGCTCTGGTGTGTCATATGGTATCACCAATACGCAGATGTTAAACTTTGGATTAGGTGCAAACACAACAGTTGACTATGCTATTATTCGTTGGCCTTCTGGCATTACTAAAGTTGTTCAAAATCCAACAATAGATCAGTACCACCAATATTTCGAAACAGCATGTACACCTCCAACTGCAACAGTTACATCAAATGGTAGCTCTGTAATTTGTGCTGGTCAATCGGTAACGCTTACAGCCTCTGCAACAGGTGGTTCTTTCATCTGGAACACAGGAGAGACCACTTCTTCTATTACGGTTTCGAATGCAGGTAATTACAGCGCAATTGCTTTCAACCCAGCTGACGGTTGTGCATCTTATTCAAATGTTTTAACTGTAACCGTGAACACAGACGTTGTTGCACCTTCAATTACTGCTGCAGGCGATTTGGAATTCTGCGAGGGAGTAGGTGTTCAACTTACTGCTTCAGAAGGTGCAAGTTATTTGTGGAGTAACGGTGCAGATACTCAAAGCATTACAGCATTGCTTCCTGGAGATTACACTGTACAAGTAGAGGGTGCGTGTGGTATGGCAACCTCACAGGCGATTACAGTTAGCGTAATTGACGCACCTGCAGCACCTGTTGCTGGCAATATCCAAATTGGAACAAGTGGTGTTACAGTTGACTTAACGGCAACTGGAACAGATTTGTCTTGGTATGATGTGTCTACAGGTGGTTCACCAATTGGAACCGGTTCTACTTTCACTACACCTGTTATAACAACTTCTCCAACGTCTTTCTGGGTAGAAGATGTTGCAACATACGGTGGTATTGAAGGTATTGGAGCGAAAGACTCTTGGACAACTACTTCTACAGGTGGTTACTTCACAAATACGCCAACCAACTACAACAAATTTGACGTATTCGAAGACATCATTATTGATAGCGTTCTTGTTTATGCCAATTCTGCAGGAAACAGAACAATTGAAGTAATTGATGCTAACCTAAATGTTGTTGCTAGTGGTTCTTTCTCAATTGCAAGTGGCGCTGTATACGTTCCAGTGAACTTCTTCGTTCCAGCGGGAACCGGATATGGTATGCGCACAACAACAGCAGCACCTGATTTCTGGAGAGATCGCGATGTAACTACAGCTACTCCTTTCGCTTATCCATTCGATGTAAATGGTTTAGCATCTATAACTGGAACTACAGTGACAAACGGAAATACAAATCAAGACGGTGACAACTACTATTATTTCTTCTATGATTGGCATGTGCATACTCCTGAGTTCAACTGTGTTGGTCCAAGAACAGAGGTAGTTGTTACAATTGTCAATGTGACTGAAATAGAATCAATCTCTAGTTTGATTATGTATCCTAATCCTGCTGAATCTGATTTGAATATCCAATTGAATAGCACAGAAGGTGGAATGCTTCAGGTTAATCTTGTAGATGCTTTGGGTCGTGTTGCTCAATCCTCTCAATTTGCCGTAAGCACTGGTCAGCAAAATTTCAATATGAATATTGATAATATTGCTGCTGGTATATATACCGTTCAATTTGTTAAAAACGGACAAATCGCTTCACAGAAGTTGATTGTTCGCTAAGATTTAAGTCTTCGAACAAAAGGGGTGGTGTTCCACCCCTTTTTTTTTCAATACTGACACGATGTCGGTATTTTATTAAATGGCAATAGCTTTGCTAGCGAGAAGACGAAAAAAAAAATATCAAAGATGAAACAAGGACATATTTCAGTTCAAACCGAAAACATTTTTCCAATTATTAAAAAATTTCTCTATTCAGATCATGAAATATTTTTGAGAGAGTTAGTTAGTAATGCCGTTGATGCTTGTCAAAAATCAAAAACACTTAGTAGTCTTGGAGAGATTCAGGTTGAAGAGTCTGAATCGTTTAAGGTTGAAGTTATTTTAAATAAAGAAAACAACACACTCATCATCCGCGATAACGGAATTGGTATGAACGAAGATGAGATAGATCGTTATATCAATCAAATCGCATTCAGTGGTGCAGAGGAATTTGTTTCGAAATACAAAGACTCCCAAATCATTGGACATTTTGGTCTTGGATTTTACTCGGCTTTCATGGTTTCGAAAGAAGTGGAAATTATCTCCAAGTCAAGAAAAGGAGGGGCTGCAGTGCGTTGGAATTGCGACGGCTCTCCCAATTTTGAAATGGGTGAATACGAAAAAGAATCATTCGGTACAGATATCATTTTGCATTTATCTGATGACTCCCTTGAATTTGCAGATGAATCGCGTATAGAAGGAATTCTTTCCAAGTATTGCAGATTCATGCCAGTGTCTATTGTTTTTGGTGAGCGTACAACCTACATTGACGATCCGTCGGGAGAAAAGGATGAAAACGATAGAGTTAAAAAAAATGAAGTAAAAGTTCCGAATGAAATAAATTCAACTACGCCTTTGTGGACTAAAAAGCCAGCGGATTTGAATGATGATGATTACGAGAAGTTTTATAGAGAGCTGTATCCAATGTCATTTGAGGATCCCCTCTTCCATATTCACATCAATGTAGATTATCCGTTCAATTTAACCGGAATTCTTTTCTTCCCGAAGTTGAAGAATACCATGGAGAATCAGCGGAATAAGGTGCAGCTGTATTGCAATCAGGTTTTTATAACTGACGAGGTAAAGAATATTCTGCCTGATTTTCTGACCCTATTGCATGGCGTTGTGGATTCACCAGATATTCCTCTTAACGTTTCACGCAGTTATCTTCAGGAAGATGGCAACGTGAAAAAGATTTCCGCTCACATAACAAAAAAGGTTGCCGATAAATTGGCAAGTATGTTCAATCAAGATCGTACTGATTTTGAATCGAAATGGAGTGATATCAGCGTATTTATTCAATATGGCATTCTTACAGACGATAAATTTGCTGAAAAGGCTAAGGGTTTTTCATTGCTGAAACATGTGAATGATTCCTACAGCACGCTTGAAGAATTTGTTACAAAATTTGAGCAGCATAAGGATAAATCAAATCAAACAATTGTGCTCTACACGCAAGACAAAAATGCGAATCATGTTCAAATTCAAAATGCCATTTCGCGCGGATATGAAGTAGTTGAATTCAACTCTCCACTAGCATCGCATTACATTTCATACATTGAATCGAAAGAATCGAACATCAAGTTCAAACGTGTAGATAGTGACGTTTTAGATAAACTCATTGAGAAAGAAGATGCTGTCACAAGTTCACTTACAGAAGAAAATAAAGGCACATTGCAAGCAATCTTCGAGGAAGGGTTTGACAAGAAAAAATACACGTTTAAATTCGAGGATTTAGCACCTACAGAGGCTCCGGTTATTGTTACTGAAAATGAATTTATGCGCAGAATGAAAGAGCAAAGTGCTCTAGGTGGTGGTATGAATTTTTATGGAGAACTACCTGATTCATACACACTCGTTTTGAATGCAAATCACGGTCTAATGCAGAAGTTATTGGTTGAATCAAACGCGGGTCAATCAAAGGCGAAAAGAGCGGTTCAATTAGCAATGTTAGCTAAGGGAATTTTGCAAGGAGAAGAATTAGCAAACTTCCTTCAATCGGAATTCAATGAATTAGAAAAATAAATATTTGGAGTTAATAAAAAAAAGAACCAACTTCGTTAGAATCAAAAAAGAATGAAATCAAACAACAAAGTACTACTCGCCTTCATTGCTGTAGTAGGTGTAGTTATCCTAGCTTTTATTTTCTTTTATCTCTATGGAACATCTGTGTATGATGGTGCTGTAGAGAGAAAAACGAACCTCGATAAATCGTGGGATAATGTTCAAGCCGTTTATCAGCGTAGGGCAGACCTTGTCCCCAATTTAGTTGCAACTGTTCAAGGTGCTGCTGACAATGAAAAGGAGATTCTAACAGAAGTTACAAAAGCCAGAGCGGGCATGGCTAATGCCACTACCCCGGCTGAACTTCAACAGCAAGGAGATATTATCAACAGGAATATAGCAGTAGTTTTTGAGAAATATCCAGAAATAAGATCAACAGAGAATTTTCAAAAATTACAAGATGAGTTAGCTGGTACCGAGAATAGAATTAGTACTGAACGGATACGTTACAACGAAGCTGTTCAAACCTACAATGCATATATCAAAGGGTTTTGGAGAAAGAAAGCATTGGGTCTTGTTTCAGATGGAGACGAAGAGTTCACAGAGGCCAAAGGCTTCGAGGCGGAAGCAGGATCAGACAAAGCGCCAGAGGTAAAATTCAATTGATGCATCCGTTTTATTCATCAGATTTTTCAACTTCTGTTGAGGCAGCGATTGAAAATGCAGAACTCAAAACTTCCTGTGAGTTTAAAGTTCATTTAGAAGATTACTGCAACGAAGATGTTTTTGATCGAGCAGCCTATGTGTTCTCTGAGTTGGGTATGCATAAAACGGTGGCACGAAATGCTATTCTCATTTTTATTGTTGTGCAAAATCGAAAGGTAGTTATTCTGGCAGACGCTGGAATTAATAAAGTCACTGAGAACTTTCAAATTCAACAAGAGGTTGCAACGTTGACCGATTCATTCCGTGCAGGAAATTTTACCACCGGAGTGGTGCAAACCTTGGATCGAATAAGTACATTATTGAGTAAATCTTTTCCACCACAAGTAAACGACGTTAATGAAATTAGCAATTCAATCTCTAGGTAGTTTCATTCTCTTGTTGCTATGGTGTGGGCAAGTATTCTCACAAGGATCTTGCTTTCCTGAAAAAAATGAAAATCGTTTGGTCTATGATGAGGCGAATCTATTGACTGTAGATGAAGCGAATAATCTTGAGGACTCACTTCGTGCTTTAGCACAAAGCACAGGAAACCAAATAGTCATTGTAATTGTAGAAGATTTGTGCGACCAAGCACCTTATGAGTACGCGAGTCAATTGGGACAAACTTGGGGGGTTGGTCAAGAAAAACAAGACAATGGTGTAGTTTTTCTGATTAAACCCAAACGTCAGGGCTCAAAGGGAGAGGCGTTTTTAGCCATTGGAAGAGGTCTTGAGGGTGTGTTAACTGATGGATTTTGTGGGGAGTTAATTCGCAATGAATTCATTCCTTTCGCGAAGGAGGGAAAATATTTTGAAGCCATTCAAGCAACTGTATCTGTAGTGTCTGCTATTGCCAAGAAAGAATACGGGCCTGATGAATACTTGAATAAAAAAAATAAGAGCAAAAGAATAAATCTTGGAATCACATTCGCTTTTGTTGTGCTTATTCTATTTCTTCTCTTTTATTTCAGATCGAAAAAAGTAAAGAAGTATGCGAAAGCCAACAACATTGGTTTTTGGGCGGCGTGGGGTCTAATGAGTTCCATGTCACATGGTCATCGTGGTTATTACTCTAATTTTAGATCGGGCTCCGGTGGATTTGGCGGCGGTTCTGGTGGCGGGTTTGGTGGATTTGGTGGTGGCGGATTTGGTGGCGGTGGGGGAGGAGGATCTTGGTAATTTCTTTTTTATGAAATTTTCGGAAGAATTTTTGGTTGTAAGAAAAAGAAGCGCTCTTGCGCGTTAACTTCGTCAACTCAATAATTTTATGAAAAAAACAATCTTTTTATTGCTGCTTTCTGCTGCATTTAGTTTGAAATCGTGGGCACAAACAGATCCCGCGAAGACAACAGAAAAATTTAATTCCTTAATCAATTACATAGAAGGGTTATATGTTGATTCTGTCGACTCAAAGAAATTGACCGAAGCTGCAATAGTGGCCTTGCTTGCAGAATTGGATCCCCATTCAACTTATATCAGTGCTGAGGAGTTACAAGAGGCAAATGAACCTTTAGAGGGAAGCTTTGATGGTATAGGTGTTCAGTTCAACATTCTGCGTGACACCATTATGGTTGTAGAACCCATTCCTGGTGGCCCGTCAGAAAAGTTGGGAATCCGTGCAGGTGATAAAATTGTTAGTGTAGACGGTGTCAATATGGCCGGAGTTGGAGTAAAGAATAACGATGTATTTAAAAAACTGCGAGGACCGCGAGGAACGAAAGTTAAAGTAGGTATTCAGCGCAAGGGGAATAAAGATTTGTTGGTGTACGAAATTATTCGAGACAAAATTCCAATTTACTCGATAGATGCCAGTTTTATGGTAGATGCTGAGGTTGGTTATATCAAGGTGAGTCGCTTCGCGAAAACAACACCTGAAGAATTAACCAAAGCACTGAAAAAATTGAAAAGCTTGGGTATGAAAGATTTGATCTTGGATCTACAAGATAACGGAGGTGGTATGTTAAGTGCAGCGATTGACATGTGCGATGAGTTTTTAAATGGAGATAAACTAGTTGTTTTTACACAAGGTAGAAGTTTCCCGAAAGAAGAATACAAGGCCCGACCAAAAGTAAAAGGCAATTTTGAAGAGGGAAGATTAGTAGTTCTTATTGACGAGTCTTCGGCAAGTGCAAGTGAGATTGTGAGCGGAGCTATTCAAGATTGGGACCGTGGGGTCATTGTGGGGAGAAGGTCTTTCGGGAAGGGGTTGGTACAAAGGCCAATTCCATTACCCGATGGTAGCGCCGTGCGATTGACGGTTCAAAAGTATTATACACCTGCTGGTAGATGTATTCAAAAACCATATGAAAAGGGATTAGAAGATTATGAGCAAGATTATTTAAGACGGCTTCGAAGTGGCGAGTTTTTCCATGCAGATAGTATTAAATTCTCTGAGAAAGATAAGTTTGCAACAAGACTTACAAAGAGAACTGTTTATGGTGGAGGTGGTATAATGCCAGATGTATTTGTACCAATGGATACCTCAGATAATTCAAAGTATTTCACAGATATACTTCGTGTGGGAGTAACGAATGACTGGACCATGGTGTATGCCGATAAATACAGAGCTTCATTGAAAGAGAAATTTCCGACCTATGTCGATTTTGTTAAGGGGTTTCAGTTTTCAGACCAAGATTTATCAAGTTTTTTAGAGGCTGTGGCTGCGAAAAATGTGGTGTTTGATGAAAAGGGATGGGCAACATCCAAAAAGGTCATTGAAGTGCGCATGCGCGCATTGGTTGCAAGGGCTTTATATGAGAATGATGCCTTTTACATGGTCATCAACGAAATAAATCCAGCATTTAAAAAAGGATTGGAAATTCTTGGAAACGGAGAATATGAAAAAGTAAATTTGGCATTTCAGGAGTATAAAATGTTTAAAACAAAAGCGAAAAAATAATGAAGAATTTGAGTTTGTTTTTGTCGGTTATTATTGCAAGTGTTATGGTTTCATGCGGTACAGAGGTAAAACAAGAAGCTGTAATACAAAGTGCTCCGGCAGAAGTTAAAATTCCTGAGAAACCAGCATCGCCCGGTAGTGGAGAGTCGTCTCAAAAACTGCCAAAAACAAAAGTTAAATTCAACGAAAGCGTTCATGATTTTGGAAAGTTGAAGGGTGGGGAAACACGAGAATACGATTTTGAATTTACCAATGTTGGAAAAGAAGATTTAGTTATTGAATTTGCAAAGGGGTCTTGTGGATGCACTGTTCCGGAATGGCCGAAAGACCCAATTAAGCCAGGTGCCAAAGGTGCCATTAAAGTGAAATTCGATAGCACAGGAAAACAAGGTAAACAAGAAAAAACGGTTACCATAACGGCCAATACAGATCCCGATATCAATAGCATAATAACGATCAAAGCCGAAGTGGAAGGAGAGGCCTACTCAGAAAAGGCGAAAGAAGGAAAGAAATAATTCATGGGAACAATTACAGAGGAAATACAAAGAAGAAAGACATTCGCCATTATTTCTCACCCCGATGCTGGAAAGACAACATTGACAGAGAAATTGCTTTTGTTTGGAGGCGCTATTCAAACTGCAGGCGCAGTAAAAAGCAATAAGATCACCAAGACCGCAGCGTCTGATTTTATGGAAATTGAAAGACAACGTGGAATCTCTGTAGCCACCTCTGTGATGGTGTTTGAATACAAGGGGCAGCAGGTTAATTTGCTTGACACACCTGGTCACAAGGACTTCGCTGAAGATACATACAGAACATTAACTGCTGTTGATAGTGTAATTCTGGTGGTGGATAGTGTGAAAGGAGTTGAAGCGCAGACGGAGCGTTTAATGGAAGTTTGTAGAATGCGTGATACGCCCGTTATTGTATTCGTTAATAAAATGGACTTGGAAGGAAGAGACGGTTTTGATATTCTAGATGAATTGGAGTCAAAGTTGAGTATTAAAGTTCAACCATTGAGCTGGCCAATCTCAAAAGGATACAGTTTCAAAGGCGTTTATAAGCTGTACGATAAATCATTGAACTTATTCGAGTCGAATAAAACAAAAATTGCAGAAGAAATAGTTCAAATTGATGATTTATCAAATCCAATTTTAGATGACCTCATTGGACAATATGCCAATGAGTTGAGACAAGATGTTGAGCTGATAGACAGTGTCTATGACCCTTTTAATGTTGATCGTTATTTAAAGGGTGAATTGGCTCCGGTATTTTTTGGTTCGGCAATGAACAACTTTGGAGTGAAAGAGCTTTTAGAGAAATTTCTGGAAATTGCACCGGTACCTCAAAGCAGGGAAAGTGATAAGCGTGAAATTACCCCAACCGAAGAAAAGTTTAGCGGCTTCGTGTTTAAAATACACGCCAATATTGATCCAAGACACCGAGATCGTATTGCGTTTCTTCGAGTTTGCAGTGGAAAATTTGAAAGGAATAAATTTTATAAGCATGTACGCCTGAACAAGGAGTATAAATTCCCGAATCCGGTTACATTCATGGCCCAAGCAAAAAGTACAATAGATGAAGCTTATGCGGGTGATGTGGTTGGGTTATATGATACGGGTAATTTCAAGATTGGTGATACTTTAACAGAAGGTGAGTCTCTTATGTTTAAAGGGATTCCAAGTTTCTCTCCAGAAATTTTTAAGGAACTCATCAACAAAGACCCAATGAAAGCTAAACAATTAGATAAGGGTATTCGACAATTGACCGAAGAAGGTGTGGCCCAGGTGTTTTTCCAGGAGCCGGGTTCGCGAAAAATAGTAGGGACAGTTGGTGAACTGCAATTTGAGGTTATCAATTACAGACTCGAGCACGAATATGGTGCGAAGTGTGTTTTTGAGGCGAAGTCTTATTTTAAAGCGTGTTGGATCACTTCAACGGATCTATCAAAATTGGAAGAATTTAAGAGAATCAAAGGCAATAATATTGTTCAAGACAAAGAAGGACGCGATGTCTTTTTAGCTCCGAGTCAATTCATGTTGGATATGGAAAAGCAGAATTATCCCGATTTGACCTTTCATTTTACGAGCGAATTCTAAGAAAAAAACAGAGGCCCGCGCAGCGGGCCTCTTTCATATCTTATTTTTTCGTACTATCTCCCTTTACATTTCACCTTGGTATGATCACCTCCGGTTTTCTTTACTCGGTTATTTACAAATCGTTGATTTTTTTTGTTACGCTTGTTGTGGGAAGAATAATTGAAACCTTTGCTTTGCGTGCAAGATGTACTCGTAGTTGTCACAAAGGAAATGCTTAAGAGCGCAATGAGCACTGGGAGAATTCGAAGTTTTTTCATTATTCAATTATTAGTTTTTTCGTTGTTGATCCTTGCAATGAATACACATTCACCAGGTACATGCCACTCTCCAAATTTGTTGTTTCAATGCGGTTCTTCCCGTTACTTAAAAGTACAAGTTCACCGGTCAATGTGTAGACTTCAATTGTTGTAATTCCGTTGCCTTCAACATTGAAAAAATCTCTAGTCGGATTGGGATAAAGTATCACATTATTCAGGCTAGCACTTGCTTCGTTTATTCCTACGGTCAATTCTCTGTAGTCACATTCTAATGTGCCACCACACACTTGGTATGATAAAAAGTTAGCCATGTAGCTTAAAGTAGTGTCCAAATATGCAGTATTGGTTACATGCGGCACGTGGTCAGCACCATTGAAAATTTTGAAGCAATGCTCAACTGCAACCTCATCCATTTTCTGATTAACGCTGTTACTTCCATCAACTTCTACAACAGGAGCTACTCCGAAGGCATACTGCATTGCTGATCCAAAAGGAACAGTTTGATCATTGGTTCCGTGCAACAATAATGCTGGTTCGTCATTTTGGCTAATCCAAGCAGAATCCCCAATAGCGCCACAAATATTGACAATAGCATTAATTCCTGAACTGTATCCGGCATTTCCGCTCTCACCCTCAAGGCCCCCGGCTAATCCGGTGGCATTTTGATTCACGTATGAAGGAATTTCTGCCTCATTGTCGAGGTAGGCCATGTGAAGAGCAATGTATCCTCCAGCACTTGATCCTGCAACGTAGATTTGATTTGGATCAATGCCATGTGGGTTGTTATTTTCGGCTACGGTTTTTCTGAAGTATCGGACTGCAGCTTTGCCATCTTGAACTCCGCGCATAACAGCTTCTGTCATTGGACCGCTCAAATCGGCCGTAATACTGATGCCTAATCTGTACTCAATACTTACCGCAACATATCCCATTTTTGCGAGTGACTCGCAAATGGGAACAACATCGGGGCCTGTCTTCGATCCAGATAGAAAAAATCCACCATGAGCAACAATGACCAATGGTCTGTTGGTATAGGTATCACCAGCGGGTTCGTAGATGTCGCACAAAAGATTTTGTGATGTGCCATCATATTTCAAATTGGTTCCGTATTGAACATCAGCGGTTTTCACAAAGTCAGTAAAAACGTAATTTCTGAATCTATTTCCATCACATTGCCCAAAAGATTGTAAGGCAAGCATGGCTAACATAAGGCAAGTAAATAAGTGTTTCATAGGCGTGTTGATTATATTGCAAAGTACAACAAAAATGAAAACTGACCTTTGTCAACGGAACATTTTAACCTTTTGAATGTTACTAACTTCGGTGTTTTATATTGAAGCACTGATGTGCATGCTTAATTTTGCTTTATGATTGAAACTGATATTATAATCATTGGCGCCGGTCCGTGTGGATTATTTACCGTATTTGAAGCTGGCCTTTTGAAATTACGTTGTCATTTGATTGATGCCCTTCCTCAGGCAGGCGGACAACTGACAGAAATCTATCCAAAGAAACCCATCTATGATATCCCTGGTTTTCCGGAAGTATTAGCTGGAGAGCTTGTTGAGAATTTAATGAATCAGGCCGCACCATTCAAACCGGGATTCACCTTGGGAGAGCGCGCAGAATCTTTTGAAAAAACGGAAGATGGTAAATTCATTGTAACAACTTCTCGGGGTACTAAACACATTGCACCTGTTGTTGCTATAGCTGGAGGATTGGGATGTTTTGAACCTCGAAAACCGCCCATTTCCAACATAGGTCAATTTGAAGACAAAGGAATTGAATACATTGTGCGTGATCCAGAATTTTATAGAGGAAAGCGCGTAGTTATTAGTGGTGGGGGAGATAGTGCTTTGGATTGGAGCATCTTTCTTGCCGAAGGTGTTGCTGAACATGTGACTCTGATTCACCGTTCAACAAGTTTTAGAGGACACTTAGACAGTGTTCAAAAAGTTATGGACATGGCAGCATCAGGTAAGATGACTTTGATTACCAACGGTGAAGTAATTGGTGTTGACGGGAACGAGCATGTATCTGAAGTTCATGTTTCTATTACGGGACAAGAAAACCATCAGGTAATTGCTACAGATCATTGGTTACCACTATTTGGCTTAAGTCCGAAACTGGGACCACTCGCCGATTGGGGGTTGAATATTGACAAGAACAGTATTGAAGTCAATACCTTTGATTACAGTACGAATGTTGAAGGTCTTTATGCCATTGGTGATATCAATACTTATCCAGGAAAATTGAAACTTATTTTATGTGGGTTTCATGAGGCTACATTAATGGTTCAAAGTGCGTTCAAGCGTATTTATCCAAATAAAAATTATGTATTGAAATACACCACCGTAAATGGTGTTAACGGATTTGAGTAACATGGAAGAAAATACAGTATTAATCACCGTTATTGATCGAGAGGGGGTTGCACATGATCTAGAAGCTCCAACAGATATGGGTATGAACATGATGGAACTTTGCAAATCTTATGATTTACCAGTTGAAGGTACTTGTGGTGGTATGGCTATGTGTGCAAGTTGTCACATGTATATTATTTCCGATCATGATTTGGGTCTTAGAAATGACGATGAAGAAGCCATGTTAGATCAGGCGTTTTTTGTAAAGGAAAACAGCCGATTGGGATGTCAGTTGCATATTGCCCCCAACTTCGATGGATTAAAAGTTCAATTGGCTGAGGTAGGAGGATAGTTGCTTATCAAGAAACGAACAGCTAGCTCGTAGCCCGCAATTCCGAATCCAGATATGGTGCCTAAGCAGTGACGGGATATCAGTGATTGTTGTCTAAAGGGCTCTCTTTTCTCCACGTGTGAAATATGTACCTCAATGGCCACGGGCTTCACCGTTTCTAACGCATCATGTATGCTCACGCTCGTGTGTGTGTATCCACCAACATTAATAAGCAACGCGTCATATTCTTTTTGCTGAATGATGTCAATGATTTCACCTTCATGGTTCGATTGATAAAGGTGAAAGGAACATGTCGGAAACAACGAGGTCAAATGACTTAATATGTCTTCCTGTGAGAAAGTTCCATATGTTCCAGGGTCACGGCTCCCAAGCAAGTTCAAATTCGGACCGTGTAAAACAAGAATTCTCATGGTTTGAATGCAGTGGTTTCAGAATTCCACATGTCTTCTGTGATAGCACGTCCGTTTTTCGAAAAATAAGTAGAGCCGCGCGAAACTGTTTTTTGGTAAATGTCAACTTTGTTACCCTTTTTCAATATGCGTTCAATGGTTTGAGAATTACCTGATCCTTCATAGGATCGTTCTGTAATTCCATCAGGTAAATTTTCTGTACCTGGCGGAGGAATTAGCCTCGATTCTATCATGGCCTGGTACTCGGGCGAGTTGGGATCTAAATACTGTGGCTGCTCTCTCATTTTAGGTTTTTGCCCCTCGAAATTTCCATTTTCCTGTGAATAGGATTGTTGGTT
>CAYSEX010000045.1:0-17428 GCA_964430305.1 uncultured Chryseobacterium sp.
TTCCATTAGGAACTGAAATAAAGGTAAACATCGGAGATGTAACCGTTGGAAACGAGACGGTCATTGCGAGTTGGTAAGGAGAGAGACAAAAAAAAGGGTCCCTTTGGGACCCTTTTTTATTTTGAATACATTTAGTTATTTGGAGCACCGCCCTGTTCTTTTACAGGAGCACCACCTGGAGTACCAGTTGGGGCTGGAGCATTTGGATCAGCTTCAACAGTTCCTTTGATACGCACAACTTTTACAGGTTCGTTTACTGCATTTGAGTTAATTGTAACGCTTTTGTTAATTGCACCTGCACGCTTTGTGTCGTATTTTACTTGAATGCTTGAAGAACCTCCTGGTAAAATGGGTGTAGTATCACAAGTTGGAACAGTACATCCGCAAGATCCTTTACACTTACTTAGAATAAGCGGTTCAGTTCCTACATTGGTTACTTTGAATTCACATGCTCCATTTCCGCCATAGGCAACGGTTCCGTAATCATGCACTTCTTTGTCAACAGCAATGGCTGGGCCAGTTACAACTTGTGTTTGAGCATGGCTAGCAACTGTAAGAGCTAGAACAGCTACGATAGAGAAAAATAATTTTTTCATTGGATATAGGTTTTTTTTTTTTTTTGATTATTCGATGACTTCACCTTTGATGGTTAAAACGGTAGGTTTATTTTCAGGATTATTCCAATTCACCATGACCGTCTTCTGAAATGGACCCATTCTGTTGGTGTCATAATGAACTGTGATTGTTTGACTTTTTCCAGGTTCAATTACAGAATTTGCATCGCATTTTGGAGTTGTGCATCCACATGAACCTTGGCAAGAAGATATAATTAGATTTTGATCACCAGTGTTAAAAAGTTCGAAAGTACAGTTGCCATCAGAGGCTTTTTTGATTTGTCCGAAGTCATGCTCTATCTTATCTGGTGTTAACATAGGGGCGCCAAATGTAGAAATTTTGCCTGGCTGAGCCTCTGCACAACCCGTCATGCCGAGAGTGAAAACACTTATTGCAAGGAAGAATAAAGTTTGTTTCATGGTTTTTTGAATTTGTCAGTGCATAACTAAAAACGTGCCAACTTCGTTGGAATCTTTTGTTTTCAAAAATAATAAATAGGTTCCTTCAGCCAAAGCACTTGTGTCAATGGAATAAAGGTCAGAGTTTATGAAGTATGTTCCTAAGGATTTTCCTGTGAGGGTAAATATTTCTATAGTATTGCCTGCTTGATTCAGGATAGAAATTTCTGAATTAGCAGGGTTAGGATAAAATACGAGGTTTGAATTCCTATAGTCATCTGCTTCTTCCACCTGAATAACTTGAATGAAGTTTTCAGCACTACATCCGTATTCGTTAATATACGTAGCACTGAAAAATGTTCCGTAAAGCGTGTCTACAGAAACTGTACCGCTAAGATTTAATGTGCCATCAATTAACCAGCTGGTATTTGATTCAATTAAACAATTGAGGCAACTGATAGTGTCACCATCTTGAACTAAGTCAGGCTGAGTTCCACCATAGGTTTCAATAACTAAGTTGGGACTTTCGAAAAATAAGCCTGCAAGTTCACAGGTCAAAAATGCATTGTAGTTATTTGCTGCATTGTATGTGTAATTGTATGTGCCTGATGGAGGTAAAAGTATATCTCCAAGCTGATCGCTTACGTTCAAAATACAATTCAAACCTGCTATATTTTCCGTATTGTTGTTGAAGTTTACAGCCATTGGAATGCACCCAATTTGAATGTTTGAAGTAAGTATTGGATGAATCAATAACACACTATCACTTACATTCGAAATACATCCAAAGGTATTTTCAGTTTGTGCTGTGAAATAACCATTTAGATATTGTCCGTTGGAATAAGTTGAGAAATTGAAGCTGCTAGTTCCGAGCCATTGCCCGTTCATATAATATGATGTAGGTTGATTGTTGCAGTTAGAACAAATGATGGCTCCGTATTGAGTTTGTAATATTGGTGTTGCTGGATTTGGATATATTTCAATGGTTTCTCCTGTAGCACTGAACGTCTCACCAGAAATAATACATTCGATAACGGGTATATACACATTGCTTGTTTCATACATGATATCAATTGGCTCATTGAAATTGTATGAATTTCCATCACCAGGTAATAAGGTGCAAGTCATATTCTCAAATGTCGGAGTTGTATTTATGAATGTAATGCTTTCATTTGGACAACCGGTATTAGTATTTGAAGTAAAAGTGGGGTGAAGAATAAATACAGCGTTAGAGTTAGATATGCATCCAAATTCATTTGAAATTTGTGCGGAATATGTACCGCTTTGAAGCGTATTGAGCGGGTTAGAACCAACAATAGCAATTCCGTTATAAAACCAAGTAAGCGAGTCATTTTCCAGAATGTTGTATGCTGTCACCTGATTTGAATTCACAAAGAGTTGAGGAACAGGTGGTGCATTATTAACTTGAAGGGTGTATGAGTTTGATTCTTGCACGTTTCCGCTTGTACATGATAACGTCACATTTATGGCTCCTGCAAAATCATATGGAATGGTTATGCTTTCATAAGGGTTAAGCGAATAGTTTGGAGCACCGTTGTACGGTGTTAGAACACAAAATGTGTTAGGTAAGGGGTCGGTAGTATTGGTGAAGGTTATGCTTTCTCCAGGACAAATGGCATTTTGGTCGAATGACAGCGTTGGCTGTATCACATTTAAAGCTGTTGTTTGCGAGATACAACCGAAGCTATTTGTGTAATAAGCGGCGTAGGTTCCACTTTGATATATTCCATTGATAAATGTGCTAATTGAAGGAGAGTTGAAGTTCAAATTCACATTATCGAGAGACCAGGTCACTGAATTTCCTTGACTATTGGTTGTAGAAACAATTCCAAAATCACTTGTAAGTATGGGTGAAGCTGGGTTTGAGAAAACGATGGCGTCATTGGAAATAACTTGGGAATATAAATTTCCTTGTTGACACGTAAGAACACCTGAGTAGGTTCCTGAATTATTTAAAACAATAGGAAGAGTCTCTCCGAAATCAATGGAATAGGTGTTGTTATTTATAGATAATTCGCAGGTGGTATTTTCCACGAAATCTGTTGTATTCGTGAATTGAACTGTGAGTGGAGCGCATCCTTGATTGTTCGTTACCGATATAGCAGATTGAAGGATTGAAATACTTCCTGCGCTGCTCGAACAACCGAATTGGTTCGTTAGAATAGCGGAATAAACTCCGTTTTGATAAGCATTGTTGAAGTAGGTACTTATGCTCGTTGGGTTGTTGTTAGTATTCAGAATTACGCCATCTAACAGCCATGTAATGTTGCAGTTTTGAGGGTTGGTGATGGTAACGAGATTATTCTGTGAGGTGAGTATTGGGTTTGAAGGTGGGTTGTATGTTTCTATTAACCATTCTTCAGTTGTATAATACTCTTGACCGTTCGAAACACAATACATCGCAGGAGAGAAAGAACCAGCTGTTTCAAAAATAAACGACGCCGTGTTTTCAAAAGGAATGAACCCTTCGTCAGCGTTGAATTGAAGATAGCAAGTTACATTTTCAGCAATTCCCGTTGTGTTTGTGAAGTCAATTTGATAGGGAATGCATCCACCCGTTGAACTTAGCTGCATATCAGGTATAACAACAAAAGTTATATCTGAATTTGAACGACAGCCGAAGGAGTTTGTTGATTGAACGAAATAATTACCATTTGCGTTCAAAGTTTCATTCAAAATAAAATAGTTCAATGTGTCATTTTGAATAGAGGTTTGAAGTCCATTTAAAAACCAGGTGTAATTTAAATCAGCTTGAGTGTTTGAAACAGAAAGAAGTTGATTGTTGAAGACAATAGGTGTGTCGGGGTTTGGGTGAACTACAATGGTAGAGGTAGTAGTTAATGTTGTATCTCCTTGGCTGAAAAAAAGTGTTATTGAATATGCACCTGGTTCAGTGTAGGTGTGTGTGTAATTTTGGAAACAGCCATTTTCTTCTGTTCCATCGCCGAAGTCAATTAGGCAGCTATTATCTGCATTATAGATTGTCTGATTAAAAATAGTAGCAGTGGCATTCTGGCAGATCTCAGAATCCTGAATCACAATAGTAGGTGTATTGTATTCGCAACTAAAATCATTTGAATTAGCAATGGGGTCGAAGTTGTTTGCTTGAGGGTCAGTGCATCCGGGGAAAATACAGCTGCCGTCATCAACATTTGCTTGGGGTGAGAAATTGCTTGCGTTAGAAGCCGTGCATCCAGAAAATTCGCAGCTCCCGTCATCTAAATTAGCTTGAAGAAAATAATTATCAGCTTCCGGATCAGTGCATCCTGAAATGATACAACTCCCATCATTCAAGTTCGCATTTGGATTGTAATTATCTGCTATAGCCAAAGTGCATCCTGGATAAAGGCAGGTATTGTTGTTTGTATTAGCTGAAGGGTTGTAATTTGATGCGGCAGGGTCAGTGCAGCCAAGAATGATACAAGTACCATTTTCTTGGTTTGCAATTGGATTATAGTTTTCAGCTAAAGGGTTTGTACAGCCTACAATAATGCAGCTTCCATTATTCAAGTTCGCTTGAGGATCGAAGTTGATTGCGATTGGATTTGTACAACCAGAAAAGATACATGTTCCATTATTTTGGTTGGCTTGTGGATTGTAATTGTCGGCCTCTGGATTGGTGCATCCTGGATAAATACATGTACCATTGTTTTGGTTGGCTTGTGGGTTGTAGTTTGCCGCAGTAGGGTCTGTGCATCCGGGATAAATGCACGTTCCATTATTTTGATTAGCTTGAGCATTATAGTTTGATGCATTGGGGTCAGTACAACCGGGATAAATACAAGAACCATTGTTTAGGTTTGCCTGAGCGTTGTAATTTGATGCATAGGGATCCGTGCAACCGGGGTAGATGCATGATCCGTTGTTTTGATTGGCTTGAGGGTTATAATTGGCAGCAATTGGATCGGTGCAACCGGGATAAATACAGGATCCGTTGTTTTGATTTGCTTGTGGATTGAAGTTACTGGCAAGTGGATCTGTACATCCAGGAAAAATACACGAACCATCATTTTGATTGGCCATTGGGTCATAATTGGCAGCTTGAGGATTGGTACATCCATAATAAATACATGTGCCATTCGAAACGGTTGCGGAAGAATTGTAGTTGTCTGCACTTGGATCTGTACAACCTGGAATGATGCAAGAACCATCATTTACAGTGGCAAGTGGATTGTAATTGGTTGCAAGCGGGTTGGTGCAACCCAAAACAACACACGTTCCGTTGTCCCAAGTAGCTGCTGCATTGTAATTGCTGCTAGATTGATTCGTACAACCTGGAATGTCGCACGATGCATCATCGGTTGTTGCTGTAGGAAGATAATTGATCGCAATGGGATTTGTGCATCCAGGAATTTGAGAGGGAGTAAACAAATTCATACGCACAATGGGCATCTTGGCCATGTAGGCGAGGCCATTATTTTGTGGGTATCGAACCAAACTGGTCTCAGGAATAGCAGTGCCAGCCCGACCAATGCGAAGTGGCATTGTTCCCAAAGTATTTCCAACCATAACAAAATACAGGCTGTCTTGTTGTAAAGCCAAGGGTGTTGGAAGATTAAGTGTAATTAATTTTTCTTGACCTATGTTGTTGATGTCCCAGGCATTGACAGTGTAGGTTACGGTTTGAGCCACCTCTTGTGCAAACGAGTTTTTAAATATTTTTCCTTGAATAACGGTGCCAGCAGTAGTTCCAGGACCAACAGCTACAACAATTGAGTTGCATTGTAAGCTGGTTGTTCTTGCTTGAAAAATATTACCTACTTCGTAGGGTTGACCAGCGTAAAACGCAGAGGGTGTGAAAACGTCTTCAACTGCACCTTCATCTCTTGCATATTGAAACGGATGCATTTTGAAATCTAATGTATCTCGGTTATTATTTGGGATTTCGTCTGTCTGTGTTTGATTAATTTGATAAACCACCCTGTAATAACCGGCTGTGCTTGGAGGCGTATATGTTGGAGTAATGGTGAGGGTTGGTGTGGCTCCAGATGCAACTGTAGAATTGGAGGTTGTTTGATTGAAAAGTATGGTATTCGTGTTGTTTAGTACTTTAACATTCAAGTTCACTCCTGTCTGTTGAGCACTTCCTATGTTATTTGCTTTTGCAGAAAATTTAAAGGGCACCACGGTTGCCATAGGAATTGGGTACATATCGTATGGCAGGTCATGAAAATCATTCGGTGGTGTGGGGGTGGTATTACCGAAAGTGGTGTACCGAGTATTGCTAATGCTCAGGTCATTGATGCTTGGTTTGTAAACCGTAATATCATCAATACACCATGAATAATAACTTCCAGTAAAAAGAAACCTCAACTTAACATTGGTTTGACCAATTGCTCCTGAAGGGAAACTGGCTGTTTTCCATTCTGCAGCTGCGGTAGGAAAGACGTTTTGTTGAGTGAGCATGTCAATCCAAGTGGTACCATTGTTTATACTGTATTGTACTTTCAGGATTGCAGCGTTGTTTCTAAATTGCTGTTGAAAGGTTACTGCTGCCCCCGTTACACCTGTAAGTGCAAATGAGTTTGTTATGAGCCACGCATTGTGAGGTGCCGGAGCAGGGCCGGTTCCAAAACCAGCACCACAAACAGTTCCAGGGTCGTCCCAATAGTTTGAATCAAAAATCATGAAACCATTGGATTGAGTTATTGAAGTGAATTGTTGATTCCCGCCTGAACATGATCCTCGAGAGGTTATTGAGATGTTAGGCGTTGTGTTTGGTCCCCGGTATTCCCAAACACCTAAATTGTTGCCATTGCCGTTTGAACTTGTCCAACCCGAGGGTAAACCTGTGCTGAAGTCCCATGTATACAGAGGTATCCCTAAAATTTGAGCATGCCCAACCTGAGCATGAGAAAATAACGCGACTAAAATTAGGGCCGTATAAAATCGGTTAAGCATATATCAAAAATAAAGAGAAGTGCTTTTACAAACAAGACAATTTTTCTAATGAACCACTATTCTTTTATTCTTCCAGGATTAGCACGAATGAATGATTCCCAATTCTTTGATTTGCCTCCCTGAATAGCTAAGTTTTTGGTCTGATAATAATGACAAAGGGCAGCTGCAAGTCCATCTGTTGCATCTAGTTTTTTTGGCATGATTTCTTGTGGAATATTGAGTGATTTCTGAAGCATACTCGCAACCTGTTCTTTAGATGCGCTTCCTACACCTGTAATACTTTGTTTAATTTTCCTAGGGGCATATTCATTGACCGTGAGTCTTCTTGAGAGTGCAGCTGCAATGGCAACCCCTTGAGCACGACCTAGTTTCAACATGGATTGAACATTCTTGCCAAAAAAAGGAGCTTCGATGGCCAATTCGTCTGGTTTGTATTTTTCTATTATTTCAATGCACGAATGAAAAATCTTTTCTAGTTTCAGGGCGTGGTCTGTGATTTTTTCCAGTCTTAAAACATCCAAAGTGATTAACCGAATTTCGTTTCCTTTCACATGTATCAAGCCATAACCTAAGACAGATGTTCCTGGGTCAATACCCAAAATAATTCGTTCTTTCATACTCTCACTATCTTCGTTTCTAATCTTTTCATTTGACTAAAAATAAAGATATAGCTATTTTGATTCCTTTTCGTAACGAAGAGCAGAATCTATTGGCATTACTTAATGATTTGAATCAATTGAATTTGAAAGATGAATGTGAATTGATTTTCATTAATGATCATTCAACAGATTATTCTGTGAAAATTATTGAATCACACCCATTGTTTTCGCATTTGACCCTTCTTGAACTTTCGAGTGAATCATTTGGGAAAAAAAAAGCTTTGGAAGTGGGGGTGCAATCTTCAGGTTGTGACATCTTTTGGAGTTTAGATGCTGATGTTCGAATGCATAAATTTCAATTGGAGCAGGTGATATTTTGGAGACAATTGGATTTTGATTTGCTTGTACTGCCCGTTTCAATGTCTTCGGGTAAGGGGCTTGTTGGCAGAATACAAGTTATTGAATGGCAGCTGCTCCAAACATGGACTTTCTTCTCTTTAGAAGCTGGTTATCCGTTGCTAGCAAACGGTGCGAATTTAGTTTTTAAAAAACAATTGTTTCTTGGGCAAAAAGACGAACGATTTAACTCATTAAGTGGTGATGATATGAATATTTTGCACCATGCAATGTCGAACGCCTCAAAAATTTGTTTTCAAAATAAGAGAACCACATCGGTTTTTATTAAGCCTGTAGATTCCTGGTTGGAATTCCTTGTTCAAAGATGGAGGTGGTCCGGGAAGATTAAGAAATATCCAAAATCTGCAATTCATTTTTTTGCGGCATTGTTTTTTTTCTGGAATTTATTGCTGTTTGCCTTCGAAATACTTGTTTTTTATAACTGGTTATTCCTCATACCAATATCTTTTCTTGCTTTGATTCAGGTTATTTTTGTATGGCGAAATCAAAGAAAATTGAATGGCGATTTTTCAGCAATAAGTCATCTAGGTTTTGCATTTTTTTACCCTGTTATTAGCCTCTTCTTTTTTATAACTTCCACGTTTATTCATGTTAAATGGAAGGGAAGACCAGTAAGTTTGAATAATGTCCCTCAGGCTGGAAAATAACCGTGTTCTTTCAATCCCGGCAAAACTCGGATTGGGTTTTATATGTTTACTAACTTTAGTTTCGATATTGGGAAGTTTAATTCGCCCCGATGAAAGTCAGTTTGCGAATGATCAACAAATTGCTTTGGCTTTGAATCGGCCCGGATTTAAAGTGAATTACATTAAATATAAAGAAGTTGATTCACAATCAAATTGGGAAATGTGGATTTCGGGTGGTCGCCAAATTCCAAAAAAATGGATTCCCATTGAAAGTATCAGAGAAACAGAAGATTCAGTTTTTTGTATTGTGTATAATAGCGGAAATGAGGTTCTGAATGAAGCGAAGATTAATTTGGAAAAACCGAATGAAAACGGGTGGGTCTCCTCAAGAACGTTTATTTTGGGAACTGATAAGTACGGTCGAGATGTATTGTCAAGACTTATGTCTGGAATTTCCGTTTCATTGCTTGTAGGAGTTATAGCGGTTTTCATTTCATTAGTTGTTGGAGTACCGTTAGGACTTTTAGCCGGTTATTATAGGGGTTGGGTAGATGTGGCAATTCAATTTGGTGTGCAAGTTATTTGGTCAATCCCAACTCTGTTATTCGTTATGGCTATCTGTGTAGCTTTCGGTAATCATCTATGGGTTGTATTTTTGGGTGTAGGTTTAACAATGTGGGTTGAAGTTGCTCGGGTTACGCGAGGGCAAGTTTTAAGTATTCGAGAAAAAGAATTTGTGGCAGCAGCCCAAATTGCGGGTGTTTCCAATTTTAGAATTTTATTTTTTCATATTCTTCCGAACGCAAGTGCGCCAATAATTGTCATGTCAGCGAGTAACTTTGCAGCTGCAATACTCATTGAGGCTGGATTAAGCTTTTTGGGATTGGGAATTCAAATGCCACAATCGAGTTGGGGCAATATGATTCGAGAAAGTTATGCCTACATCACCACAGATATGGCTTATCTTGCCATTGTTCCCGGAGTATGTATTATGCTACTTGTTTTAAGTTTTATGATTATTGGCAATTCACTTCGAGATAAGTTTGATGTAAAATCTGCATAGTTCAATCATGAGGAAATTACTTGCATTCGTTGTTTTAATTTGTTTTGCAACCTGTTTTGAGTCATTTGGTCAAGTTGAGAGTTTTCCTATGGGATTCTTGTTTCAACAGCAAGCTCAACGTGGTGTTTTGTTATCTGACTCGATTTGTTTCTTGAGCTCATATCCATTAATAAAAGAGAAACTTCCTCTGACAATGATGGAAGGTCAGAAACCAGATAGTGTAAAAGTATATCATGATTTAGCACCTTTTTTCTTGCGAAATGACATGATAGATTTCAGTTTGAATGACGTGCGGGTAAGGTTGAATTTGATCTATGATTTTTCAGCGGGTAGAGATTTTATTGATACCATAGGCTATGCGAGAGGTGAGAAGTTGTATACAAATCGAAGAGGTGCTTGGTTACAAGTCAATTTTAAAGACCGAGCGTACGTTGAAAGTGGATTTTACGAGACTCAGGCGTTTTTGCCCAAGTACCTTCAAGGGCTCGCACAGGTAGATAGTTTGAATATTTTTCCCGGATTTGGAAGAGTAAAGCCTTACCGAACTGAGGGTGTTGATTACAATATGGCGTTCTCAGTATTCCGCGTCAAAGTAAAGCCCGATTTTACCGTTGCGTTAGGATACGGAAAGCATAAAATTGGAAATGGGTATAGATCATTGCTTTGGTCAGATGGAATGTTCTGCTACCCTTATCTTGAATATGCTTTGCAGAAAAAGAACTTTCGTGTCATGCATGTTTGGAGTGTTATGCAGAACATGCGGAGGTTACCATTAGGAGATACCCCGGAATCTTTATTTGAAAGGAAAGGCGGAAGTTTTTCTGTGGTTAGTTACATGCCAAAGCCTTGGATTGAATTTTCTGTATTCGAGTCAACCATATGGAATCGGTATCGAAATAATGAAATAAATTCTCCTGATTGGTTATATTATTCTCCTATTCCTCTTACTGGACTCACTCAATTTGTTTCGAGTAGAAATAAATCTACTTTAGGAATGGATTTCAATTTGCGTTTTAAAAAGAAAATGCTCTTGTATGGTCAATCTTCGTTTGTGATTTCAGATGTGAATAGAATTGCATGGAATCGACAAATTGGAATTCAGATTTTTCAATTTTTAGTACCCAATTTAGATGTGAATATTGAGTTGAATGAAATCGCACCGCATGCTTATAGTCAAACATATCAAGTAGCAAATGGCGTTCATATGAATCAAAATATTGGTCATCCGTTAGAAAACTGCAATGAGAAATTATTGCGGGTATCATACAGATATGCTCGATGGATGATTAATGCTAAATTGAATTTGATTAATCAAGAGGTTGAGCGACCTATAATAGATGGATTTGAAACAGGTGACCGCAGTTTGTCGCAATGGGAAATTCAAGCTAGTTATTGGTTTAATCCGAAAACGAATTCTCAGATTTTCATTCAATATGCAGATCGCATAGACACATATACATTCATGAATCAAGATTTTGGATATCACTCGGCATGGCTTAGTCTGGGATTACGCTCAAATTTGCATGCGATTTATCAGGATTTTTGATACATTTGGAATAACCAAAATCAATTATTGTGAAAGAAGTTGTGTTGGCTTTTATGAGTGCTTTGTTTATTGTTTTGGTATCTATGCCAATACTTATCAAGGTTGCAAAATTAAAGCATCTAGTGGATGAGCCGGGAGACCAGCGAAAGCTTCATAAAAAGAGCATCCCCACTCTCGGTGGTATACTCATTTTTGCATCCACAATAATAACGTATTGCTTGTGGTTCCCTGCACATGAAGCTTGGCAGTTGGGAGCAAATTATAATCCTCTTCAAGCTTTACACGAATTTAAATTTGTTCTTGCTAGTATGTTTATTTTGTTTTTCATTGGATTGAAAGATGATATTATAGGTCTTGATCCGCTGAAAAAGTTGGCTGTTCACCTATTCATAGGTTTTGTTTTAGTTGTGCTTGCTGATATTCGTTTAACAAGTTTCTGGGGTTTGTTTGAAATTAACGAGATCTCATATTCTTGGAGTGTAACCATTTCCATTTTCGTATACGTGGTAATTGTAAATGCAATTAATTTGATTGATGGAATTGATGGTTTGGCGGGGGGCATAGGTTTAATAGGAAGTGCAACATTTGCGTATTGGTTTTATAGAAGCGGGGATCTTCCTTTGGCATTATTGGCTGTAGGTTTGGCCGGTTCATTGTTGGGTTTTTTAGTTTTTAATTTTCATCCAGCACGAATATTCATGGGCGATTCGGGGTCACTGGTAATTGGAGTTACGATGTACGTTTTGGCTATGAAAATGATTGAGTTTCCTCCGTCTAAACTCTCCTTGGTCATGCAAGATATTAGCAAGCCCGTGCTGGCAATGGCTATTTTATCTTATCCTTTAATAGATACGTTGCGTGTATTTATTATTCGAATTTTAAATGGGCGGTCTCCATTCAGTGCAGATAAAAATCACATCCATCACCAATTACTTCGATTAGGAATGAGCCACTCGCAGGTAGCCTTCACATTATACGGATATACAGGAATATTGATTTTGCTCTCTTTTTTAATGCCACCTCACACACCGAATATTTCATTTTTAATTGTTGGGTCTATGGCAATAGGATTAGCTAATATTCCATTTTTATGGAAAACAAAAAATCAGTGAAAGTAGGGCGAAGCATATAGTTTTACTGCTTTTTCATCAATGGTCTGATCACTCAAAATAACGAGGCGTTCAATTACATTTCGAAACTCTCTTACATTTCCAGACCATGAGTGTTGCTGTAGCGCTTTTAATGCGGCCGAGTTAATTTGTTTTTTAGGTTGACCGTATTCGTTGGCAATCTGATTCAAAAAGTGCTCAGCCAAAAGAGGTATGTCCTCTTTTCTTTCGTTCAAACTTGGAACACGAACAACAATAACAGAAAGACGGTGGTATAAGTCTTCTCTAAAATTCCCTTCAGCAATTTCCTTTTTTAAATCTTTATTTGTTGCGGCTAAAATGCGAACATTCACTTTCATGTCTTTTTCGCCACCAACGCGGGTTATTTTATTTTCTTGCAAGGCCCGTAAAACTTTCGCTTGTGCGGGAAGTGCCATGTCGCCGATTTCATCAAGAAATAATGTGCCCCCATCTGCAATTTCGAATTTTCCTGGTTTTGTTTTTATGGCAGAAGTAAATGCTCCCTTTTCGTGGCCGAATAATTCACTTTCAATTAATTCACTTGGAATTGCAGCGCAATTCACTTCTATAAAAGGTTGGGAACTCCGATTACTTTTCTCATGGATTTGCCTAGCAACTAATTCTTTCCCACTGCCGTTTCCTCCCGTGATGAGAACACGAGCCTCTGTTGGAGCAATGGTTTCAATCATAGATGTAATGTCTCGAATTGCTTGACTTTCACCAATGATTGTGGTTCCAACAACCTTACCTAATTTCTTTTTTAATGATTTCGATTCTTGAACGAGCATTTCATGACTCATTGCATTTCGAACCGTAACTAGAATGCGATTTAAATCTAATGGTTTTTGGACAAAATCATAAGCCCCTCGCTTCAGTGCTTCTACCGCAGTTTCTATATCACCATGACCGGTCATAATAATTACAGGAACTTGAATTTCTTCTTTTTTTAGTTCAGTGAGAAAATCTAATCCATCTTTTTTTGGCATTTTTATATCGCAAAAAATGGCGTCGTAATTTGTTTTTAATACAGATTTTAATCCGGCATCTCCGTCTCCTGCCTCATCAATGGTATAGCCTTCATATTCTAAAATATCCCTGAGTGCAGCGCGAATACTTGACTCATCGTCAATAATTAAAATCTTGCTCATAATCGGTTTTGGTTTATGCAAAAATAGCTAATGCTTACAGACGTTAATAAGTTTTGTGTTTAGTTACTAACATACATGAAGCGGCTGCAGCTGCGAAATTATCTTTGTGCGCATGCAACGTGATTTTTTAAGTGAATTGAATGAGGCGCAACGCGCCGCGGCTTCTCATGTGAATGGAGCATTTATGGTCATTGCAGGTGCAGGGTCGGGAAAGACGCGTGTTTTGACCTATCGAATCGCGCATTTAATTCAATTAGGGGTCGATCCTTTTCAAATCTTGGCGTTGACGTTTACCAATAAGGCTGCTAGAGAAATGAAAGACCGAATTGGTAAATTGGTTGGAGAATCTGCGGCAAGGAGCATATGGATGGGGACCTTCCACAGTATTTTTGCAAGAATTCTCAGAATTGAAGCAGACAGAATTGGTTATCCGAGAAATTTTTCTATTTACGATACTGCTGATAGCAAAAGTTTATTGAAAGACATCATTAAGGAGATGGGGCTTGATGATAAAATTTATAAGCCAGGAATTGTTCAACATCGTATTTCTTCCGCAAAAAACAGTCTAATTGGTCCTGGTGATTATGTTAATGACGTTGACTTGATAAGTGATGATACGCAGGCAAAAAGACCGAAGTTGGTTGAAATTTATAAGAAATATGACGATCGACTCTTCAGAGCAGGAGCGATGGATTTTGACGATTTACTGTTCAAAACCAATCTCCTCTTTCGAGATTGCCCAGATGTCTTGTACCGTTATCAGCATAAGTTTCATTTCATTATGGTTGATGAGTATCAAGACACCAATTTTTCGCAGTATCTCATTGTAAAAAGTATGTCAGCCGCACATGAGAATTTATGTGTTGTTGGAGATGATGCTCAGAGTATATATGCATTCCGTGGTGCGAACATTCAGAATATTTTGAACTTCAAAAATGATTACCCTGATTTCGCATTGTATAAATTGGAACAGAACTACAGGTCAACTAAGGTTATTGTAGAAGCGGCTAATTCTATTATTCAAAAGAATAAGAATCAGATTAAAAAAAATGTTTGGACTCAGAATGATGAGGGATCGAAAATTAAAGTTCATCGGGCCGCTACTGACAATGAGGAGGGAATGTTTGTAGCTTCTACGGTTTTCAAAATAAATAAGGAGTTCGCCGAAAATTATGATCAATTTGCTATCCTGTATCGAACAAATGCTCAGTCAAGAGCCATGGAGGAGGCCCTGCGGAAACTGAATATTCCATATCGGATTTATGGTGGAATGAGTTTCTATCAGCGAAAAGAAATCAAGGATTTATTGGCATACTTCAGACTAACAGCCAACCACAATGATGAGGAGGCTTTGAAGCGTGTAATTAATTACCCTGCACGAGGCATTGGAAAGACATCTATCGAAAAACTTATTGTGGGTGCAGCCGAGAGAAACATTGGTATTTGGGAAATGATACACAGAAGCGCTGAATTGGGCATGGGAGGAAGTATAGCCAAAAAGCTCCATGAATTTGTAACCATGATTCAGAGTTTCGCTGTTGATTTGAATACAAAGAATGCTTACGATTTAGGGATGCACATTGCGGCTTCTTCAGGAATGATCAAAGATTTGGGTGATGATCGAACCCCAGAAGGTGTTGCCCGACTTGATAACATTCAAGAGTTATTGGCAGGTTTAAAAGAATTTTCTGAACGGGAAACACTGACTGGTGAGCCATTAACACTTTCAGATTTTTTGATAGATGTTGCCTTGCTCACAGATGCCGATAATGAGACCGAGGAAGATCAGGCCAGTGTGAGCTTAATGACAATTCATGCTGCAAAGGGACTAGAATTCAAGAATGTTTTTGTCGTAGGACTTGAAGAAAACTTATTTCCCTCGCAACTGTCTATATCAGATTTGGAAGAGCTCGAAGAAGAACGTAGGTTGTTTTATGTGGCCCTAACCCGGGCCGAAAAAAGAGCTTTTTTGAGCTACGCAAGTACAAGATTCAAATGGGGGCAGTTTACGTATTGTGAGCCCAGTCGATTTCTTGAAGAGTTAGACCCTTCTTTTTTAGATGTTCAAGACGCCGTTAAATCGAAACCTACGCCACGAAGCCAAGTTTCGTTCTCAGATGAACGTTCAAATTTCTATACACAACGAAACGCCAGTGTTCGAAATGATCAGGCGAATGCAGGGTCGCCAAAGGAAACGGTTGTTCCAAGAAATTTGAAAAAAATTGACAACGTTTCGGCGCCTGCTGAACCAATTCAGGGCGATTGGGCATTACCGCATGAGATTGTCATTGGAATAGAAGTTTCACACGAGAAGTTTGGAAAGGGAAAAGTGGTTAAGATAGAGGGAGAGTCGCCCAATGAAAAGGCCACGGTCTTTTTTCCGTCCGAAGGACAAAAAACGCTTCTACTCAAGTTTGCCAAGTTAAAGATAGTTGGGTAGCCCTGCTTTCTCTCTATCTTTGTTTCATTCTACATTACATGCAAAGAAATAGATTCAACAGTGAGGTTTATCCTATGGAAATGAATTCGGCCAGGCCGGAGATTACACTTCCAGAATATGGTCGAAATATTCAAAAAATGGTTCAGTTCGCACTAACGCTCGAAGATCGAGAAGAGCGGGCAAAATGTTGCAAGGCCATCATATCAGTGATGGGGCAGCTGTTTCCTTATTTGCGCGACATGGAGGATTTTAATCATAAACTGTGGGACCATTTGCATATCATGAGTGGCTTTCAGTTAGATGTAGATTCTCCATACCCGAAGCCTGAGCCAAGTCAGTTCGTTTCAAGACCGAATGCAATTCCCTATCCCAAACTTGCCCCAAAATTTGGGCACTACGGAAGATATGTTGAAAGTATGATTGCTAAATGTGTCGGAATGGAGGAAGGCGAAGAAAAGCAAAATTTTATTCGGGCCATTGCAAGACTAATGAAGCAGAATGCGCTGAATTGGAATAGAAATACTGTAACCGATGATGTTGTTTTAAACGACTTGAAATATCTAAGTAACGGGGCTTTGAATGTGGATGGAATTACTGAGATACATGCCGTTAAGACCATTCAAGGCAATAAGTTTCAAGATTTCGTGGAGGAGGGCTTCAATCGAAACAAAAAGAGAAAAAAGAAAAAATTCAAAAAGAAAAATTTCTAAAACGCGCGAGACAGCACAGCTTGCTGAGTGACTATTGAATATGCTGAACCAAATATGGCAATGGTTGTTTATTTTTCCCGTGAGGATTTATCAATGGTTTATTTCGCCGTGGTTGGGGTCAAATTGCAGATATACACCAACGTGCAGTCACTACATGATCGAAGCCATAAAAGAGTGGGGTGTGTTCCGAGGAGTTTGGATGGGTATGAAAAGAATTGGTCGTTGTCATCCGCGTGGAGGTTTTGGCTATGATCCAGTTCCAAAGAAAGAGTTGTAAAACGAAAAAAATAAAAAAATGAAATCAAGAATTACTTTTATTGCATTGGTTGGCCTGCTTGCGTTGGCATCATGCAAAAACACAGAGTCTGATGTGCTTCAACAGGCCCGATTGACTCAACAAGGTTTGGTGTCGAAAAAGCAGTCGCTTATGACAGAATTAGACAATCGATACAAGCAAGTTGAGCAAGAAATTGCAACCGCATCAACAAGCGTATCCTCGGATACAACACGTGATGTTTCGAGCGAAATATTATTTATGGAGGAAGAGAAGTCGGCGATTGATGAACTGCGCGACAAGGTTGAGAATTGGGCAATAACAAATATAGTTTTGTTGCCAGAACCCGGCCAGTTGAAAAACGATCCTAAATTCAAAGACTTGAAAGATGAGGATGTACTTAAAATGGTAAAAGACCAAGATTCTATTTTCAGTATTTTGAAAAGCGAAATTGAAACTGAATTGCTCCTTTATGAAGATTTCTGAGATGAGACAACGTCCAAGAAGAAATAGAAAAAGTGCGTCCATTCGGGCCATGGT
>CAYSEX010000046.1:0-17220 GCA_964430305.1 uncultured Chryseobacterium sp.
ACTCTGCGGATGAACAACCACCTCTATCTGCGATGGCTTCAAATTGAATAACCACTTCGCTTCAATAACCTCTAACCCTTTGTTCATAAGGGTTGCAGAGTCAATGGTAATCTTCGCGCCCATGGTCCAATTGGGGTGCTTCAACGCTTGCGCCTTCGTCACCTCTGCCAACTCTTCTGCTGGCTTCTGTCTAAACGGACCACCACTCGCAGTTAGAACAATCTTCTCTATGGTGTTGTGCCACTCGCCAGCCAAACATTGGAAAATAGCGCTGTGCTCACTGTCAACCGGATAAATATTTACAGCATGCTGTTGTGCCAATTGTGTAATGAGCTCACCCGCAACCACCAAGGTTTCTTTGTTCGCCAATGCAATGGTTTTCTTCGCTTCAATGGCTTTTATGGTTGGAAGTAAACCAGCAGCACCCACCAAGGCCGTTAACACCACATCAATGGTATCCATCTCTACAATCTGCTCCAACGCTTGCTTTCCCGCATACACTTTAACATCTGTGGAGGCCAATCCTTCCTTCACTTCAGCGTATTTCGATTCGTCGGTAATGACAACGGCATTCGGATTGAACTTCAACGCCTGCGCAATTAACAACTGGCTGTTGCTGTGTGCCGTTAAGACCTCAACACAAAACAAATCTAAATGCTCTGCAATGACCTCAAGTGCTTGTGTTCCTATAGATCCCGTAGATCCTAAAATGGCGATGTGTCTCAACTTCTTTTTTTTTGAAAGGTAGAATAAAAAAACCGCTTCTTGAAGGAAGCGGTTTATTTCGTTGCCCGAACAGGATTCGAACCTATACAAACTGAACCAAAATCAGTTGTCCTGCCATTAGACGATCGGGCAATCTATTCCCCATTTCTTCAAATGGGAATGCAAAAATAAATACTTTCTTCTAAACAATCCAACTTTTTTCATGTATTACCTTCGTTTTCTAAAAATTTGGATTGTGATTCAGCTATTAAACTACATCAATGGAGAATTTGTTCAGGCACATTCTACCGAAACCATAGACAATATAAACCCTGGCACCGGAAAGGTCTACGGCACCATACCTCGAAGCCACACTACCGATATCAACGCCGCTGTAGACGCAGCCACCGAAGCTTTCCCTGCTTGGTCTTCTCTTTCAAGTGAAGAACGCTCAACCATTCTCATTCGTATTGCAGATGGTATTCAAGCCAATGCTGAGACTTTAGCACAAGCAGAATCTATTGATAATGGAAAACCCATTTCGCTTTCTAGAGCGGTAGATATTTCTCGGGCAGAAGCGAACATTCGCTTTTTCGCAACAGGTATTTTACACTTCGCCAGTGAAGCCCACCCCAATAACGCTTTTGTGAACTACACCCTGCGCAAACCCATTGGGGTTGTTGGTTGCATCTCTCCCTGGAATCTTCCCTTGTATCTCTTCACCTGGAAAATAGCTCCTGCCTTGGCCGTAGGAAACTGCGTTGTTGCCAAACCTTCCGAATTAACACCATACACTGCCTATTTATTTTCAAAAATTTGTGCCGAGGCTGGTCTTCCAAAAGGAGTACTCAATATTGTCCACGGCCTGGGTCCAGAAGCCGGAGAAGCCATTGTGCAACACAACGGTATTAAAGCAATTTCATTCACGGGAGGAACAGTTACTGGAAGACACATTGCCTCTGTCATTGCACCAAAATTCAAAAAAATGTCATTGGAGTTAGGTGGGAAAAATGCGAACATCATTTTCAACGACGCTCAAATAGATTTGGCGGTTTCAACCACCGTTCGCTCTTCCTTCGCCAACCAAGGTCAAATTTGTTTATGTGGTTCTCGAGTACTCATTCAAGCAAACATCTACGAACAATTTAAGGCAGCTCTCATTGAAAAAGTTTCAAAAATTAAACCCGGCAATCCCCTTGATCCTAACACGCGCATGGGAGCGCTGGTGAGCGAAGCGCATTTAAACAAGGTGTTGTCTTATGTTGCGCTTGCGCAGGAAGAGGGAGGAACCATATTACTTGGTGGTGAACGTGTTCAACTCAATGATGAAAATGCTGAAGGGTTTTTCATGCAACCCACCATTATTGAAGGACTAGGACCACAATGCAGAACAAACCAAGAAGAAATTTTCGGACCCGTGATTACCCTCCAATCTTTTGAAACAGAGGAAGAGGCAATAGCCTTGGCCAATGCATCGGTCTATGGTTTAGCTGCAAGTATTTGGACCGAAAACGTAACACGCGCACACCGCGTTGCTCAGAAATTAGAAACAGGTATTGTCTGGGTTAATTGTTGGTTAGAACGCGATCTGAGAACTCCGTTTGGTGGAGTAAAGCAATCGGGGCTTGGCAGAGAAGGCGGCTGGGAAGCCATGCGATTCTTTACTGAACCACAGAACGTTTGCATTTCTGTACCGAAACAATAGCTGTACTCATCTTTCGTTGCTATCTTTAGGCTCGCAAGAAATGACCGCATACGAACAACTACTGAATCGACTAGACGAATTCATTCGACGCTACTACAAGAACAGAATGATTCAAGGAGCACTCTATGTGGGTGCCCTACTCACCTTTTTGTATTTGCTTGTCATCTCACTTGAATACCTTGGTCATTTTGGTCCGGTTATTCGCACAATTTTATTTTTTGGTTTTGTTGGAACTGCTCTTTTCTTTTTCATTAACCGCATTGCCCTGCCTCTTTTTAGCATGCTCAAACTTGGAAAAAGAATTTCTTATGAGCAAGCCTCTTCCATTATTGGTAAGCATTTCCCCGATGTAGATGATAAACTACTCAATACACTGCAACTGCATGAACAATTAAAGTCGCATGCTGGAAGTGATCTTTTACAGGCCAGTATAGCGCAACGCATGAAAGCCTTGACGCCTGTTCCATTTGTTAAAGCCATAGATACTTCCAACAACAAGAAATACTTGCGCTATTTCATTCCACTTGCTGTGCTATTCATTGGACTATTCATAGTTACACCTTCATTCATTTTAAAACCCACAGACCGCTTACTTCGGTTCAATGAAGTAATTGCAGAAGAGGCTCCGTTTACCATGGTACTTGAAAATGATACACTTCAAGTGGTTGAGAACAAAGACTACACCGTGCGCATGCGTTTGGAAGGAAAAGAAATTCCAGATAAGGTTTTTTTGGAATTGAATGGGCAAAAATTTCAAATGGCGAAGAAAAACAATCTTGAATTCCAATACACGGTTAGCGGAGTTACGGAAGATTTGCAATTGGTTTTTCATGCCTCCGGATTTCACAGTGACGGATATGAAATTGAAGTTTTAAAACTGCCGAGACTTGGAACCTTTCAAATGGAACTCGACTATCCCGATTATTTATACAAAGAGAACAGCATTGTCCAAAACTCGGGTGACTTGGTAGTTCCAGAAGGAACTCAAATTACATGGAAAATAAGTGCGGAAAATACAGAGCAAGTTGAATTCATTACCGACGAAGGAAAGGTTGCTTTTCAAAACGAAAACAATGCCTTCACCTTCGCGAAGCAAGCCCTATCGAACTTCTCTTACCAAGTTCTACCCACCAACTCAACGGGCGCTAGCGTAAATCCTTTCAATTACAAAATTGCGGTTATACCAGATGCTTATCCCAACATTCAAGTCAGTGAGGAAAGAGATTCAGCACAAATACAAATCATGTATTTCACTGGAGAAATTTTAGATGATTACGGACTTACAAAGCTTGTATTTGTTGGGAAACCTACACGAAACGGGGCACCCATTGGTCTTCCAAAAACCGACATTATTCCATTTGAAAAAGGTGTTACGGGTGATCAGTTTTTCCATGCGGTTGATTTTTCTTCTTTCAATCTTCAACCTGGAGATGAAGTTCAATATTATTTCGAAGTGTGGGACAATGATGGTGTTCATGGAGCAAAGAGTACCCGAACAACTGTTCGGTCATTTGAAAACCCGACTGATGAAGAGCTCGAAAAAATGCTCGATGAAAAAAGTGATAACATCAAGAATAACCTGGAGAGCAGTATCAAAGAAGCTGAAAAACTACAGAAAGAATTGAAAGAGCTTGAGCGTCAACTTTTAGAGAAAAAAGAAATGACCTGGCAAGACAAGAAGAAATTAGAAGATTTACTGAACAGGCAAAAGCACCTGGAGAAACAAGTAGAGGAAATTCAAAAACAAAACGAACAACGCAATCAGCAGCAACAAAATGAATCGCTGTTAGAAAAGCAAATGCAACTTGAAAAAATCATGAATGAAATGCTCAGTCCTGAGCTCAAAGAAATGATGCAAGAATTGCAACGCATGATGAATGAATTGAATAAAGATGAAATTCGAAAAGAGCTTGAAAAAATAAACGAAAGTACCGAAGACCTTGAGAAAGAAATGGATCGAGCCTTGGAGCAATTCAAGCAAATGGAGGTGCAAGAGAAGATTGAAAAAGTTACTGAAAAATTAGGAGAACTTGCTGAAAAACAAGAACAACTCGCCAATGATGAAAACAAGTCAAATGAACAAAAACTGAAAGAACAAGAGCAATTAAACAAGGCCTTTGATGACTTAAAGCAAGATTTGAAAGAAGTAGAAAAATTAAATAAAGAACTTGAGAATCCAGAAGAAATACCAAATACGGAAGAACTTCAAAAACAGATAGATCAAGAACAAGAAAATAGCAAAGAGCAATTGCAACAAAACAAAAAAAGCAATGCTTCTAAATCACAAAAAAGTGCGGCAGAAAAAATGAAGGAGATGCAACAACAAATGCAAATGGAAATGGAATCTTCTGAAAAAGAACAGCAAGAAGAAGACATGGATGCATTGCGTGCACTTTTAGAGAACATTATAACCGTTTCCTTCGATCAAGAAAAACTGATGCAAAATGTGAAGAGTACACAGCGCAACGATCCACAATTTAAAATCCTGGCTCAACAGCAACGCAAATTGAAAGATGATGCGAAGATGATTGAAGATAGCCTGTTTGCATTGAGCAAGCGCGTGCCTGAAATTAGTGCAACTGTTAACCAAGAAATCAACGCAATCAATGCAAACATAGAACGCGCATTAAAAGATTTTCCCGATGCCAACATTGGAAAAATCTCTGCCAATCAACAGTCTGCAATGACCGGATTCAACAACCTAGCTCTACTTCTAGATGATGCGCTGCAACAAATGCAGATGCAAATGCAATCACAGTCTGAGTCAAAAAAATCTGGAAAAGGAAAGTGCAATAAGCCAGGAGGAAAAGGGAAAAGTAAATCATCAGCATCTGATTTAAAAAAGATGCAAGAAGGGCTACAAAAACAATTGGAGGGGTTAAAAAAACAAGGGAAGAATCAAGGGAAAAACCAAGGTCAACAAAATTCAGGAGGGACTGAAGGTATGAGCAAAGAGCTTGCTCAAATGGCTGCAAAACAAGCCGCAATTCGGAAACTCATGGAAGAAAAAGCAAATGAGTTAAACGAAGATGGCAGCGGAGCTGGAAATGAGATGAAGCAAATTGCGAAAGAGATGGAAAAGCTGCAACGTGATATTGTAAACAATCAGATTACAGAAGAGAGTATTCGTAGACAAAATGACATCATGATTCGTTTGTTGAAAGCGGAAGAAGCTGAACGGATCCGAGATCAAGATGAAGAGCGCAAAAGCAATGAAGCCCTCGATTCTCCAATAGGGAATCCGAAAAAATACCAAGATTATTTGAAAAACAAACAAAAGAACATTGAAACATTGCGCTCCGTTTCACCACATTTAAAGCCGTATTACAGAGAAAAGGCACAACGCTATTTTAGAATTTCTGAATAGTTGTGGTTAAATGAAGCGTTTTTTTTCTCATTTTTGAAACCAAATCAGAACCCATGAGTCAAGGTCGCAGACAACTTCGTTTTCCATCAACATTAGAAGGCATTCATTTTGCCGAAAAATTGGTTGACGATGTTTGCAATGAATACAGCGTGAAAGAAGACTTCTATGGTGAAATTTTAATCTGTTTAACAGAAGCTGTCAACAATGCAGTGGTGCATGGTAACAAGCTGCAAGAAGGCACAGAGGTCTCTTTAACTTTCGAACTAGCCAACGAAAAAACATTGCAGTTCACCATTGTTGATGAAGGTCCAGGTTTCGACTTCGAAAATCTTCCAGACCCCACAGCTCCCGAAAACATTGAGCTCCCGCATGGAAGAGGGGTATTTCTTATGCAGCGATTGGCCGACCGATGCACTTTCAATCACGGTGGTTCTGAGGTAATCTTAGAGTTCGATGTAGCTCACACCAGCGAGGCCTAAAGCGGAATGTTTCCGTGTTTCTTTCGAGGCATCTTTTCAGCTTTATTCTCAAGCATCTCAAACGCTCTAATCAATTTTTCTCTTGTTACCGCAGGTTCAATTACCTCATCTACATATCCGCGCTCTGCTGCGCTGTATGGATTCGCGAACAGTTGAGCATACTCCGATTCTTTCTCTTTCCATTTCGCATTCGGATCTTCAGAAGAGGCAATCTCTTTTTTGAATATAATTTCAGCAGCTCCCTTCGCACCCATCACGGCAATCTCTGCCGATGGCCAAGCAAAATTCATGTCTGCACCAATGTGCTTGCTGTTCATCACATCATATGCTCCGCCATATGCTTTTCTGGTAATCACTGTAACTCTTGGAACCGTTGCTTCACTGAATGCATACAACAATTTGGCTCCGTTAGAAATGATTCCATTCCACTCTTGATCTGTTCCTGGTAAGAAACCAGGTACATCTTCAAAAACCAACAAAGGAATATTAAACGCGTCACAAAAACGAACAAATCGTGCGGCCTTGTTGCTGCTTTTAATGTCTAAAACTCCCGCTAAGAATGCAGGCTGATTCGCAACTACACCAATACTCCTTCCGGCTAATCTTGAGAAACCTACAACAATATTCTCAGCGTAATCTTTATGAACCTCGAGCCATGAATTTTCATCAACTACTTCTGAAATAACCTCTTTAATGTCATACGGTTGATTTGGATTGTCGGGGATGATGTTGTTTAGTTTTTCTCTTTTCTCATTACCCAACTCATACGCCAACCTCGGAGCATCATCTTCACAATTCTGCGGCATGTATGAAAGCATTTGGCGAATCATTTTTAGAGCTGCTACATCATGCTCTGCTGTAAAATGCGTTACACCACTTTTCGTGCTGTGCGTGCTAGCACCGCCAAGCTCTTCACTTGTGACCGTTTCATGGGTAACGGTTTTCACCACATTTGGACCCGTCACAAACATGTAACTGGTATTTTCCACCATAACAATAAAATCTGTCAATGCCGGTGAGTAAACGGCTCCACCGGCACATGGACCCATGATTGCGCTAATCTGAGGTACAACACCACTGGCTTGAACATTCCTATAAAAAATATCTGCATACCCGCCTAAACTAACTACCCCCTCTTGAATTCGAGCTCCTCCACTGTCGTTCAAACCAATAACAGGCGCTCCATTCTTCATGGCCAAGTCCATGATTTTACAAATTTTTTCTGCATGCGCTTCCGCAAGGGATCCTCCCATAACGGTAAAATCTTGAGAGAAAACATAAACCAGTCTTCCATCTATTTTACCGTACCCGGTTACTACGCCATCACCAAAATATTTTTCATTTTCAAGACCGAAATTGGTACTGCGGTGTGTCACCAACATTCCTATTTCTTCAAACGAATTTTTATCTAGCAAAACGTCTATACGCTCTCTGGCAGTTAGCTTTCCTTTTTTATGTTGCGAATCAATTCTTGATTGTCCGCCGCCCAACAAAGCCTCTGCTTTTTTCTGTTCTAATGAATTTCGTTTTTCTTGCATGATGCAAAAGTAATTAGGATTGAAACCAAGAAGCATACAACTTGTAGTTGTTTGCAATTCGTTTTATCTCACCTTCAAATAATTCAGGGCTGAGATCTTTTATTTTTCGTGCAGGAACGCCCGCCCATACACTTCCCGATTTAACATGGGTGCCCTCTGGAACTACGGCGCCTGCCGCAATAATGCAATTCGATTCAATAATACAATGATCCATAACAATGGCGCCCATGCCAATTAAAACATAATCATGAATGGTACACCCATGAACCATGGCTCTGTGTCCAATACTCACATGACTGCCTATGGAAGTCGCCGCCTTTTCATAGGTTCCGTGAATAATAGCGCCATCTTGAATGTTCACCTTGTCGCCGATTTGAATGGTATTTACATCGCCACGCACCACGGCAGTAAACCATACGCTGCATTCCTTACCCATGGTTACTTGTCCAACCACAGTTGCATTTTCTGCTAACCAACAATTTTCACCGAAAACAGGTGAAACACCTTGTACAGGAAGAATTAAAGCCATATTAAAAATTTGCATAAATGTAACACGAAGTATATTTGGTCAAATTCAATATGATGCGAAAAATTTTCGGTTTTAGTGCTTTTCTCTTCATAAGCACATCCCTTCTATCTCAAGAAAAAGAACTTTTATTTTCCATTGATAAAAAAAAGAATATTCAAGCGCGTTGTGAACTTGTATTGAATGAAGAATTCAACGGCTCACGTCTCAATGAAGATGTTTGGTTCATTCGTGAAGGAGTAACCAGAGATGCGCAGCAGAAGATTACTCAACAGTGGTTAACAAAAGAAAGCATTTCGGTTCATGGGGGAAAAGCGCTCATTCAAACCACCGTAAACAAAAGAGTTAATCAGCCCTTTTCAGTTTGGATTACCGACGGAATGAAGCCATTCACCGGAAATTTTGGATTTGACACTGGTGAATTTGAAAGCAAAAAAGATTTTTTTTACGGCTATTACGAAATTAAATGCAAATTGCCGAAGGGCCATTCGGCATGGCCAGCATTTTGGTTGTACGGTGAAGCCAACGGTACCAACAATGAAATTGACGTTTTTGAATTTTGGAATGAAGAAAATGCGATAGGAAAATTCAGCGCTTCAAAATTAAGTCGCATTCAACATATGACTACTCACTACAACAAACGTATGGATGGTATGGGGGTTAAGTTGGAATTTGATGCTTCTCAAGATTTTCACACCTATGGTGTTTTATGGACGCCCCAGGTGATTATTTGGTATACAGACGGAACAGAAATGCGCCGGTTGTATAGATATGAAAAACGTGCTCAGCGGTTCAATGAAAATTGCGAAGGATGCAAAGAAGGGGTGTTTCCTCAATCGCCTATGAAAATTATCGTTGATATGGCTGTTCAACAAACATCTATTGAAATTCCAAAATGGGAAAATACCCTTTTTGAAATTGAATACATTCGTGGATATTCACTTAAAACACAGACTATATCACGCTGAAATAATGCTTTAGTAAACATTTCTTAATCAAATTTTTTACAAATTTGTTGCAACAGAAAAAGGTTTTGCATTATTTTGCACCACAAAGGGGTAGCTGAAAACCTTAAGATAGAGTAAGCACTTAACCAAAATTATTATTTTTATGAAACAAAAATTACCTGGAGCTACAGGCGCATTGGTTTGCGGAATTTTATCAGTTGTTCTTTGCTTTTTCTATGGTTTACCTGGTCTTGTGTTAGGTATCGTAGGTTTAACTTTGTCTAAGAAAGCTATCGCTGCTGACACTGCAAATCCTGGAATGTATGATGGACTTGGTTCTGCTAAAGCAGGAAAAATCCTTTCATTAATCGGAACAATCCTTAGCGGTTTGTATTTCCTTTTAATCTTAATCGGATTCCTTTTCGCTGCTTCATTGTTGAAGTCTTTAATGGTTCTTTAATAGATGAACTTAGCTGACTTAATTGAGCAAAATTTTTTAACCTGCTCTTTTAAGAAAGCAACTGGCATAGATTGTTTGGGTTGCGGTATGCAACGCTCATTCGTTTGCTTATTAAGGGGGGATTTGTACGGCAGTGTCCTACATTATCCCCCCTTACTTTTTTTTATAGGTTACATTTTTGCTACTTTCCTATATGTAACAAATATTTGGAAAACCATCTCAGCTACTTTTCTCAAACTTACCTTGTCACTCTTTGTTATTATTCTGCTGAGCTACATCTACAAGGGTATTTTCTTTGGCCTAGCTCATTGACTCTTGGCAGGCCAAAAGCCGCGTCAACGACCTTTTCTTTTCGTATTCATCCATACCGATAATAGTATTATTCCTGCTCCCACATAAAACATGGGCTGCATGTACTCGCTGCTACCATAAAGCCAAAGCGCAATTAATATGGTATAGATCGGTTCCAGATTAATGGCAATAGCACATGAGAATGGTGAAAGTTGTTTCATGACTTCTACACTTGCAATGAACGCAAATGCCGTTGTTACAGTGCCAAGAATGATCAACAACATCCACTGCATACTCGTAATGTCTCCAATGACCTGCAATTCGCCTCGCATGAGGAGAGCCACCAATAAGACCATTGTTCCTCCTAACATCTCATAAAAAGCTATTGATGTTGCCGAAATACGTTGAATGAATATACCATTAAAAGAACTGAATGAAGCCGCAAATAGAGCGGCAAGAAGACCAAAAACAATCCCTGTTACATACACGCCTTCTGCCTGAAATATCAATGAAACACCAACAACCACGAAGAGTCCCAAAAACAACTCTTTTATATTCCATTTTTTTCGGTTGTATAATGGTGATATGAGTGCTACAAAAAAAGCTGTTGTGCTCACCACTGAAAGCGCAATACTTACATTACTTCTATGAATACTCTCAAAAAAACAAAGCCAGTGCGCTGCAGTTATTCCACCTACAACCAACAATTTAAAAATATCTCGTCCTGGAAGTTTTAGAGATTTAGAAAACACGCGCGCATACACACCAATAGAAACCAATGCTATTGCCATACGCAAAAAAACCAAGACGTAAACAGAAAACTGGAGTTCCTTGCCAATAATACCCGTGAACCCCCAAAGGAAAACAATGATATGTAGAAGCAGCAGCGACTTACTTCTGCTCATCTTTTTTCTCCACTTCAATTTCCACAACACCACCACTCACCACATACTTCATGAGGTCTAGAGAATTGGTGTCGAGTAATTTTACATTCGCTTTTGGTACAATAACCAAATGTCCGCTGAAGCTGTAACTCATGGGTAAATAAACCCCTATTTTCCCTTCTGGATTTCCAACTTCTTGCAAATCCTCATCGGTAATAAACCCTACAACTTCAACATCTGTCTCTTTGCTCAGTTGGACCAAAACCGGCTTGTTGAACCGCTTTTTATTTCCAACAAAAGCGCCCAACATATCGGTGATACTCTTGTAAATTGTTTTTATGAAGGGAATGCGATCCAAAAATTTCATGAATCGATTCTTAATCTGTTCGTTAATCACCTTCGCACCTAAATAACCTAAACCAATTAGAAGAGCCAATAATATAATTATTCCTAAGCCCGGAAACTTATGCTCAATTGGGAGAATACCATCTAACGTGTTGAAAACCGTATACAGAACATAAACGGTAACATAGATGGGAAGAGCAAGCAACAAACCATTCAGGAAGTAGCTAAAGATTCGTCGAATGAAGAAGTTTTTCATGGCTGATTTTACCGTGCGAAGATAGACCTTATGCAAAAATGCTGTATACTTGTTTTCGTATTTTAACGTCGATTAAACTTAACCTTATGAAAAAACTTTTACTTGCCATTGGAGCAGGCCTTCTTTTCTGCTTTCAAGTATCAGCGCAATGTCCAACATGTACACCAGACGTAACATGCGTGAGCACTGATGGGTTTCCTACCATTTGTCCGGCCACTTTACCAAACGCAACAACAGGACAATATTATGAAGGGGTTCTTACTTTCTATTTACCAGCTAACGTAACAGACCCCGCTTCTGGCGTTGATGCTACACTTCTTCAAATTACAATTACCTCAGTTGACGGGCTCCCTTTTGGAATGAGCTTCACCATCAACGACCCAGACGCGACCTATTATCCATCTCAAGGAGAAAATTATGGTTGTGCTACCATCTGTGGAACGCCAGTTCTTCCTGGCACCTATGATGTGGTTATAAGCGTTGCTGCAATTGCCGAAGCTTTCGGATTTCAGGTAACACAAAATCAAAGTTTTGTTTATCCGATTATTGTAGAGCAGGGACCTGGAGGCACCTCAACATTCAGTTATGACCAAAGTGCCGGATGCGGCGATCTTACTGTAGATTATGTTGCAACAATTGGAGGTCAACCAGGTCAACTAACTACCTACAATTGGAATTTTGGCAACGGCCAAACCAGCACTGAGGCAGATCCCGCAGCGGTTTATTATGCAGCCTCTGGTGATTATACAGCTAGCTTAACAACAGTTATTTCTAACTATGTTATTACCTCTGTTAATCTTTCAGGGGTAAATGGAAATTGGGATGGAGATGCTGATGACCTATTTTCAACAGCAGACCCCTATTTCACAATTAACAACGCTGCCGGGTCAGTGGTATATACTTCAGGAACTGTAGACAACCAAACCAGTGCATCATACGGTGGAGTCAACTTCACGCTTTCGAATCCACCCTATACCATCACATTTTGGGATGCTGATGACATTACGCAAGATGATAACTTGGGTACATCAAACATCAATATTGCCGTGGGTAGCGTAAGTTTTAATTCAGGAAATGGAACCTCCGGAACCATGAACATTAGCCTAAGCGAAGTAACCAATGTAACTAGCAATACAACCATCAACGTATTTCCTCAACCAGGAGCCGACATATCAATTAGCAATGACGTTATTTCTGCTGTGAATGACTCCATGCCAACTTATTTCTGGTTCCATGATGGAATTATTATTCCCGCTGAATCAAGCTCAAGTTTAACCATGACAGAATCTGGTTATTATACCGTAGAACTTATCAATGAATACGGCTGCTCAGCAACAAGTGATCCTTATCTTTATTGTGCTCCAGTTGTTCCATCATATGACGCTGTTGCAGATGAGCTTTCTGTTTCTGATACCTATGACTCTTACCAATGGTTCTACAATGGAATTTTACTTCAAGGTGCAACTACCTATTACTTAATTAACCCACAAAACGGTGTTTACGCCATTCAAGTCACAAACAGTTACGGTTGTGAACTCATGTCGAACACGTTTACTGTTAATGTTGGAATTAATGAAATTACTTCAAATGATTTAAATGTTAGTGTATATCCAAATCCGTTTGAGCATACACTGAATGTTCAATGGAACAACACACACGAAACTGCAATGCTTACCATTCGCGATGTTGCTGGCCGAATAGTGAAAAGTGAACCAGTTACCGGAGGTAACGCGGTCATTTCAACTATTGAATTAACCGCTGGTAATTACATTGTAGAACTGCAATCTGCAGATACAATTGTTAGAAAACATGTGATCAAGCAATAAGCTTTTAAGCAAAAGGTACAAACGCCTCTTCAAAGTGAATCACTTTCGAAGGGGCGTTTTTCTTTTCAATAACGGCCACTATATCAAATCGTGGTTCCAGGTCCAATTCTGAAGTAACTAAAAAGAGATGCGCCGCCTTAATTAAATTCCTCCGCTTATCATAACGAACTGCCTCCTCAGGCGAACCGTATTCCTCAGAGCTTCGTGTTTTGACTTCCACAAAAACAATGTAATCTCCACTTCGCATGATAAGGTCCACTTCATACCGATCATAACGCCAATTCATAGCATAGAAAATCATTCCTTTTTTTTCTAAAAATTCCTTTGCAATACTCTCACCCTTTTTTCCCAACTCTATGTGTTCCATTCAACTTACTTTTGCATACAAATAAACCTGTTTAATATGAATCTTCGTTCACTCCTCATTCTATTTCTTATGCCTTTTTATGTGTCAGCACAAAAATGGAATTTTCTTAAAGACGAGAATTGGAGCGGCGTTGATGAAAGAAAAGGACAGGCATATGTTTATTGGGGATATAACAGAGCTTCCTACCTAAGAAGCTACATACACTTCAAAAGCACCAATTATGATTTTGTATTGAAAAATGCAAGTGCTACAGATATGCCTTCAGCTTTTGATCCCGATGTCTATTTCAATTTCAAAAACTTCAGTATTCCTCAATTCAACGCGCGGGTTGGTTATTTTTTAACCGATCAACTTTCAGTCTCCATGGGTTGGGATCACATGAAATACAGACTAACGCCCACCCAATCTGTAGTTATAGATGGATACATTGATTCAACGGCCTATGCGGGCCAAGCATATACCGGAGAGTTTCATGATCAAACCATTCTTTATACCACAGATTTCATGGACTTTCATCACAGCAACGGATTCAATTTCGTTCGTGGGGCAATTGAATACAGAACTCCCGTCTGGAAAAATAAAAAAGGAACTGTAGGTCTTTATTCTTGGTGCGGAGCCAGCTTAGGCATTTTTCTACCATGGACAGATTTTACCTTCTATGGAGAAAGGCACCTCAACTGGCTGCATGTTGCGGGTTGGGGAGGAAGTATTTCTTCAGGTGTAAAATTAGAAGCTGGAAAACACTTTTTTGCACAAATAGGCGCTCAGTTTGGAAGATCTTTTTTGGGCGACATTCTTCTTGAAGATGAAGGCGCGGCAAGGGCACAACAGTCCATTACTTTTTTAGAAAGATCTTGGTCTGTTGGTATGTATCTCGGAAAATCGAAAAAAAGAGATTAGTCAACGAGTTGGGGCTCTACCCAATCACCATGTTCTTTGATAAGCGCAACCAGTTCATCAACCGCTGCAGCTTCATTCACGTTTTTCTTAACTACGTTTTTTTCTTTGTACAAGGTAATTTTCCCTACTCCTGTACCTACATACCCGTAATCAGCATCGGCCATTTCACCGGGTCCATTTACAATGCACCCCATAATACCAATTTTAATACCCTTCAAATGAGAGGTTCTAGATCGAATTTTTGCCGTGGTTTCCTGCAAATCAAATAACGTTCTACCGCAACTTGGACAAGAGATGTATTCTGTTTTTGAAATTCGCGAACGCGTTGCCTGTAAAATACCGAATGCCAATTCATTTGACTTGCCCACTGCAGTAGATGCATTGCTAATAAAAACACCGTCGCCCAGACCGTCTAAAAACAACCCTCCAACATCTGTACTTGCATACAACATATACAACTCTTCTTCAAGAGCATAAGTGCGTTCAACAATCACTGGACCTGCATAATTCGCATGAATAAGTCTGAAAAATGTTGCTCGTAAATCTTGCAAAGCCGATTCTTTCTCTGTTGATAGTAACACAACCACTTGGCTTTGTTGCTTCAAATTTTCAATGGCTGACGCATTTAAATCTGTAGTTGTGCAACGAACAAAATTCAACTTGTCCGAACGTTCGTTCGGTTCTTGAAAACGCTTCCAATCAAAGAGTGGAAAATGTCTGTCTTTATTTTTTTCCCAAGAATCATATCCTTGAATAACACCTAAGGTTCCTGGTATTTCAAAATCAATAGAATTGTTTCCAATGTATATGAAGTCACATGCAGAGTCTGTAATGTTGAACTTGTCTAACTCAACACTATATCTATATCCCACAGCAAAAAGTGAAGCTGGAGTAATTGATTCCTTATTTGAATAATCTGCTATGACACGAGGTGCATTTTTACCTCCAATCTGACCCACCTCAATTGAGTTACGTTTGTTGAATTCAAACAAAGAAATGGGCACCTCAACACGCTCTATTTCATCCCTCTTTCTATTTGAATAACGATTAACCAAATTACGAGCTACCGGCATCTCAGCTTCAGGGGCCTCTGTTAAAGAAACACGGACGGTATCACCAATTCCATCTTCCAACAATGCACCAATACCAACAGCAGATTTTATTCTACCATCTTCACCGTCACCAGCCTCAGTTACACCCAAGTGTAAGGGGTATGAACGTCCGTGCTTCAAAAACTCTTTAACCAAAAGTCTATAGGCATAAACCATTACCTGCGGGTTTGATGCTTTCATGCTTACCACCAAATTGAAAAAGTCTTCCTTCTCACAAATTCGAATAAACTCCATGGCTGATTCTACCATCCCTTCGGGGGTATCGCCATATCTGCTTAAAATTCGATCTGAAAGTGAGCCGTGATTTGTTCCAATTCGCATGGCTGTTCCATGTTCTTTACACAACCGTACCAAGGGAAGAAAACGTTCTTCAATACGTTTCAATTCTGCTTGATACGTCTCATCGGTATATACAATCTCTTCAAACTTTTTCTTGTCTGCGTAATTCCCCGGATTCACCCGAACCTTTGCAACAATGCGCGAAGCAATTTCTGCTGCATTCGGGGTAAAATGAATATCTGCAACAATTGGAGTAGTATACCCTCTCTTTCGCAACTCTTCTTGAATAATTGCTAAATTCTCTGCTTCACTCTTACTTGGAGCTGTAATTCGAACCAATTCGCAACCGGCCTCAATCATGCGAATACTCTCTTCCACTGTAGCTGACGTGTTCATTGTATCAGCCGTTGTCATACTTTGAATGCGCAGAGGCGCCTTTCCACCAAATACAACCCCACCTATAGAAACCTCGCGCGTTTCAAGACGCTTGTAACCAAATAATAAATCTTCAAATTGAATCATGCCGTTATAACAATTGGTCAGAGAAAAAGTTGATGCTATTAGTGAATTGTATCACCCATAGCCGCAGACATAGATCTGTCTAATTCATCTTCTGCCTCTTTCTCTCGCTGAAACACGTCTTTGTATTGTCCTTTGGATATACATTTAGAGACTGCATTAGTTAAATCATTTTGTGAATAATCTGCCTTTGGTTTTTCCTGAATGATATCCTTCTCCACGCAGGAACAGATAGTCTCAGCATCGCTGTCTATATAATTCAATGTTGCTGCCTTACACGACTTGTGTAATTCTTTTTTCTTTGCATCTGTCCAAGCTTCACACGAAGACAAGGAAACGGCTGCCATAATGAAAACAAAAAAAACTGATTTTTTCATAGTCTTTGCGTTTTTAGTATTTTGTTTTTTTCTCCCAATTCATTCTTATTTGCCAACTGCCCACAAGCCGCGTCAATGTCTTTTCCCCTGCTTCTTCGCACATTCACAATCATGTTTTTCGATTCTAAAAATTTCGCAAAAGCTTCAACACGCTCTGGAGATGCTTGTTGGAATTCGCCGTTATCAATAGGGTTATATTCAATAATATTTATTTTAACGGGAAGTCGTTTCGAATATTCTGCCAATTCCCTAGCATCGGCAATAGAGTCATTAAAATCCTTAAAAATGATATACTCAAACGTAACACGCGTGCCTGTTTTTTCATGGAAATAGTGCA
>CAYSEX010000047.1:0-11022 GCA_964430305.1 uncultured Chryseobacterium sp.
TCTAAATACGGGTGATTCACTGCCGAATGTTCTTTCGCTCGGAGTTCTAACTCGTCAATAGCTGATGTTTCAATCATTTTCCAATATATTGCGGCTAAATTAGCTCGAACCGAGTGAACATTATTGCACATTAATCGTTTTTGTTGATATGAAAATTACACTAATTATTTTGGCCCTAATTCTAACCACTAGCGGTATTGCCTTATTTGCCATGCGCAGTCGTTGGCAAAAACCTGAAAATCTAATTAACACAGAAAAAATGAGCTTTTACGATTTAACCTACACTACCATTGACGGAAAGTCTGCTTCCATGTCAGACTTCAAAGGAAAATATGTTTTGTGTGTGAATGTGGCCAGTAAATGTGGTTACACACCACAATACAAACAATTACAGGCCCTTTATGAAAAGTATCAGGATCGCTTGGTTATTGTAGGTTTTCCGTGCAACCAGTTTCTTGGTCAAGAGCCTGGAACAAACGAAGAGATTGTTACTTTTTGTGAAAAGAATTACGGAGTTTCATTTCCATTGGCAGATAAATTAGATGTGAAAGGAAAGAATCAACACCCGGTATATCAATGGTTAACAAACAAAACCTTGAATGGTGTTTCTGATGGTAATGTGAAATGGAATTTCCACAAATTTTTAATTTCTCCTTCGGGTGAATGGTTGGGTGAATACGCATCAGGTGTTGATCCTCTGGGTGATGAAATAACAAGCAAGTTGGTTAAATGATTTGGTTGGAATTAAATTCGTTGGATCAATGGAATACCCTGTGGAATTCCGAAGATAAATTCATTGTATTCAAGCACAGTAGAAGATGCAGCATAAGTATTGCAGCAGTAGGAAGGTTTGAAAGGCAATGGTCGGAACAAAACGCAACTCCTGTTTATCTCTTAGATTTGTTGAATCATAGAGAGATTAGCAATGCAATTGCAAATGATACTGGGATTGTTCACGAATCGCCGCAATGTTTTTTAATAGAAAAGAAGCACGTTTTAGCACAAGCCACTCACTCAGGGATCTTTGCTGAGGAGTTTACAATTTAATTTCATGTCCTATGTCCTGCAATACATAGCGCGGGGCGAGCACTTGCATCAAGATTTCAAGATGCGTGTTGATAGTTCACAAAAGATAGCTCGCTCTCTTGTTGCTTTCGCCAATACGGAAGGGGGCAGGTTGCTTATTGGAGTGAAAGACAATGGTTCAGTTTGTGGCATATCGCCCAATGAAGAATTGCACATGATCATTCGAAGTGCCGAAGAGTTTTGCAGACCTGCGTTGAATTTTAATCATCAATTGTGGAAGGTTGATGGAAAATTTATACTCGAGATTTCTGTTGAAGAATCAGCTAAAAAGCCAGTTCAATGCTTGGTTGAAGGGCAGTGGATTAGCTACATACGTGTGGCAGATAAAACATGGCAAGCTTCCAATGTTTGGAATCGGATGCATGCCATTCAAGAAGAAAGCGGGGCCTCTGGAAATCTCTTTCAATTCAAAGAAAGGGAGTCACAGCTCTTCGAATTGTTGAAAAATCAACAAATGTCGTTGAATCAACTCGCCAGAAAGTTGAACTTGCCAAGACCTGTTGTCATGAACCATTTAGCCAAGCTTATGAAGTGGAATATTCTAAGTGAAGTCTACGTTGAGGGAAAGTTTCTTTACACCCTCAAAAAAACGACTGATTAAAGTCAGTTTTTTTGCTGACAAACGCAATTCTTTTGCTAGGTTTAGAGCAATTAGATTTGTTTGGTCATGAAAAGTCAGTTTGAAAGTATCTTAAATCATGTGAACGAAGGAATCTTAATTGCCAATCGGCATGGAAGAATTCTCCTTGTTAATCCCAGATGCTGCGATCTTTTCGGATATACTTCTGAGGAGTTGATGAATTTAGAGGTGGAGTCGCTTATACCAAGAGATAAAAGGGAAAAACATGTGCAACATAGGGAGGGGTTTAAAAAACATCCGACCAATAGAGGTATGGGGAAAAACATGACGTTATATGGACTTCGAAAAGACCAATCAATTTTCCCAGTAGAGATTTCGTTAAGTCATTATGAGTCAGAAGGTGAGACGTTTGTGGTTGCATTTATTATTGATATCTCGGAGCGACTGCTATTTCAACAAAACCTCGAAAAAATGAATGAGGCTCTTAAAAATTTAAATGAGAGTTTAGAAAAAAAAGTTGAAGAGCGCACGTTGGTTCTTCAAGAGGCTTTGAATGATTTGGAAAAAAGTCGTGATGAGTTGGAAAGAAGTTGGATGAAGGAGAAAGAATTGCATGAAATGAAATCGAGATTTGTTTCAATGGCATCGCATGAATTCAGAACCCCTCTCACAACCATTTTAAGTTCCGTTTCTTTGCTTTCAAAATATACGGGAGAAGATCAAGAAGAATTGAGACTGAAGCACATTAAACGAATTAAAAACTCAGTATTTACACTCACAGATACACTGAATGATGTTTTATCATTGGGAAAGTTAGATGAGGGAAAGGTTGAAGTTCAAATTGAAACCATTCATATTCGTGACTTTATATATTCTAGTCTTGATGAAATAGAATCGTTACTCAAACCAAATCAAAAGTTTGAAGTGAATGCATCAAAAAATTTATGGTGTTCTGCTGACTTATCGTTATTGCACAGAGCTTTTATAAATATTGTTTCGAATGCCATTAAGTTTTCTTTTGAGGATGAAGCCATACGAATAGACGCTCGTTTGCGACAATCACTCCACGGAGAAACTTTGGTTTCTTTGTCTGTTACGAATAAGGGAATTGGTATTCCCAATGAAGAACAAGAGAAACTGTTTGACCGGTTTTACAGAGCTAAAAATGCTGGAAATATTGAAGGTACTGGGCTTGGATTAAGTATTGTTAAAAGATGCTGTGAACTGATTGGAGCTGATATTGAGTGGCAAAGTGAAGAAAATAACGAGACCACATTTACATTGCTTATTAAACATGAACATGAAGGAGAAAATATTAGTCATTGAAGACAACTCGGAAATGCGTGATAATATCTGTGAAATTTTGTCAATCGCAGGATATGAAGTGTCACAATCTGAAAACGGAAAGTTGGGTGTTGAGGAAGCTTTGAAGAATAAACCCGATCTTATCCTATGTGATATCATGATGCCGCAATTAGACGGTTACAGTGTACTGAATAGATTGTCACAATCAGAGTCCTTAGCGGGAGTACCTTTTATTTTCCTTACTGCGAAAGCTGATCGTTCTGACATGCGCAAAGCCATGGATTCTGGGGCAGATGATTATATTACCAAGCCCTTTGATGACCTTGACCTTCTCAATGCCGTCAAGAGCAGACTGGAAAAGGCAAAACGGGTCAAAGGAATCTCTAAAGAACCTCTTACTGGAATACAGCAGCTCATGGCTGAAGTAAAAGGGTTAATTGATCTTGAAAAAGTTAGCGAGCACGCTCAGCATAAAAAGTTTAAAAAGAAAGAAACTGTTTTTTCAGAAGGAGATGACGCCTTGGGATTATATTTCTTGAAATCTGGTAAGGTAAAGGTTTTTAAATCTCATGAAATAGGAAAAGATTTTATCATACATCTTGTGCATGAAAATGAATTCTTTGGATATCTTCCTTTGCTAACCATGGAGGCTCATACAGCATCTGCCGAAGTTCTTGAAGATGCAGAGATTATTTTCTTTCCGAAATCAGAATTTTATCAACTCTTGAATGGAAGTGTTGAGGTGATGAAGGAAGTGATTGCGTTATTAAGCAATAGGGTTCGTGATGAACAAGAGCGTCTTATGAATTTAGCATACAGCAGCGTTAGAAAAAGAACGGCAGAAGCTTTATTGTTATTGAAGCAGCGTTACACAAAAGGCGAGGAGAACTTCTCAATTGCCATAGCAAGAGATGACCTAGCCCGTATTGTAGGAACTGCCACGGAATCTCTAATTCGAACGTTGAGCGATTTCAAACAAGAGAATTTAATTAGTATTGACGGTTCTCGCATTACCATCATCAATGATCATAAATTGAATCACCTACGCGGTTAATGACAAGATGAATCATGCAATGCACTGCAGCATGATTTTTCAGATGTTCTTGGACTCAAAAAGGGGATGCCTAGATTGGCCCCTCTTAGAATAAACAAAATGCCGAGAAGAAGAAAAGTGTAGCGAATTGTTTTTTCTTTTTGAAAAAAGCGATGCTTGGAAAGCCTTATTTTTAAGCGTTGTAAAAAAATAAGCAGCGGAGAAGTGCCTAAACCAAATAAGGTCATAAAAAGAAAGCCCTGCCAAAAACCGCTGTAATGCGTGGTCATGGCTAAAGCCATATAAACAAGTCCACATGGAAGAATACCGTTCAATAAACCAAGAAATAAGCGAGAAATCCACTGCGATTGATTGAATAATTTTGCAAATGGTCTTCGAATCAGGAGCATGGTTTTTTGCGTTGAATTTTGGGCCATATTCAGTTTCTGAATGAAAAAGACAAGCACTAAAATGATTCCACTGAACAAAGCAGGCCAAGCACCAAGATCCTTAGGGAATATTTGTTTTCCTATGATTCCAATTGTTCCGCCCATGAGCGCATAAGTCAATATTCTACCCAGATGATATAAGAGTATTTCAAATTGTTTCGATGATTTATTCCATGGAATACTCAAAACAATTGGTCCGCACATGCCAACGCAATGCAAACTTCCTGTAATGCCCATTAAAAATGCAGCAATAATTAAATCAAGGTACATGTGTAAGTCCCAGTTTTTCCTCGTGATAGTAATTTTTGTTTTCAATTGTGAAACGCACTTCACAATTGAATCTTTCCGGTAAATCTTTATTCAGAGGAATTGCAAAATGTGAGAGCTTGGCTTGAGGCAATTGAAGAAACAAATCAAACGCGCTGTTACTCGGACAATACAAGTGTATTTCTCCAAATTGTAAAGTATCTATTTCTGTAGGAAAATCAATAATTAGCGAGTCTTTAGTCAGTTCGAATTGGCAGGAGCTTGTTAATGAATTGTAATTGTTTATTTCATTGATTCGGTCTTGATGCCTCAGTTCCTTTTCGTAATATCCCGTTTCGACTAATTCTATTTTTTCCGAACTCGACTTAATTACCAATGTCAATATTCCAGTCATAAATAGACCGTAAATAAAAATGATTTTCCATCCCCAATTCATTGTTGTTTTTTATTAAATGGTCCTATAAAAACTAATTTTTCTGTAGTGAGTTTTTTGTTGTTCCCGTAAAATTCTATGGTGAGGTTATTTCGTTGATCAGGAAGTTCATTTGCGGGAATTGTAATGATTAACTCTCCATCTTTCATTTCCCCGGGCGCCAATATTTGCTTGTGTCCTATCCAATTGAACTGCGCATTTTTTTCCACAATGCGGTATTCAAAGTGAAGCGTGTCATTGGTTTTATTAATGAGCTTTACATTGAACAAATTCGAAATATGGCCATTGGGTTCGGTTGTAAAAAGTGTATTACGTGTTCTAACTAAATTTACCTCTACGTCGCTCCGGGTAATCAATAAGAATGATTCAAGAGCAATTAGCAAAATCAGAACAGCGGAATAGGCAATTATTCTCTTCGTAATTCGAAGTGGTGTTTTATTCTTTATGGTTTCCTCTGAAGCATACCGTATGAGTCCTTTTGATCGGTGTACTTTTTCCATTACACTGTCACACACATCCATACAGGCGGTACAATTCACACATTCCAATTGTAATCCATTTCGAATGTCTATTCCTGTTGGACACACACGAATGCATTCTAAGCAATCAATGCAATCTCCATGTGGTTCCGCTTCTGTTTTTTTAACATGTTTGGTTCTGGGTTCTCCACGAACGTCATCATATGTAACGGCTATGGAGTTTTTATCAAGCATTACACCTTGCATTCTTCCATACGGGCAAACAATTAGACATACTTGTTCTCGAAACCAATAGTAAACAAAGAAGAATACTCCGCTGAATATAAGAATGGTGAGAAATCCGGTCCAATGTTGAGCAATGGGTTCTGTAATGATTTGAAAGACACCATCACTTCCAATGATATACATGAGAAATGTGTTGGCTATGAGAAAAGATAAAGAATAGAAAATGGTGATTTTTAAGAACCGTTTTCGAATTTTTTTTCTGGTCCATCCTTCGTTATTCAGCGCAATTTGTTGATTTCGATCACCATCAATCCAATATTCAATTTTCCTGAAAACCATTTCCATGAATATGGTTTGAGGGCAAGCCCACCCGCAAAATACTCGTCCGAAAATAACTGTGAATAGTATGATAAACAGAATAAATATGAGCATGCCCAACACAAAGAGAAAAAAGTCTTGTGGCCAGAATTGAACTCCAAATAGAATAAATCGTCTTTCTAAAATATGGATTAGAAAAAGTGGATTGCCGTTAACACGAAGGAAAGGAAGTCCGAAAAAAAAGATTAAATAGATCCAAGACAAATACGAGCGCAGATTATAGTATTTCCCTTTGGGTTTTTTCGGGAAAAACCAGACACGTTTTCCACTCTCATTAATATGTGCTACGTGATCTCTAAATTCTTCTTCCATGTGTATGGTTGTATCTATTCAATTAAAAGTCCTTCTGGTGCCTTTGCATTGGCCGGATTGGTTCCTTTTAATGTTAGAATATAGCTAGAGACCTGGGCTATTTCCATAGCGCTTAAGTCACTCTTCCAAGCTTTCATTCCTGTTCCGCTTACGCCCAATTTAACCGTTTTAAAAAGGTCATTTACAGTTCCACCATGTTTCCAAAAATTATCGGTCAAATTCGGTCCAATTTTTCCTTCACCACTGTTTCCGTGGCAGCTTGTGCAATTGGTATTGAATATATTCTTGCCATTTTCAATATCACTGGGATTCGTTAACAGAACCACTGTTTTTTCATCCACTAAATTTTTTGCATTTTTTCTATACTCTTCAATTTGTTTTTCCGCTTCGGCAACTTGAATCTCATACTCTTTCTGAGAACTTGGCCCTGTTGCGGCCACATGATAATGAACAAGGTATACCAACGCCCAGACAATGGTTAAATAAAATCCATATTTCCACCATGGTGGAAGGGCATTGTCTAATTCACGAATTCCATCATATTCATGATCTGTCATAACAGACGATTCTTCCTCAATATCAATTGATTTGTTGACTTTATCCCAAAAGGCACTTGTTCTGTTGGTCTTTACTTCTTCAATTGTTCGGGGATCAAATTCCCAGCTCATTTTTTCTTGCTCTTTGGTGAGATATACAATCATTCGAGAGTAGTACATTACAACAAGGATTTCTATAATTACCAGAAGAAAAAGCATATTCATTTCCAAACTTCCAAATCCTTCATGCAGAAAATCCAATACAGGAGTAGCTTCCTGAACAGGCTCTAAAGGTGCATTTGGGGCAATGCTTTGTGCAAACATTTGTGTGGACGTTCCAAGTAAAAATGCAATCATAGCGGCGCCTTTTGGCCAGTTCGAATTTTTCTTTTTTTCTTTTTTTGTTTTCTGTGCTATACCCACAAGAACAGATTGCAATTGAAAGATATATAGCAGTAAAACCAAGGCAATAAGAATTAATCCGTAAAAAACAGGGTCTTGATAGACACTGTATTTATTCGTGGCTTGATTCGTTTTTTCTGAATTGGCAGCCCACAATTGGCTTGATTGAATTCCGAATGAAATGATGAGAATAAGAACCTTTTTCATATTAGTCAAGTGGAAGGTTTTTTTGTTCGTTGATGCTCTTTTTATCTGCTTTGATGACCACAAATAGCACATAGGCAAATACCAATGCGAATAGTACAAGTGAGATCAAAGGATAAATACTTACTCCTGTAATCTGCTCGAGGTATGTTTTGAATTTCATTTTTATTCTATTTCGATTCAGGTGTTGTAGCGGACGGAACAGCATCTTTACCCAATCGTTGTAAATAAGCGATGAGTGCAAGAATCTCATGATTGTTTTGTAACCCTTGATCGCTTAATAAGAGTTGATTCTGCTCCATTTCAGGTATCAATCCTTCGTAAATGCGCTGGGCTTGTTCTTTTGCTTGACTTGGCCCAGAAGCAATATCTTCGTTCGAATAGGGAACACCAAGTGTTTGCATGGCCTCCATCTTATCTTTTAATGCTTCAAAGTTTATTTCATTCTCAAATAGCCACGGATACTTCGGCATGATTGATCCTGGTGATACAAATGACGGGTCCATCATGTGATTGTAATGCCAACTGTCCATGCGTTTTAATTTATCGGTACCTTCTCTGGCTAAGTCTGGACCTGTTCGCTTAGATCCCCATTGAAACGGATGGTCATATACAAACTCTCCCGCTTTGGAATAGTCACCATAGCGTTCGGTTTCAGAACGGAATGGTCGAATCATTTGCGAGTGACAGGTATAACAACCTTCACGTATGTAAATGTCTCTACCTTCTAATTCAAGCGGTGTATAGGGTTTTACACTGCTAATGGTTGGTATATTATTCTTGACTAAAAAGGTTGGTATCATTTCAATTACACCACCAATTACCACTACAACCAATGCTATGATTAACATTTGAAACGGCTTGCGCTCAATAATTCTATGCCAATGATCTTTTTGGGCAACGTAATTTTTTGTAAGTGCTGGCGCTGAAGCTTCTTCGTTAGCAAGGAAATTTCCGATTTTGGCTGTTTTGTACAAGTTGACTACCATTAAAATAGCACCGAGTAAGAATAGCAATCCACCCAATGAACGCACCATGTAAAATGGTCGCATGGTTTGCACTGTTTCTATGAATTGATATTGCAGTTGCCCCTCTGGAGTGAATTCTTTCCACATTGAACTTTGCATCCAACCTGCCCAATACATGGGAATAGCATAAAGTAAAATGCCTAAAGTACCAATCCAAAAATGCCAATTGGCCCATTTGGTAGAATACAAGTTTGTTCTCCACATTTTTGGAACCAACCAATACAAGACGCCAAATGTTAAGAATCCATTCCACCCCAATGCCCCAACGTGCACGTGCGCAATGGTCCAATCTGTAAAGTGAGAAATGGCATTTACATTTTTCAATGAGAGCATAGGACCTTCAAAAGTTGCCATTCCATATGCGGTTACGGCCACAACCATGAATTTCAATACAGCACTCTCTCGAACGCGATCCCATGCACCTCGAAGTGTGAGTAATCCGTTAATCATACCTCCCCAGGAAGGAGCTAATAACATAATACTAAAAACAGTTCCTAGACTTTGTGCCCAATCGGGTAAAGAACTGTAGAGTAGGTGGTGAGGACCTGCCCAGATATACAAAAAGATTAAGGCCCAAAAGTGAATGATTGATAAGCGATAAGAATAAACGGGTCTATTAGCTGCTTTGGGAATGTAGTAATACATTAAACCCAAATAAGGCGTTGTTAAGAAGAACGCCACTGCATTGTGACCATACACCCAATGAACAAGTGCATCTTGAACTCCTGCATACCAGCTATAACTTTTTGTAAGTGTTACAGGAATTTCAATGCTATTCACAATGTGCAGCATAGCAACAGTAACCCAAGTTCCAATAAAGAACCAGATTGCAACATACAAATGGCGCTCTCTTCGTTTAATGATGGTTCCAAACATATTTATTCCAAAAACCACCCAAATTAAAGTTATCAAGATGTCCAATGGCCATTCCAATTCGGCGTATTCCTTGCCTGTTGTATAACCCAGCACAAGCGTAACTGCAGCCAAAACAATAATCAACTGCCATCCCCAAAAATGGATAGCACTTAAACGATCATTGAACATGCGTGCTTTCAATAAGCGCTGTAAGGAATAATAGGCCCCCATGAAAATACCATTGCCAACAAATGCAAAAATGACCGCATTGGTATGGAGTGGTCGTAACCGACCAAATGTAGTAGGAGCAAAATCAAAATTTAAAAAAGGCCAAACCAATTGCAGTGCAATGATTAGCCCAACCAACATGCCCACCGCTCCCCAAAGCGCAGTAGCAATGGCAAATTGTTTTACAATTTTGTTGTCGTAATAAAAAGTTTCATTGTTTGTACTCATTCCGTTGTATTTGATTCTTTTTTAGGTTCATCTTCGAAGAGTATGCGTATTGCAGGAGTTTCCAGGTCATCAAATTGTCCTGCTTTGTTGCTGCGTAAAAAGGCAATTAAGAACCCCAATGCGAGGGGTATACTGCAGCAGATTAAAAAATAAAGTACTCCCATTTTGAATACACGTTAATGGAGTCAAAACTAAATTTCTAATAGTGGTTTAATTGTGAGTGCAGTCAATGTGCGCGCTGATTTTCATCAGTAAACAAATTGTGAAAACTGATTCTTATTCCAATTGTAGTGATGAGAATAATTGTTATTGTGCTCACAGGCATTAAAATCGCAGCTATCAGCGGAGAGAGTGTGCCCGTTAGTGCAAAGCTTAATCCAATAAAATTGTATACAAGTGAAAAAATAAAACTCAATTGAATCACTTGTTTTACTCTTTTTGAAAATGCGAAAAACTGATGCACTCTATACATTTGATTCCCCGGAAATAGAATGTCAGCAGCAGGAGTATATCGTTCATGTGCATCTCGAACTGAAAATCCAACTGCTGCTTCAATCAATGCTCCTGTATCATTCAGACCATCGCCAAAATAAGCCGTTGCATTTTCTTGGTTGGCCTCCATTATGAGCGCTTGTTTTTCAATAGGAGTAACAGCATAATGAAGAGCAGCTGAGTTTGGAAATAAATGAGATATTCGCTGCTGATCTTTGTTGTTATCTCCCGTTAACATACCAAGTTGGTAATGCATCTCTAGGGCTTTCAAACTTTCTTTGATGCCGTCGCGAAGTGCAAATGTGATGTGAAACTCACCCAATAAACGATTGTTCTTGTAGAAGCCTGTTCCATGTTCAGATTTTTTTAATTCATATGTTTCATCTTGGAATCGCCCAACAATTCCTTGCCCAGGCATTTCTTTTATTTCTTCCATGAATAGAATATCATGAATGTTGAGATAATTATAAATGACTTGACTAACCGGATGAATAGATTGTGA
>CAYSEX010000047.1:11122-17068 GCA_964430305.1 uncultured Chryseobacterium sp.
CATGAATGTTGAGATAATTATAAATGACTTGACTAACCGGATGAATAGATTGTGAACACAAAGTAGAAATGATCTGGTTTTCTATTTGGCCTAATTCCTTACCAAACCAATTTACCTGTGGAGTTTGTGTGTTTGTTAGTGTTCCCGTCTTATCAAAGTAAATCTGACGAATCTTCGCCAATTGATCCCAAACAAATCCATTTTTTACCCAAATACCAAGTTCTGAGACTATACGACTTGCATTTCCTGTTGCGAAGGTGTGTGAAAGCAAAAGTGCGCATGGGCATGCTACAATTAATGCGGTTGTTAGTGCCTGAAATGCCCGCTGTGAGCTCGTGGGAATCCAATATAAAAAGGCTGTTACAGAAAGCAAAATGAGAATGAGGGTAAACCATTTTGCTACTCGATGAGTAAAGCTTAATTTTTCAATGGACTCATTTTGCTTGGCTTGGTTATTCCACATAGAACCCAGTTGACTTTGATCTATGGTTTTTTCAACTCTAAGAAGGATTGTTGGGCCCATGTTTCTTGCACCAGAAAAAACCATTTCATTTTGCAAAACTTCTACCCAATGGCTTTCACCCGTCACAAAGGAATAGTCTAATGATGTGTCAATACTCAACAATTGCCCATCGAACGGAATAATTTCTTCCGTGTGTATTTGTATTTCGTCATTGGGTTTAATCTCTGTAAGTGCTATTGTCTCAAGTTTGCCTTCACGTTTGCGTTTTACTGAAATTGGAAAGAAGGACTTGAAATTTGTGAATAAGCCTAGTCGATCAGTTTTTACCTCTTGAAACTGCCTACCAACCAACATGAAAAAAACTATTCCTGTGTAAGAATCGAAATACCCCGAACCACTTTCGGAAAATACTTCGTACAAACTTCGACCATAGGCTACAAATAAACTAAGCACCAATGGAACATCAATATGCATGTATTTTCCTCTTATACCGGCCCAAGCATTTCTGTAAAATTCCCGACTTCCATAAAAAAAAACGGGTAGAGAGAAAATGAGAGCTGCCCACCTGAAAAATTGAACAAAGGATGTGTCAGATTGAATACTGAGATTGAAGTATTCAGGAAGACTAAACAACATGATATTGCCAAAACAGAACCCAGAAATTACAAGTGCTTTGATTCTATGTTTTCTATGATTCTTGTTGACATGGTCCTCTTCAATTTCTTTTAATAGGGAAGGGGCGTATCCTACTAAATCCAATGTAGCCGCGAATTCCGAAAGAGGTAGATCTGCATCTAAAACAGCACGAATCGTTTTTTCGCTGAAGTTTACTGTGGTGCTTTGAATTTTTGGATTCAACCGATTCAAATGTTCTAAAACATAAACACAAGATGCACAATGCACTTGAGGTAATCGAAATACAACCACAACTCGTTGTTTGTCTTCGTATTGAATGAATTGTTTTCGAAGTTCAGTAAGATTTAGTTCTTCCCAATTTGCTTTAGTTTTGAAGAGAAGCGGTTGTGTGTTTTCCTCAGGTGCGCAAGAAATGGCGTAATGAATAAGTTGATATGCTTGAATACATCCATTGCAACAAAATGGCAATTGATTGAATAGAAAAGGTGAAGCATCACATTCATTTCCGCAATGAACACACAATTCAACTGCTTGCTGAGAGTTCTTCCCCTTCATCGTTCTGTCGTTTTAAAGTCCAACGGCTGGTTCTACTCGTTTCTATGTAAACTTTACCTGACCTTCTGAAAATCTGCACCTGAATATTCAAATAATATTGCAATTCAGCAATGAGTTGCTCAATTCGTTTGTTCGAAGAACAGTCGACTTGAATGACTTCTTTTGTTTTTATGGGCGTATCATTTGGAATTTCTTCGAGTTTATTTTTCAATTTCTGAAAAAAACGTAGTTTTAAAAAAGGATACATCTGCACAAATTGGCTGTTCAAGTCTGCATATGTCATTCCTTGTTTAATTTCCATTTGATATTATATTGAACGGCAAATTTGCTCGGATTAAGGAACGTTAACTATGAGTGCGCTCAACACTTTAGTTGATTTTAGTCATTTAAAACGAAATGAATGCTTTAGATTTGTACCATGCCTGTTCAATTCAATAGAGGAATTACTCAACCGTATGCAACGCTTGAACTGCTTGCTAAGCAAGCTGTTGAAGGATTTATTACGGGTTTGCATAAATCGCCATTTCATGGGTTTTCAGTTGAGTTCGCTGAGCATCGCGCTTACAATCCAGGCGAATCAACACGGCATTTAGATTGGAAATTGTTGGCAAGAACAGATAAGCATTTCACTAAACGGTATGAAGAAGAAACCAATCTTCGATGTCAGTTGGTAGTTGATGTTTCGTCATCTATGCTGTTTCCAGGAAAGGTAAATCCTGCAAAATTGGATGAATGGAATAAACTCAAATTTGCGTTATATGGTGCGGCGTCGGTTATGGAGTTGTTATTGAAACAGCGCGATGCCGTTGGACTTTCGTTGTTCAATGAGCAATTATTACTTCACACCAAGGCCAGTTCTTCGCAAGCTCACGTTCGATACCTTTATTCAGAATTAGAGCAACAACTCGAGCAGAGTGGTTCTTCGTTTTCCGCTTCTACCCATGTTGCTGATGTGCTGCATGAAATTGCTGAGCGCACGCACAAACGAAGTATGGTGGTTATTTTTAGTGATATGCTCGATGATCAGAGACATGTAGATGAAATTTTCAATGCGTTGCAGCATTTGAGACACAACAAGCATGAGGTGTTACTATTTCAGGTTGTTCACGAAAATCAAGAAGTTGAATTTAACTTTGAAAATAGACCTACTACTTTTGTTGATTTAGAGTCAGGACAAGAGATTAAACTGCATCCGCATGAAGTTCGTAAGACCTACATAGAAAAAATGGAAGCTTTTAAATCAGATTTGAAATTGAAAGCGGGTCAAATTGGAGTAGATTATTTTGAAGCGAATATGCAGTCTGGAGTGCAACAGGTGCTTCTTCAATTCTTATTGAAGCGGCAGCGCATGAACGCCTGAGAATTAATTTCTATTTCTTTTCCAATTCGAACTGCGTTCCACCAATTCTTCCGTTTTATGGTTCGTGCTTTTGTTTGCTGTTAAAATAGTTTCAGCTAAAACTGCCGCTATCTCTTTTTCAGTGTTTGAAAAAGAAGCCGTTAATACCTCTGGTTTGAAGTAGTGCTTTACAAAATGCGTATCGAATTTTCCACTTTTGAACGCGTCGTGATTGATTGCCCAAGAACAAAAATCTAAAGTAGTTTTTACTCCCGAAATCTGATATTCTGCAATGGCTCTTGTCATTCTAGCAATAGCCTGCTCTCTTGTTGCAGCATGAACAATCAGCTTTGAAATCATGGGGTCATAATAAATTGGAATTTCCATTCCTTCTTCAAAACCGTCATCAACGCGAACACCCGGACCCTGCGGTCTTTTGTAGGTATTCAATTTTCCAATGTCAGGTAAGAAATTATTCAACGGATCTTCAGCATAAACCCGAATCTCTAGAGCATGTCCATGAATGGAAAGCTCTTCTTGTGTGAATGATAATTTTTCTCCACGAGCTATTTTAATTTGCTCCTGAACCAAGTCAATACCTGTAATACATTCTGTAACCGGATGCTCAACCTGCAAACGCGTATTCATTTCTAAGAAATAAAAATTCATTTGATCATCTAAGAGAAACTCAACAGTTCCAGCACCAACATAGTCGCAACTTCGTGCAACATCACATGCACTTTTACCCATGGCCTCACGGAGTTCAGGCGTTAAGATGGAAGATGGAGCTTCTTCAACAACTTTTTGGTGTCTTCGTTGTATGCTACATTCTCTTTCAAAAAGATAAACCACATTGCCATGGGTATCGGCTAATATTTGAATTTCAATATGCCGTGGCCCCGATACGTATCTTTCAATAAAAACTGAGCCATCGCCAAATGCATTCTGTGCTTCAGAAATGGCTCGTTCCATTTGCTCTGCAACATCATCAATGTGCTCTACAATGCGCATTCCTTTTCCGCCACCACCAGCACTGGCTTTGATGAGAATGGGAAGACCAACTTCCAAAGCTACTTTCTTTGCTTCTTCTACGTTTGCAATGGCATCTTCGGTACCTGGAACCATTGGAATGTTATACTTACGTGCAGCATTTTTTGCAGCAAGTTTACTACCCATAACCTCAATGCTGTGGGGTCTAGGTCCAATAAATGCTATTCCAAATTTTTCAGCTAAAGCAGCAAATTCAGCGTTTTCAGATAAAAAACCATAGCCGGGATGAATTCCCTCAACACCGAGTTCTTTGCAAATCTCTATGATTTTATCTCCCCTTAAATAGCTTTGATTACTCGGAGCTGGGCCAATACAAACGGCTTCATCGGCATATTTTACAAAGGGTGCATTTCTATCGGCTTCGCTGAAAACGGCCACAGTGGCAATTCCCATTTCTTTTGCTGAACGCATAACACGCAATGCAATTTCACCTCTGTTGGCTACAAGTATCTTCTTCATGTTGCAAAAATGAGAAAAGACAGCGTTGAAATTATTTTTTCTTTTTCTTTTTCTTCAATTCTTCCTGTTTTTTCTTCAATGAATCAGCCGGAGTAAGCAGAATCTCTTTTTCTGTTAAGGTTTTTGTATCAATGGATTCAGTCTGAATGAAATGGTCGTCGGCAGGTGCTACATTAAACGTGGCAGGAGTATCATTTAAATTGCTGTTCGATTCAGATTTGACTTGAATGAGACCATCATTCTCTGGATACGGCAAATCTTGAACTGCTTCAACATCATGAAGGTTTTCTGAATTTTCAACTTCAATCATGTTCGTTGAAGGAACTTCAGGAATGTTGCTCTCAGCCAATGGGCTCTCTTTCATTTTCAATGAAGATTGATTCGTATTTTCATTAGATTGAACAGTATCTGGAATAATTTCAATTTGATTTTCTTGTAGTGTAGCGTAAACGCCCTTATTCTCTGGCTGCTGAAAGGTCAGCCAAACGCCTGAAAGAATAAGTACAACAGAGGCCATAGCCAGACTCATTTGCCCGAAAGTATTGAGATTCATCCACCACGTGCGCACACTGTTGAGCCAAATGGTGAATGCATTCTTTTGTTGTTGTTCTTTTCTGAATTGATTGCGAAGATTTTTCCAAATGTGTTTTGGAGGATCTTGCATATCCATTTCTTCCGATTCAATAGAATACCACAATTGTTTCAACTGATTGAATTCTTCTTCAGAAGAAATGTGCTGCAAAACAAATTCTTTTTCATCTGGAAGCAATTCCGAAAAGGACTTATTCTTAATGAGAACCTCAATGTCATTGGGTTGATAGGTGGGGTTGGTTTTGGTATTCATGACAAAATCAGAATAAACAGCACAGTTAATAATTCTTTATAATTAGCAAGTTGTAGGTTCAATTCTTTGATAGCATAAAACAATCTCGATTTAACCGTTCCTTCCGAAATGCCTAGGGATTCTGCAATTTCTGAGTTGGAAAGATCCAATAGGTAGCGCATCTCAAAGACAGACCTTTTGGGCTCATCTAACTCTAACAAGGCCTTTTGCAAGGCGAAATGAAATGTGTTTCTATCGACCTGCTCTATTCGATCTTCTGCTGTTGAAATCGGAATATCAAGTATGGCTTCTGAGCGAACCTTCATTTTCGCGTATTCATTCTTGCATTGATTGTTGGCAATGCTATAAATCCATGTTTTGAATGATTTGTTCGAATCGAAATTCTGGGCATTTCGATGCACCTTAGAAAAAATTTCTTGAGTGAAATCAGAAGCCAATTCCTTATTCTTCTTCAGCATTCTAAGAAAATATGAATAAATCAATCGCGCATATCTTGAATACAAGACTTCAAAAGCTCGTTCATTGCCCTGGGCAATGGGCCGCATAAGCTGTTCGTCTGTTGGTGACTCGGTATCTTTTGATTTTGAGAAAATCATTTCA
>CAYSEX010000048.1:0-16867 GCA_964430305.1 uncultured Chryseobacterium sp.
AGTGTGCTTGTGGCACTGAAAACATTTGATTGGTGGGGGTGGATCGAATTTGGATTTTTAACTCATCCGTTGACATTTCTTTTGACTGGATTTTCTATTTCAATCATACTTTTCCCATACATGTTTCAGTTAAGTCGATCCATGTGGGCCAGTTGGTTTGTAAAATCTAAGCAGGAAGAATGAGACCGTCGGCCATTTGAATTTTACGATCCGCCATGGATGCAAGTTCGTCATTGTGGGTTACAATAACGAAGCTGTTACCCAATTCGTTTCTCAGTTCAAAAAATAAATGATGCAATTGATTTGCATTGGCTTTATCAAGATTACCTGAAGGTTCATCGGCCAAAATTACCTTGGGATCATTGATTAATGCTCGGGCAACCGAAACACGCTGTTGCTCCCCTCCAGATAACTCACTCGGCTTGTGTGTTAAGCGATGATTCAACCCCAAGCGTTCCAACCATTTTTTTGCCTTTTGCTCGGCTTCAGATTTATTTACCCCATGAATTAGCGCTGGAATCATCACATTCTCTATGGCATTAAACTCTGCGAGTAGATTGTGAAATTGAAAAACAAAACCAATGTTTTGATTTCGGAATTTTGCCAGTTGAGATGTACCCATTTGAAAAGGATTCATTTGATTCAAGGTTAACGAGCCTGAAGTTGGCTGATCTAGCGTTCCTATGATTTGAAGTAAGGTAGATTTACCAGCGCCACTTGGGCCAACAATCGACACCACCTCACCTGCATCCACTTCTAAATCAACACCGCGAAGCACTTCCAACTGACCAAATTTTCTACGAATTCCTTTTGCCTGAATCATGCGACAAAGATGAACAATTCTAAGGTTTATTTCATAACTTCGCGGCTCAATTTTACAACTATGAACATTCACGAATACCAAGGAAAGAGCATTTTAACACAATTTGGTGTAACCGTTCAGCGGGACTAAGTATCATCGACACTTGACGCGGCTAGGAAGGTTGCCGAGAAACTTAAACAAGAAACGCTCACAGGCTGGCGTGTTGTGAAAGCGCAAATACATGCGGGTGGACGTGGAAAAGGAACAATCACAGAAACTGGTTCTCGCGGTGTTGTTCTCGCCAAAGGTTTAAATGAAGTTGCTGAAAAAGCACAGGGTATTTTGGGAGGTCATTTGGTTACATTGCAAACCAAAGCACAGGGAAAACTTGTTCAAAAAGTATATGTTGCAGAAGATGTATATGCCCCAGGTTCTTCAGAACCACGTGAGTTTTATATGAGTATTTTATTGGATCGTTCAGCGGGAAGAAATGTGATTGTTTATTCACCCGATGGTGGAATGAACATTGAGGAAGTGGCTGAAAAAACGCCTGAACGTATCTTCAAAGAGTTGGTTGACCCCATGACTGGAGTGACCGATTTTCAGGGAAGAAACATTGCCTTCAATTTGGGCTTAACTGGAAACGCTTTCAAAGAAATGATTTCATTCGTGAAGAAATTATACAACGCATACGTGGGTTGTGATGCTTCCATGTTTGAAATTAACCCAGTTCTTAAAACTTCTGACGATCGCATTTTAGCGGTTGACGCGAAAGTTACGTTAGATGGTAACGGATTAACGAGACATCCGGAATACGCAGCAATGCGTGACATAACTGAAGAAGATGCATTGGAGGTTGAAGCAGGTGAAGCAGGATTGAACTACGTTAAATTGGATGGAAACGTGGGATGCATGGTTAACGGAGCTGGATTGGCAATGGCTACTATGGACATCATCAAATTAAGTGGTGGAGAACCAGCGAATTTCTTAGATGTTGGTGGAACCGCCGATGCGAAACGCGTTGAGACCGCATTCCGAATGATTCTTCGTGATTCTAACGTAAAGGCCATTTTGGTCAATATCTTTGGTGGAATTGTGCGTTGCGATCGTGTTGCGCAAGGCGTTGTTGATGCATACAACAGCATTGGTAATATTCCAGTGCCAATCATAGTGCGTCTGCAAGGAACAAATGCCGTTGAAGCAAAGAAATTAATAGACGAGTCTGGACTTGCAGTTCACAGTGCAATTACACTTCAAGAAGCAGCCGATAAGGTTCGTGCTGTAATGACTAATTAATCGAGAATGGACTCAAAGCAAGATAAAATAGCCTCATTTAATCCGAACAATGCCGGGCTAGCTGACAGTCAGATTTACGGTCTACCATTTACTCCAGAAGAATCGGATATTGTTCTGCTCCCTGTTCCATGGGAAGTAACGGTTTCATACGGTTCAGGAGCCTCTGAGGGACCTGAACACATCTTCGATGCTAGTTTTCAAATTGATTTGTTTCATCCTGAATTCCCTGAACTTTGGAAGAAGGGAATTGCTATGTTAGACGCTTCTGCGGGCATGCATGGCAGAGCCAATGCATTGAAAGAAAAAGCTCAACAAATCATTGATGCTTGGGAAGAAGGAATAGACGTTGAGAACAATGATGAATTACAAGAAATCATTGACGAAATAAATGAAGCATGCGCTCATATGGTAGACTATGTAGAGCAAGAAGCTTCGAAGTGGATGAAACAAGGGAAAATGGTTGGGCTCATAGGCGGTGATCACAGCACTCCATTGGGTTATTTAAAGGCACTTGCTAAGCAACATGACTCGTTCGGAATATTGCATGTTGATGCACACATGGATTTGCGAATTGCTTATGAAGGTTTTACCTATTCGCATGCGTCTATCATGTATAACGCGCTGCAAATTCCACAGATTTCTAAAATTGTTCAAGTAGGAATTCGTGATTTTTGTGAAGAAGAAAATCAAGTGGTTGAAGACGCACAAGGACGCGTTGTTGTGCATACCGACGCAAGTATTCAACGTGCTAGCTTTGACGGCGAGACTTGGAAGCAACGCTGTGACGCCATTATAGCAGCTCTTCCTGAAAAAGTATATGTAAGTTTTGACATTGATGGGTTAGATCCTACGTTGTGTCCGAACACGGGAACGCCTGTTCCTGGAGGGCTTACTTTTCAGCAAGCAACTTATCTTTTAACGCGTTTAAAAGACTCGAAAAAAATCATTGGATTTGATTTAGTGGAAGTAGCTCCGGGTGATGACGATTGGAACGGGAACGTTGGTGCCCGCTTGCTCTTTCATCTTTGTGGAGTAGCTGCTATTTAATTCGTAGCTGGTTGTATTTCTCTTGAACTTCTGCAGGCGGATTAAAATATCCATAAGCAAGATGAGGAAACTCTTGTTTCAACTGCTCCATCACATTCCGAATGCCATAACCTTGCGGCAAATCTGCGACTCCAAGTTTACCGAGGTACCAATCAGGATCAATATTGAAATTCCGCCATTGAATCATGTTTATATCTGATTCACGAATAAACTTTTTCAATGCTGAAACCTCTTCTGGATGGTCTGTCATTCCTGGAAAAGTAAAGTAATTGATACTCACCCAACCGTTGTACTTTCTTGCAATTTTGGCCGATTCTACAATGTCTTCAAATGAGTAATTGTTCGGTAAATAATACGACTCATAGATAGACTTTCGCAATGAGTTTGTTGAAATTCGCATGCTATTTAAACCTACCTTGAATAGCTCTTCAACAGCTTTGGGCTTACTTCCGTTGGTGTTGAGGTTGATGATTCCTCGATCTGTATGCTTTCGTAATTCAATAATAACATCACGAATGGTCTGCCAAACCAACAAGGGTTCGCCTTCACAACCTTGTCCAAAACTTACAATGGGGCGATCGGCTTTTTCGAGATGAGGCAATGTGTATTCGACTATTTCTGCCACTGTTGGAATAAAGTCTAACCGATCTTGAGGTGAAGTTAGATCATGTTCTTTCGGTTGGAATGAAATACAACCCAGGCAATTGCTGTTGCACGCAGGACTCACTGGTATTGGAGCTTCCCACCTGCCCATGAAAAAATTACGGGCAGCGGGGCAACAATATTTCAGGCTGCAGTTGTTGCCTAGGTGTTGCACCAATCTGTTATTTGGCTGTTCTTCTAATCGTTTACGTGTTACGTCCCAGATGTGTTCACGATCAAAATTTTCTAGATCTTGTCTATCGTCTGGATCAATGCGAACAGCCGTGGTATAGAATTTTCCGTCATACCAACCAACTGCTGTGTAGGCATACAAAGGTAAAGTCGGAGAGTCATCTTGGGTTGCAAAGGCTGCAGCAAAGAGTTGAGTGTATGCCGGAGCATTCAAACTTGCGACTGCCTGAACATCTTCTCTTAATTCAATTTCACCCGAATCAATATTTAACCCATACGGCAGCCTTCCTGGCAAGGTTAGCATATCGCTTCCAAAAGGTACCTCAATAAAATCTTCAGGGCTTAAGGGGTATACGTCAAAACCAGATCTTCCTACCACTTCATAGCGTGTATCCTCAAAAATATTTCCGTCTTGATCAGCAAAAACCATGAATGGAACTTCTGCCGGATGAATTGAATTGCTCATTTTGCAAAAGTACGTTTTATCTTCGTGCAAAATGATGCGCGTTACATTTTTAGGCACAGGCACAAGTCAAGGAATTCCAATGATCGGATGCTCCTGTGAGGTATGCTCTTCTCATGATGGAAAGGATAAAAGATTACGCACTTCGATCAAAATAGAAACATCAGAAGTTACTATTGTTATTGACAGTGGTCCCGACTTTCGTCAACAAATGTTAGCATCTAAAACTGCGAAACTCAACGCCATTGTCTTCACCCATGAGCACAAAGACCACATTGCTGGTTTAGATGATATTCGGGCATTCAATTACTTTCAGAGAGAGCCCATGCATGTGTATTGCGACGAGCGTGTTGAAATTGCTCTAAGAAGAGAATTTCATTACGCCTTCAATGAATTCAAATATCCTGGTGCTCCTGATATAGAGATACACACGATCAATGCATCGAATGAATTTCGCATTGGTGATTTAACCATAACCCCTATCGAGGTCATGCACTATAAATTACCTGTACTTGGATTTCGCATTAACGATTTTGTGTATATAACAGATGCCAATTTCATTTCTGAAAAAGAAAAAGAGAAATTAAAAAATTGCAAAGCGCTTGTACTGAACGCACTTCGCAAGGAACCGCACATCTCGCATTTCACGTTAAATGAAGCCATTCAACTGGCTCAAGAAGTTCATGCTCCAGCCACGTATTTCACGCACATCAGTCATCAATTGGGTTGTCATGCTGAAGTCTCTGAAGCACTGCCTGAATCTATTTTTTTGGCCTATGATGGACTTGAATTGAATTTACCAACAAACTAATATCTTCGCACCACATTACAACTCATGAAAAATTTAATTGCCCTCTTCTTAACTGTGATTGTATTTACGAATTGCAATCATGACAAACATGTAACTGCTTCGGAGACAAGCTATGGAGCTAGTTTTGTAAAAGCAAGCCCATTGAGTGGCAATCAATTGCTTGAACAAATGCAAGGCAAAGAAAGACTTCAGTGTCAGTTTGAAGGAACCATAAACATGACTTGTAAAAAAGCTGGCTGTTGGATGGAGGTGGCAATGCCGAATGGAGATGCCATGACCGTTTTCATGAAAGATCATGCGTTTGCTGTTCCGCTGGAAAATTGCGAAGGGAAGCACACCGTTGTTAATGGCGAAGCATTTTACAAGGAGCTCAGTGTGGCCTATTTGAAGCACTTAGCGGAAGATGCGGGAAAAACAGCAGAAGAAATTGCAGCAATCAATGAACCAAAAAAGGTATTGGCATTTACAGCCACTGGTGTTATCATTTCAGAAGGTGGGTCCGGTGGAAAGGGATCTCCGAAAGGCAAAGATTGTGCTCACGAATAATCAGTGAAAGGTGTAGGTGAACCCAATTGCAGTTAACTCGCGAAATTGCAACCCTGGACCCAAGTTCGCCGGATGAAAATTACCTTGCTCATCTGTAAACTCGACTGACTTTAAAATTCGAATATCGTCATCATAAATGATTTGAGCAGCCACAGACACCGTAAGGTATTTATTGACCTTCATATTGAACAAATTTTCCCAGTTCAAATCAATATTCTCAGGCTTCTTTATGTAGTTGGAAAAGAGTTCTAGTTTACTTGTCCAGGTCACATTCTCCCAAATCAGGTTCGTATAATTGATTCGAATGTAACCACCCAATTCATTCCTTCTTCGTTTTCCTAAAGTGAGTATATTTCCATTTGCATCTAGCTTTGCTGGTTCAACACCAAACTGACCTGCATTCGCTAAATCCTGATTATATACAAACGTTGCGCGATATGTAATCGGAGCCAAAAAGACCGACATGTTTTTATTGGGCTTGTAGTCCATTCCCAAAGCACCTACAGCATAAGCTGGCGAGAATAAATCTGAAATTCTACCTTTATCATAATTGGGAAGTCCATTGGGAAGAGCAGCGTAACCCGGTGCAACCTGTGAGCGAATACTGAATAAGCATGAGTAATACCACAATTTACTGGCTTGCTGCCCGTATTTACTCGAAAAATCAAATCGATCCTCTGTTTTTATTGAAGGAATATCGAAAGCCACTATACTTCTTCCATAAGCCAAATTGAGCACATTGTCCCATGCAATTTTCTTATGCCGATAATTGAGTACTCCATTAAAGAGCCCCGTAATATTCAAACTGCTATTACCACCTGCAGCCCAGTTCTTCAAATACGTTTGCGTTGTATTCACGGTTGCTGACATCTTAAAAAACCATCCAGAGTCTTTAGCTGCCGCCAAATTGCGCATAGCACTTTCTTCCTGTGAAATTGGATTTATTACAGGTTGGCCTAGCGCACAAAACACGATCAACAGTAAAACAAGAAATGAAAATATCATTTTCATAATGCGAAACTAAAAAGAGGACAACCATTCACGCAATATTGAAAAAAACTTATTTAACATTGCAATATGAATATGCAAGCCTATCCTATTAAAATTATTCTTGCCTGGGCTGAAGCGGTCGCTGGTAATGAAGGAATTCGTACTTGGCTTATGGAGAATGGATATCCCGAATTGGGGATTTTCGTTTATGCCTTGAACAATCAAAATGACGCCCGTACTTGGCTTATGCAAAATGGTCACCCACATTTAATGGCCTTAATCAATGGTTGCGAAGGAAATCCGAACGCACTTCTTTGGTTGCGAAACAACGGATACGACATTCTTGAAAAAGTTGCACGCGCAGCAGACAACCAAGAAAGTTCTATGATGTGGTTATTGGAAAATAATTATAGTGATTTGGCTGGACTGGCGAATAGAATGGCTATTGTTAAAAATGAAATTGAAAAACGGAACAACGATATTCATTCCATATCACCATTTTAAAAAATAGACAATAAAAAAAGGGGCGTGTGCCCCTTTTTTAATATTGTCCAAACGCTTAATTCAAAGCGCTCTGGAATTTTTCAAATTCCAAGTCTTTTTTGAATTTCTCTGTTAAAGCACCGTTCTTTTTCACAGCTGATTTGATGTTTGAAGAAACACCAGATGCATCATTCGAACGTGCACAAATGATAGCTCTCAGATAATCCGCTTCAGCCGACCCATCTTTGCTTGCATCCAAATCTGCTTTTGCACCAGCGTTGTCACCTTTCAACATCTTCGCTAAAGCTGAGTTAAACGTTTTCTCACCAGACATGTTATTTACCGCTGAGGAATAATCACCATTGGCAATGAATATCATACCCTTGTTGTATTTTGCTTCGTTCGATCCACTCTCATTGAATAATTTCAAAGCACCATTTCTGTCACCACCCAAACGCTTCGAAGTACCGAAGTTGTTCGAAGTTTCAGCGTTTTTCTTCATACCGTATGCCTTTTCAAATTGCTTACCAGCATCTGCAACCTTTCCTTGCTCGAAATATACCACACCAAGATTGTTGCTTGCTCTGTAATCTCCATTTGCTTTTGACTCAGCTGCTTTCAAAATTGAAGCTCTTGTGTTTAAATCTTCAGTTAAAGATGCCGCCTTCAAACCTTCTTCATATGTTAAGCTACCAGGTGCTGACTTTCCGATTTCCTGAAGTTCTGTATCTGAAAGACCCATTTCAGTGTAATTGATTCGGATAACACAACGACGAAGAGATGGAAGAATCGTTTCTTCGATTTCTTCGTAGGTCTTCGAAATGTTTTTAATTTCTTCTTCACGTTTGTCAGCATCTGCTTCACGTTGTAATATGCGAATAATAATTTCACGGTCACCGATGTTAGAAGCTTCCATTGCGGCGCGGAATCCTTCCCAGTCTTCCCCGTTTGGAACCATGTTTACTTTACTTCCAAACAACACATCCATCTTTTCTTTCTTCAACATATCCATAACAACCTTCTTTCCAGCGCGAGCACGCTCAACACCTAAACTGTCATTTCTAACCAACTCACCTTCAGGAGAGGCGAATGAAACAAGTTCTATACTATTGATTGTTATTTTAGAGTTTGAGCTGATTTCCTTCAAAACTTTCGTGAAATCAGTAATGTCTGTATCCTTAAGTTCTTTTGCATCTACTACGCTTGAATTTTTGGCGAAGATAATTTTAGCTTCGTGAGTCTTGTTGGTGGAGCGAACCAAAGCATCTTTAGAGGTGATAACTTTATCATCACTCTTCATGAGATACGGGGTTGTAATTACTCCTTTACCGATATTGATTCCAGGGAAAGAGGCTGTCTTTGAACCCTTTGCACCTTTGATTCTCAATTCTAATGAGCTTGTCTCCATTCCTGCAACGTAAGGGATTGTAGCTGTGTATGTGAAAGACTTTCCAGTATTGTATGGAATTGCATCTCCGTTTCCAGTTGCTTTTTCTCCTTTGAAGGAAGCGGTTTTGAAAGCCGACTCACCACCTGCATAGGTTAGGGTTGGAATGGCTTCAACTGTTACTGTTTTTGCGAAATACTTCTCAGGAAATTTACCTGTAATTTTCACTTTAATAGAATCTCCGTGCACCTCAAGTGGCGTTGGATCTACTTGAAAGTTAAGTTCTTCTCTGTGTTTTTCCATTGAACCCAACGTGGCGCAATTTTGAAAAAAGACAGAAGTTGCAAGGATAGAAAGTGTAATTAGCGATAAACCCTTTTTCATTGTATTTGATATTTTGTGGTGCAAATTTAAACAAAATTCACCACCATAAAGCATTAAGTTGCTGTGTTTTTAGCTTTGAACAACCCCCATTGAGCAAAATTTCTCTATTCTCTGAGATACCAGTTGTGGAACAGGCACTTCTTTCAGCTCATTCAACATTTGAACAATACTCGATTTTAAAATTTCTGATGCTTCCTCGCGATTCGCGTGTGCACCTCCTAGTGGTTCTCTTATGATACCATCAATTAACTTATTCTTTAACATGTCTTCTGCAGTTAGTTTTAGTGCAGAAGCTGCCTCCATTTTATGGTCTGTGTTTCTCCAAAGAATCGTACTGCATGACTCAGGTGAAATAACGCTATACCAGGTATTTTCTAGCATCATAACGCGATCACCGATTCCAATACCCAATGCACCACCCGATGCTCCTTCTCCAATGATGATGCAAATTACAGGAACTTTCAAGCGCATCATTTCAAATAAATTTCGGGCAATAGCCTCACCTTGACCTCGTTCTTCTGCCTCTAAGCCAGGAAAAGCTCCAGGGGTATCTATGAAAGTAACAATGGGTTTATTGAATTTCTCTGCTAATTTCATTAGTCGCAGTGCCTTGCGGTAACCCTCAGGATTGGCCATTCCAAAATTTCGATATGATCTCATTTTGGTGTTTTTTCCTTTCTGTTGTCCAATAAGCATAACCGAATGACCATTGATAAATCCAAAACCACCTATCATGGCCTTGTCATCCTTCACATTCCTGTCACCATGTTGTTCAATCCAAGTTCCTTCGGTAAGGTATTCAATATACTCTAATGTATATGGTCTTTCGGGGTGTCTTGAAACTAAAACGCGCTGCCATGGGGTTAAATTCTGATAAATTTCCGTGGTCTTTTCCTTGATGGCACGCTCCAAATCGGCAATAGCTGTATGAACATCTAAGCCATTTTTCTTTTCGCTATCGCGAAGCTTTTCAATTTGCGAACGCAAATCTTTAATTGGAGATTCAAAATCTAGATATGTTTCCATAATTCAAAGTCTTTTGCAAATGTATACATTAATCGATTTATTGATTCGCTTGAAGATATTCAACAAACAGATGAAAAGCCTTTGATCGATGACTGAGCAACTTTTTATCTTTCAAGTTCATCTCAGCAAACGTTCTTGAGTATCCCGTGGGATAAAAAATACCATCATAACCAAAACCATCTTCTCCACGAATTTCTCTACCAATCCTTCCTTCACAAACCCCCTCAAAGAGGAATACGCCCTCACCCGTTCTGTAACATATGACCGTTCTGAATTGAGCTGCCCTTTCTAACATATTCTTCATCTCAAACAACACCTTTTCTATGTTGCGTTGGGAACTCCTAGGAAGCCCCGCATATATGGCCGAGTCTACTCCCGGCGCTTTATTTAATGAAAGAATTTCAAGCCCCGTATCATCAGAAAAACAATTTAAACCTGTTTTTGCGAATACGTAATCTGCTTTTTGTCTTGCGTTTCCTTCAAGAGTACCTGTGGTCTCAGGAATTTCCTCAAGAATTCCTACATCTTTCAATCCCAGAAGCTGAATGTGTTGAGGAAGTACACTTTGAATTTCCTTTAATTTATTTTCATTCGCTGATGCGAATACGAGTTGAATCATATTAATGTTTTTTCCGAATAATCTTTCCTGAGGATGTTTTCTCTATTTCTTTGGTTACAAGATACACCTTCGGGCTTTCTATTTTTCCGAGAATTTCCTCTATTTGCCTGCGTTGCAACTCTGACACCTCTGAGGTGCTGATCAAAATAACGCGCTCACCAAGTTTTGAATCCTGCTCAGATGAAATATAAAATTCTGAGCTCATCAAATGCTTAATTCTAGATTCAATGCTTTCAGGAAATATTTTTACACCTCCTGAATTGATGACAGAACTTGCTCTGCCAGAAATTGAGAATTTGCCTTCATTGATATGAACCATATCATCTGTTTCAAACCAATCCAATTGCAGCAAATTATCTTTGATAGATAAAATGTCATTTTCATTCGACCTTACTTCTACATTTGGCAATGGAGTATAGTTAGTTTCATTTTTCGAAAGATTCCTAATGGCAATGTGCGTTAACGTTTCGGTCATACCGTATCCTAAGTATACTTGGCAAGGAAGTTTATGAATGGATTTTAGAATCTCATTGTCCACGAATGGGGCCCCTCCAAGCAAAATCATTTCAATTTTAGAAAAATCCTGAGGTGATTTTTCAAATAGGTTTATGAATTGATGTGGTGTAAAAACAGCAAACTTGTAATTCTTTTCAATCTTCGGTAACGCACTTGGCTGTTGAATTATAAGATTCCAATTCAAAAGATGCGCTCGTAAGACCATCATTCTTCCAGCAACGTAGTTTAGTGGAAGGGCGCAGAAAACACGATCATCTGATTGAATATTGAAAAAATCTGCCGTTCGCATTGCAGAACGAAAAATTTGCTCCTTGGTAAAAAAAATTGTTTTGGGAAGACCCGTAGAACCCGAAGTTTGGAAGAACATTCCATTTTGCGTCTCTAAAGCATTTCTTATTTCCTCCACACTCATGTTTTTACAGGTTTTAAATATCCATTTTCCACTCGCCATCTTTCCTCAAAGTTTCGCTCGAATAAAGCTCCTGTTCCCAATCCGTGCCTAAAATTCCAATTCTTGGAACAAATCCAATTTGCTAAATGACTCAGACCAATATTTGACTCTAGATATGATGTAATCCAAAACTGAACTTGATTTGACACAGCCCAATTTGTCAAGAAGTTACACTTTTCAATTCCACCGTGAAGAGAAGGTTTCAAAATAAGATATTGTGGCAACCCATTTTCCTCAAAAAAACGGAGTAAATCATCGTTCCAAGCTATTAGTTCTTCGTCGAATGCAATTGGAATTGGGCTTTTATAACATAATTCTGCCATGGCCTTCCAATTTCCCTTTGCTATTGGCTGCTCAATGCTGTGAATATTAAATTCCGATAATTGATTTAATTTAACTAGCGCATCTTGTGCAAAAGCGCCATTCGCGTCTACGCGAACTTCAATTTCAGGAAAGGTCTTGCGAAAAGATGAAAGAAGATGTAACTCATCATTCCAATTCAAGCTTCCAATTTTAAACTTTACCGCACTAAAACCACGCTCAACAAGGGAATGCGCTTCAATGATCATTTCTGAAATATCATTCATCCAAACCAATCCATTCAACAGAATTTCAAACTGTTTGTTTTGATTTACAAATGGCTCGGTTATGCTCCCAGAATTCAACTGACCTTGAATGCAATCAATAGCGAATTGAAGTGAAGAGCAAGTTGTTGACCATTGCAAAGGGTCTTTATTATCTGATAATCGGGAAATTTCTTTTTCGATATCGAACCACGACTCAACACTAAGACCATTTATGGGAGCAATCTCGCCTTGCGCTATTATTTGATTTTTCGCATTGAACAACTCTAAAAAAGCAATGGGTCTGTTGGTTAAGATTCCTCGACTTGTCTTGGCTGATTTTTTAAAAATCAATTCCTCCTTTCGAAAGCCTAATCTCATTTTTTACTTCCTGCTATTTTCTTCAGCAACCACTCTACCGGGGTATCTGAAATTACATTTTTGGTCCACCACTTCGTCAGAAAAAAAGAGCCTAACAGCAATGCCAACGACATTGGAATTAATATGTATGCAGGACGAAACCAAAAAATAGGATGGTCTCCATATTTCACAACTGAGAAGATGATCATGGTTTCGCAAACAACCAGGAAGTAAAGAGTATATTTTGCGGAAGAGAATTGATTAATGGAAGTCCATAAACCTTGAAACCAGACTTGATTGTATAGTTTCTTCACTAAAAAATTTATCGCATTAGTTATAAAAATGGAGAATCCTGCAGCAATAAAACTAAACGAGAGTGAGTGCATTCTGAGTTCCAAAAAACTAAATTTAAAGATTCCCATATTTGGAATTTGTCCGTACACCCCACTGAGAAATGTGTCCAAAACAAATCCTGTTGCGACCAAAACTAATGCTAAAATGGAAATTGGTGGTAACCATCCTCGAACGCGCATATCTCCTTTTCCAATAGACATTCCTAAAGTAAAAAATGCCAACCAGGGCAAGAAAGAATAATACCCATTGAAAAAGACGAATCCAATGAAATTTTTAACTATTCCATTTGAAAGTTCAAGGCTCTCAAACTTAGGATAAATAGGCAGATCAAAATTTCCAGCGAAAAATCCAAAAATGGCAATAAGTGCCGAAATCATTTCTAGCACTCTTCGATCTAAACGAACTAGCAACGGTGCTGTAAAATAGCACAGTCCGGAAATATATAAGATATTCATTGGCCAAATTCCACAGGTAATGAAACCTAACGCTATTAAAACTAGACCTCTCCTGCTGTAATATCCAGACATCCTACTTGAGCTCATTCGTTTGTTTTTAAAAGCAATTGAGAAAGTTATTCCGTTCAAAAAGAGGAAAAGAGCTGGAAAAAAGTCAAACCAAAGGAAATATATTTCCTTGGTGTCATGTGAAGTTGATTGAAGGGCTGGACTCACGTCTTTCAGCACATGTGTTATATCCTTAAGAACAAATGTAGAATTCGCTAGAATGGTACCTACAATTGCAAAAAGGTACAATACTGAAATACCTTTTATTTCTCTCGAACGCAAACTCATGTATCAAAGATAATGGACAAAACCAATTTCTAGCAAAACAGAAAAAGTATGCTACTTACAAAGGTTGATAATGCAACCACCTTGAGCTGAGAATCAAAACTGCTTTCTTCTCGAATACGAAGTACAATAAATAAATGCACAATCAACCAAAGAACAGAAAACGAACAAAATAGAATACTTACTATTGAAAAATGAAGCGAGTACGCTAAGGCAAAAGAGGAAAAGAGACAAATTATTCCGTAAAAAAAATGCAATGCCTTCGATAATTTAAAACCCAATTTCACTGCAATGGTTTTTTTCCCAGTGGCTTCATCTGTTCGTCTATCACGCATGTTATTCAGATGCAGAACCATAACACACGCGAGACCAACAAAACCGATGCGCAGAATTACGTTCCAATCAATTGTAAACCGGAGTAAATAATAAAGACCAAGTGGTGAAACAACACCAAAGAATAAAAAAACGAATAAATCTCCGAACCCCTTATAGCCATATGGATTATCTCCTGCTGTATATCTGTAAGCCGCCCAAATAGCGAAAATCCCAACCGAAAGAAACACTATGAAATCTGTAAATCTACCGAGCAATAGGAGTGAATAAAAAAGCAATATCAAGCCAAGAGTAAATGATGCCAAACCAAGAAAAATGAGTGCTTTTTTCATAGACTTGGAGGTTACATTTCCCGTTTGCATTACACGCATAGGGCCTATTCTGTTTTCATCATCGGCTCCGTTTTTAAAATCTCCCCAGTCGTTTGCAAAATTCGAAAACACTTGCAGTGCAATAGCTGTAAGCCAAGCAAGACAGACAACAATACAATTGTGCAGATTCCAATTGATTCCCGCTGCGCCGAAAAACACAGTAGCTGTTGCCAATGGCAACGTTCTAGGTCGGGCAGCTTGTATCCACCAATTCATTATGGAAACTTCGGGAATTTTTGAAAATCGGGGTCGCGCTTTTCAAGGAAAGCGTGTTTACCCTCCTGAGCTTCTTCGGTTAAGTAGTACAATAACGTAGCATCGCCAGCAAATTCCATGAGTCCACGCTGCCCGTCTAGTTCTGCGTTCAAGCCTCTTTTAATCATGCGAATAGCCAAAGGGCTGCGTTTCATAATGGTTTTACACCAAGTTACCGTGGTTTCTTCAAGCTCGCTTAAGGGCACCACTTTATTAACCATTCCCATGGATTCTGCTTCAATAGCAGTATACTGTTCGCATAAAAACCAAATTTCACGCGCTTTTTTCTGCCCCACATGACGCGCCAAATAGTTTGAACCAAACCCCGCATCGAAACTTCCTACTTTTGGACCTGTTTGACCAAAACGTGCATTTTCAGAAGCGATAGTCAAATCACAAACAACATGCAATACGTGTCCGCCACCGATGGCGTATCCGTTAACCATAGCAATTACGGGTTTGGGCAGCTCTCTAATTCTTTTGTGCAAATCCAAAACATTCAATCTAGGAACACCTCGTTCGTCTACATATCCACCAACCCCCTTCACATTTTGATCTCCACCGCTACAAAAAGCTTTATCCCCTTCACCCGTTAAAACAACCACTGCAATGTCTTGTCTTTCTCTACAAATGTCCATTGCATCAATCATCTCCACGTTGGTTTGTGGTCGGAATGCATTGTATACTTGCGGCCTGTTGATTGTGATTTTGGCTATTCCTTCGAAGTATTCAAAGCGAATGTCTTCGTATGCTTTGATTGTTGTCCAATTTCTATTCATGGTTCAAATGTATTGCTTTGAAAAAATTATCTAAAATTTCAGCATTTTCCAGTCGTGGCGTAAACACTTCTAGAATGGTGCATTCTTGTTCTCCATGAAGAACACGAAGTGCATGTAAAAGTTCATTTTCATTGACGGCTGAGAGGTAGTTCAGACCATATCGTTGAACCAAGCTCTGCACTTTTAAATTATGTGGTGTTTCCTGCAGGGCTTCCAATTTATTGGATTCTTTTGCTCCATCAATAATTCGGAATATGCCTCCTCCTCCATTGTTGATGACAATAACCTTCAATTTCTGAGATACGTAATTGTTCCAAAAAGCATTGGAGTCATACATAAAAGCCAAATCACCAGAAATGAAATACACATCATTTTGTGCGTTGTAAGCATAGCCCACCGCGGTGCTTGTGCATCCGTCAATTCCAGCCACTCCCCGATTGCTTTCAAACCGATTGTTTCTGCCTTGATGCACGAGATGATAATAGCGAATAATTGAGCTGTTTCCGAGTTGAATAGCAGCTTCATCTGGGATATTTTCAGCAATAATTCGCATGGCTTTTAGGTCTGAAAAGGCTGCAGAATCGATGTATTTAAGTCCAACTTCAGTGGCAATGTGATACACTTTACGTAGGTTGCTGCCATATTCTATTTGAGCACAGCGCAATTCCTGCATTTCTGAGAATGCTTGCTTCGGACTTACTGAAAAAAAGTATTCTAAACAGTTGAATGTATCCATTGGTTTTTCTTGCAAACCAATGTGAAAATGCATTGGCTTGCACTTTCTGAGAATTGCCTTGATTTTTCTGCTAATGATATTTGTTCCAACCGTAATTAACACATCTGGCTCGATCAGCTCTTGTGCTTTTGCTCCAAGTGACATGATGAGTGTATCTATGGAGGAAATAAAACTTGAATGCAAGGTGTTGGAGTGCAGTTCTGCAAATACTGCTACGTTTTCGAATTGGGAAATTATTTCCAACTCGTTCACAAAGGACTCTTTTTCTTGATGTTGACCAATAAGAATCATGATTTTCTTGCTCTTCAATTCTTCTATTCGATTGAAGCTGATCGTTTCAGATTTATTTGAGTCTAAAATAAAATTCGATTGAAATTCATCTGAAACCAAATCATAAAGGGGTTCATTGAATGGAACATTTAAATGAACAGGGCCGGGTACCGTTTTGATGTGAAAAATAAATTCATTCAAAAACGCCTCATTGTTCTCAACAGCATGTGGTTCTTCATCTTCTTTTAACTGCCAAGATGCTTCAGTAAACGCTTCAAATATATTTGTCTGAACAATGGATTGTCCCTCGCCCTTGTTGATCCAAAAGAGAGGACGATCTGCAGAAATAACAATTAAATTTTTTCTTTGATAAAAAGCCTCTGCTACAGCAGGTGCATAATTC
>CAYSEX010000049.1:0-15943 GCA_964430305.1 uncultured Chryseobacterium sp.
AGCTCGTACCGAAGCCATTCAAACCGCATCGAAATACGCCATGGAAATTCCATTGAGAACTGCACAAGTTGCATTCAAGGCATTTGAAGTTTGCGCAGCAATGATTGAAATTGGGAATCCAAATTCAGTGACTGACGCAGGAGTCGGAGCATTGGCTATACGTACTGCCGTGCTTGGTGCATGCTACAATGTTCGCATAAACGCCGGTGGTATTACAGACAAGGCATTCACTGAAAAATTACTGCTTGCTTGCACTGAGCTAGAGCAACAGACCGATCAGAAAGATACTGAGTTAAGATCAATGGTATTGGAAAAAATAAAATAAGTTGATTCAGCATGCGTTAACTTCACAATTCAAATCGAACCAAATGAAAAAAACACTCCTATTTTCAACTTGCTTACTAATTATCACCATAACATCTTGTGGTCAAAGCTTACGCGATTTAAAAAAGCAAGCAGAAGAAAAACTGAAAGAAACGCAAGTTCAAAGTGGATTTTCCGAGGAAGAGGCGGGCAAAGCGTTGAAGGAGGCGCTAAGCAATGGAGCATCGAAAGGCACAGAACTCGTTTCAAAAACAGATGGTTATTTTGGTAACCCGAAAATTAAAATCCCCTTCCCTCCAGATGCGAAAAAAGTAGAGGATAAATTGCGTTCGTTGGGTTTGAACAAAGAGTGCGATGATGTTATACTTTCATTGAATAGAGCCGCTGAAGATGCGGGAAGTTCAGCCAAAGCCATATTCCTTCGAGCCATTCAAGACATGACCATCACCGATGCCATAAACATCGTGAAAGGTGGAGACAATGCAGGAACCGAATTTTTAAAATCGAAAACCCGCACTGCGTTGGTTGAAGCTTTCAAACCCATCATTAAAACTTCGTTAGATAAAGTTGGTGCAACCAAAAATTGGGAATTCGTAATTACACGATACAATAAAATACCCTTGGTAGAAAAAGTAAATCCCGACCTTGTACAATACGCAACAGAGAAAGCCATCGATGGCCTTTTTGTAAAAGTAGCCGAGGAAGAATTACTGATTCGCAAAGATCCAATTGCCCGAACATCGGAATTGTTAAAGAAGGTATTTGGGAATTAATTCACGTTCCGCAAAACGTTTGGTATGACACTGCGTCATGCAAATAATCTTTTTCAAATTCTATAGCTTCATTCACTGAATGAGTAGCGCGTTTAAACGCTTCCAAAGCTTCATAAATTTCGGAAGAATCAACCCTTTGTACCAATGCCTCTATCCATGCATTTCTTGGAATAGCATTGGGATTCGCAGCCCGCATTCCTTCAAGTGAAGCAGCTGAATCATCCTTCAAAGCAATCCACCTCTGATGCCAATTCAGAATATCATTGTGTGTTTGAAGATCTGAATGGATTTGATGGGTTCGATTGCGGAAAAATTGGGTGAAGTCAAGACTGTGTGCCTGCAACATCGCCAGCGTTTCTTCAACGAAGCTTTTCTTCTCATCTTCTCCATTGAATTTCAAACCCAACTTCGCACACATCATCTTGTAATAAGCATGGCCAAATAAATCTGGGAACGCTGAAATTATTTCGCGCGCCATTTCCAACGCTACAAGCTCTTGTTCATGTATGAGTGGAAGTAGACTGTGTGCAAAAGCCCATAGATTCCATTGAGCAATAGCAGGCTGTCTGCCGAAAGCATATCTACCCTCATGGTCAATTGAACTGTACACCTGATTCTCATTGTATGCATTCATGAAAGCGCAGGGACCATAGTCAATAGTCTCACCAGCAATACTCATGTTATCTGTATTCATTACACCATGAATAAACCCAATACGCATCCAATGCACAATTAACTCAATTTGTTTATCGCGAACCACACGCAACAGCTCAAGGTATGGATTCTCTTTCGTTTTAATTTCCGGATAAAGCCGTTGAATGGTATGATCTGTAAAAATTTTGAGTTCCTCCTTTGAAGTCATGTAACTAGCGAATTCAAACGTTCCAACACGCACCATGGATTTCGAAATACGACCAAGTATTCCACCACTTTCCAATTGCAGCCTTTGCACCATTTGATTTGTGTCATAAACAAATAATGATCTACTTGTTGGCACGCCCAATTCATGCATGCACTCAGAAACTATAAATTCTCTGACCATGGAACTGCGCGTTGCCCACCCGTCTCCCCTTCTGGAATAAAGCGTTGGACCAGACCCCTTCAAATGCAAATCATACAAGTTGTTTTCCGAATTCCTCAGCTCAGAAATGAGCATGGCTCTGCCATCACCTAGCAAATTAAAATGACCAAACTGATGACCCGAATACGCCATAGCGATCCCGCTCTTGACTTCAGACAAATCAAATGCGCCCGCACCAAACTGCTCAGCCACATTGGTATTCCACAAAAAGAGATTAGCACCATGAAAAGGTGCTAATTCCAATTCAGAATAAAAAATAGATGGAAGTTGTTTATACCACGTAATCATTGTGGTGGTGAAAGTACATTAATTTACAACATCCATTTTTCGATTACCCTTTGAATTTCATCTTTTGTGGCATCGCCTATTACCTGATGAACACGTGTGCCATTGAGAAAAAACATGGTATTTGGAATTTTTCGCACACTGAACTTTTCACTTGAATAAACACTATCTTCAATTGCATCAATAGGAACATCTATGAATTGAATTTGAGGAAATTGCTTTTCCAATTCCTCTAATTTCGGGGTTAACAATTTGCATGGACCGCACCAACTTGCTCCTACTTTAACTATTACATGATTTGAAGTTGCGGCAATGTGCTCCACATTTTGAATTTTTTCCTTTTTCATGATTTTATTTTTTCACAAAGGTGTTGGTAGCGTCGTTGCGAAATCAAACTGAAAAAATTGATACACCCATTGAGTTTATCTATATCGTTAAGAGCTCCTTAAAAAATTGTATGACACGTTTTCGCGGGTAATCATTCAACGTAGTTAATTGCACCAATCTTTTTGGGGTAGGCGGTGCGAACTCGCGAATATTCGCTTTTTGTTTTGTTGATAAGAAATGCACCGATTCAGCGGGAAGCAGGGTAATTCCGCCGTTTAAATCAACCAGCTGAATAAGCGAAAGTAGACTTCCTGCATCATAGCTCACGCGTTGTTTTTTCCTTTTCCCGTAGCTGCATACCTCTAAGGCCTGTTCTCGGAAGCAATGCTCTTCAGATAAAAACCATAATTTTTCTGCAGCAAGATGCTTGGATTGAATAAATTTCCCTTTCGGCATTTTTTCAATTGGCGAAACATAAGCTACAAAATCTTCTTCATACAAGGGCTCTGATTGAAATATAGTTGTATCACTTTCGGTCGCCAAAATGGCCATATCAATCTCTCCAAGCTGCAATGCTTGCAATGCCTTTTCGGTTGGAAGCTCCGAAATTTTTACTTCCAATTTATGTTCTGAATGCTCCAGTTGATGAATGAAGCCAGGCACTACAGATGCAGCCAAAGAGGGAATTACACTCAACCGAATTTTCCCTTCCAATCCTTTTGAAATCTCTTTTGAAATTTCTTTCATTAATTGTTGTTCTGCCAAGATACGTTTTGCCTGCTGCAAGAGTAACTCACCTTCTGTGGTAAATGTTAAAGGCTGCATACCTCTTCGAATAATGGTTATGTCTAACTCCTCTTCCAATTTCTTAACCATCATACTTAATGTGGGTTGGCTTACAAAACAAGCCTCTGCTGCTGCCACAAAATTTTTGTATTTGTTCAGGGCAACGATGTATTCCAATTGCTGAAAATTCATATTGATTCAATCTATATAAAAATAAATCTAATAAGAATTATCAATAACTAAAAAAAAGGATCACAGATTTCCTTCAATTTACCCAACTTGGGTTTAGGAGGAATGATGTATGAAAGTGATACTTCCATTCCCCCTTTAGCGGCCGATGCTGGTCGCAGTTTAGATGTATTGATATCGTATGAAATTCCAAATCGCCATTGATCATATTGGGCACCGCAATCGAGCCAAAGGGCATCTTTGCTTCTTCTATGCAGTCCTAAAAAAACAGCCCTGCTCTGCCAAACCTCAATTCCAAATGAGTAATAAGCGCGTCCACCAAAAACGAACTCATTCATTTTTCCTTGCTTTTGATAAAGCGAAACTATTTCTCCAGATAACAAGTTGTTCAAATTCTTTCGAATTCGAAAATTCAATGCCAATCGTTTGTCTAACAAAATTTCATCATCGTTAAAAAAGCTTTGTTTGATGCGTGATAAATTATTCAAAGCTATTCCACCCTGCCAGTTCATTTCATTCCAAATGCCTTTTGCTTGCATTCCCAATGCCACTGTCAGATAAGTTCTATTGTATCTGGCGAAGACCTCTTGATTTGGTAATGATGGATCGAAGACCAAGCCGTTCCATTGCGCATCGTAAACCAAAGCCGAGGGGTCAAACCCTCTCGAAGTGATACCGAGGGAAATACCGGGTATGAAGACCAATGAATCTCCCTTAACTTTTTTTTCGAACGACGTTTGTGTTTGCAATTGCGTGGTTCTAAATTGAGAATCACCGGCAATATCATTTCCCACCAAAACTGCCACTGACCATGGCGATTGCTTAACAGCTTTCATTTCCGCACTTAATGCGAATGTTTGGTATGCTGCAGTGACACTTCTCCATTGGGTTCGTTGACTCCCCATGAATCTTGCAGAACCAATAAAATTACCGGTTTCAGCAGGATTATTCCAAAGAGGAGCCTGATCAAATTGTGAAAAGTGTATATCTTGAGAAAATATTTTTGAAGACAAAACAAAGAACATACACACACCAATGAGCGTATAGCCATGTTTCTTTTTTGCTTCTTTGATTATCATTCCTACTTATTCTAAAATGGTTATGTTTCCTTCTTCGAAATACACTTCTCCTCCTTCGCAAACCACGCGCAGGTAATATGCAAAGACGGCTGAATCTAGGGGCTTTCCTTGAAAATATCCATTCCAGCCGTTAGATAATTCATGCGATTCAAAAACCTTTTCTCCCCAACGATCAAAAACATAAAAATCCATTTCGGTAATAAAATTCCCACGAACGAATAGCCACTCATTGGCATTGTCTTCATTGGGTGTGAAAGCGTTGGGGACAAAAACGGTTGGATTACCACAAATAAAATCTGTTACTCTTACCGTTACAGAATCTGTTTGAATGCACTCACCATCTGTAACAGTTAAATAAAAAGTTGTGGTTTCTTCTAGAATGCCAATTGGATTCGCAAGAGTTGGGTTCGACAATATATTCCCCGGAGTCCATTGATAGTCAAATCCGCCAGGCTGCGCAAACAATTGAACTTGAGATCCACTCAACACAAGTTCACTTGAAGCTGATGCGTTCACACTTTGTGATGTGAGATTACTCACATTAATGTTCACTACATCTGTTGCACTGCATCCGAAAGGCGTTTGCGCATTAACCTGAACATCTGTTGATGCTGTTAGAACTAGTTCAATTCCGTTGGTTCCTTGTCCAGAAATAATAGCAGCGGAAGACAACCACGAGTAAGCAAACAATGGATTTGGATTCAGGACAAATAAACTTATTGTATCGCCTACACACGCCGTAAAATCGCCCTGTATTTCGGTCTGATTCGCAACAAGATTAACCTGTACACTATCTGCAACACTGCATCCTTGAGAAGTTAATTGAGCATAATAGGTCTGCGTTCCGTTCACCATAACCGAAATTGTACTTTCTCCTCCCACATTAATGGGATTCATGAAATTAAAAGAGGTGCTCCAAATAATATCGCCTGAAGTTGGGTTGCCATCTGCCATCAAATCCACAACCCCCGGACTACAGAGTGTAGTATCGGAACTCACAGTTAGTGACAAGTTAGGAACAAGAACATCTTGCGTTATAGTATCTGTGCAAAGACCGTGATTAATGAGCAAGGTGTATGAATTCGAAGTACTGCCAATGAACAACGGAAATGGTGAGTTTGGGGATTGAACCGAACCATCATTCGGTAACCAAGTGTAGGTTGCATTAGGATCATATATGAGACCATCTCCCAGTTGAACTGGGGTTCCCGAGCATGACGTAAGATCCGCAAGTTGTTGAACCAATGGCTCAATGACTTCAATGGTGCGTGTAATGGTATCAGTAAAATTGCAAGTATTCGGATTCGAGGCAACAAGTGTAACTGAAATATTACCTGGGGTATTGAATGCGTAATTCAAGTTATTACCGGTTCCAACTGCAACCCCATTAACAAGCCATTCAATGCCAGTAGCCAACGAGCTTGTACTTAACAAAATTTCTGAGGAGCCCATGCAAACTTGTGGTGGCAATTGAAAATCAGCTACTGTTAGAGGCAACTGAAAGTCATATTTAAATACACCGTTGTTGCATGAGTTATTATTGAGAGCAGACACTGCATTTGCCGGATAAATTGGAAAATCAGAATTCCCACCGCATCCTGCACAAACACTTTGATAAATAATTCCTTTGCGATCGAACCGACTTGTTCCTCCGTCGACATGTTCGCTGCTTACATTTCCGCCAAAAAATGATGCATATGTGACCGCACTGGCATCTGCCTCTAGCACCAGTAAGTAAAAATCACTACCATCTGTGGTTGACTGAAATGCGTCTGGAGTCACCAGAAGGCCATTGGTAAAACCTGCTTCATTCGTTGAATACAAATTCACGTTTCCACCCCAGCCACTCAAATAAATTTTACCACACACATCTACCAAAAAAGCAGTAGGAGAAAGTGTTGGTTTACCATCGCCATTGCCAAATAAAGTGCTCCAAGTAATTCCTGAAAGGGTAGAATTAAATTTAGTCACCAACATGCCACTATTGGGCTGACTAAAAGCTGCGTTAATGATGAGACTATTCGTTGCATCGCGCGTTTGACCATAAACAAATACATCATCTTGATCATCGGTTTCAATGAAGTATAATTGATCATAGGCTGCCGTTCCGAAATAAGTCAAAGCTAAAACTTGTGATCCCGATGGTGACAGCTTGGCTATCCATCCGTCTGCGTTTCCGCCTGCATACGCACTCTGGTAGGGCGCACCAATCCAGGTCAGGTCTGTAGATTGTGTACCACCGCAAACCAACACATTTCCAACCTGATCGAAGCTTAAACTTAGACCACTATCGTCATCACTTCCTCCTAAAAAAGTTGAAAACAAGAGAAGTGAGAGATTTTCATCCATTTTGAAAATACACGCCTCTTGAAGACCATTGTATACAGCTTGAGCCGCACCCTGTATTGGAAAATCAGCACTTTGTGTGCTTGTAATGACGTAAACATTTCCTTGCGCATCTAAATCTATTTCACCTCGAAACTCATCGGCATAATTAAACTTGAGTCCCATCGCTGTATTCACTCCATCATTTGCAGAGCCACCCACAAATGTAGAAGCCGCCAATTGATCACCATTCACGCTCAACTTAGAGACTACAATATCAGAGCCGTTGGAGTATAAGGTTCCAACACCAAAAGGAGAAAAAGAAACGCCACCATTAAAGCTTGTATCAAACGCTCCGGTGGTGACAGGATAATTCAAAGACGAGGTGGTGCCGAATACAAGTAGCTCATCATTTTCATTGCAAATGATGCTATGTGGTAAATCATCATGATCACCTCCAAGAAATGTGCTCCACTGCATGAAGGTTCCCGAGGCATCATATTTAGACAAAGCCATATCAGTGCCAGCCAAATTACCTTGACCCGTTCCACCTCCCCAAGTGGTTTGGTATGCACCCAAAGTTGTTGGATATCCTTGCCCAAACGCACTGCTTCCGCTAATTAAATTCCCATAGCTATCATAAGTAGCGGTGTATCCGAAATTATCATCATAACTGCCACTGTAGGAACTAAAAATGAGTTCCGGGTCTATAACCAAAGTGTATTTTTTATTGTACTCTCCCACCTGAAAAGAGAAGACACCATTGACTTCTTTGAATGAGCATGGAACTCTCACTCGAATTGGTTCATTTGTTCCAGCAGCCTCACCTTCCAAAGGAATAAGGAAATAAGCAATGGGTGCTTGTTCTATGAGTTCACCGAGGGCTGTTCGAATAACAAGCCTGCCATTTTCAATGTTCACCTCATCTGTTCCTTCGTACTTCCATTGAATAGAACTGGGGGAAGCATGCGGTTGTACAACCCAATCCATTTTCGCAAAACCGTTGTTTTGGTATACATGTAAATCTACACCTTGATACAAATTGTCATACCAATAACCTGCATAGGACTGACATGCCCTTCCCCATTTCGTGGCATCATTTCCTAAAAAATAATTGTAGATGGTAGGAAGGCGGTTTTCACCTTTGGGTCGAACTGAATTTGCTGCAATGAATTTAGTTCTAAAAACATGCCCTCGTATTTCTTTGTCTGAAGCCTCTCCTCTATGCGCTTTAGCAATTGATGAGGCGTCAATAAAGTGATGTGTTATACCGTTCGTTTCAAAAAAAGATTTCCCAGTTTCTGTAGATAACGCAAACTGGACCTTCCAAGGCCATTGCCCTTTATTTTCAATAAAGGAAAGTTCCTGACCCACAATTTGGAAGTGGACCAAAACAAGAATGAGAATGAAAACTTTTTTTAGATAAGGCACCCTACGAATGTAAGGAATTTTTCAAATGAATCATTTCAGCTAGAGTGAAAGCTGCTTCTACGCCCTTGTTGCCTTTTTCTCCGCCGCTTCGATCTCTACTTTGCTGAATATGATCGTCTGTTAAGACACCAAATACAATTGGCTTTTCAGATTGCAAGGCCACATCTTGTATTCCCTGAGCTGTAGCCATACTTACAAATTCAAAGTGAGGCGTTTCACCACGAATAATGCATCCTAGGCAAATGACGCCTTGAATAGTGGATTGACCCGCCAACCATTTCGCACCGAGAGCCAATTCAAAACTGCCTGGAACATAATGTTTATGAATGTTCTTGGGATTAAAACCAAAACGGAGCAAAGTTTCCTTTGCTCCGTTGAATAATTCCTCAGTAATTTCAGTATTCCACTTCGCTACTACAATGGCTATTTCAATGTTCTCAACCTGATCAATTTCGAAAAAAGTTCCGCTTGATAAGTTGGTAGTAGCCATTATCCTTGTGCTTTCAGCATGTTCAACAACTTCTCAGCCTCACCATAGAAAGCAGCGCGTTTGTCAGCACCTTCTAGGGCCTTTTCCAAAGTTTCTTTTGCTTTGTCTTTGTTGTTTTGTTCCATGTATACACGAGCTGCTTTCAAGTAATACTCGCCGGCCAAATAGTCACGTGTGCCGTTAGCTTTTGAAGCCGCTGCTGCTTTTTCAAAATGCTTCACTCCTTCTTCTAAATTGCCCATTTCAACATGCATGTCACCGATGTTTCCAGTAACATAAACAGAGACAGCTTGGTCGTCTACGTTAACTTGCTCAAAGTGCGATAGAGCAGCTCCGAAATCGCCCTTATCTCTGTAGATAATGGCTGCGCAATAGTGAGACAATTCTGCAGCAGGCGTACCGTCATATTGCGCAATGATTGACTCAAAACCTAGGGCGTCATCTTTACCATTCAAAGCCCACTCCGTACTATCAATCATGAAATAATTGTAGGCTTTCCAAAATGCCACCTCTGCCTCATGGTTGCGCGGTTTAGCGTATGCGTATTCGTAAGCGAAATAACTTCCAAGAACTAGCACCAATGCAGCGCTCACATAAGTTATAGCTTTTCTGTATTTATCGAAGAAGTTCTCATTTTGCAATGAGGGCTTTACGTCTTCTGCTTCTACATTTTGATCAAGGTTCTTTGCCATAATGATTTATTGAGGTGCGAAAATAAGGAATTTTTACCTTTGCTCCTCAAATCATGCAAAAACACACCCTCAAAAAGTTACAATTATTCCAATTTAAGGGATATTCCACAATTGAACTCTCCTTTCAAACAGGGTTTGTTTGCTTTTTGGGAAAAAATGGCTCTGGCAAAACCAACCTTTTAGATGCCATTCATAGCTTGAGTCTATGCAAATCGTATTTCTCTTCCATTGACCAAAATAGTATTCAGTTCAACACAGAACAAGGTTCTGTTGTGGGTGATTATTTGGTAGATGACGAAAATGTTCGAATCGCTTATCAACTTTTCAAATCCAAAAAGAAAAGTGTTTCAAAAAACGGAAAAGCTTATGAGAAGCTTGCTAACCATATTGGCTATTTACCTCTAGTGGTGGTTACTCCCTATGATGTAGACCTAATTCGGGAAGGGAGTGAAATTCGTAGAAAATGGTTGGATCAATGCCTTTCACAAACCAATAGCAATTATCTGCAATCTCTGATACATTATAACAAAGTGTTGGATCAACGCAATTCACTTCTGAAAAATCAGCGAATGCACATCACAGATGTAAAGGAGCTATTGAGTGTTTATGATTTGAAATTGGTTGAATTGGGAAATTTCATTCACGGTGTACGGAGACAATTTTTTATTCAATTCACGCCCATTTTCCATTCCATCTTCGAACAAATTGGTGAACCGAATGAAGCGCCCAATCTTATTTATGAAAGTGATTTAAATGAGTTTTCTTTCGCCTCACTTTTAGATCAAACACTTCAAAAAGATATCTATGCAGAGCGCACCACCGTTGGGGTACATAAAGATGATATTGGCTTTGAATTGCAAGCTCAACCCGTAAAAAAGTTTGCGTCACAAGGTCAACAAAAGACTTATTTGTTAGCTTTAAAACTTGCCCAGTTTGAATATACAAAAAAGCAACTTGAAAAAGAACCTTTTTTGTTGTTAGATGACATTGCAGAAAAATTAGATGAGTATAGATTGAAGGCCTTGTTCGATTGGATTTCAAAACACACACAAACACAAGTATTCCTATCCGACACCGATGTTGAAAGAATTCCGAGCGTGCTTCGCGAATTATGGGTACCTTTCGAGCGTATCATTATTGATCAACACGCTATTCAATCCCATGAAAAACACTAACACCTTTTCTTTGAAAGAAGCGTTGGCTGAGTGGATTGAACGTTCGCCACTTAAACAACGTATTACTGAATCTAAAATAATTGAAGCATATCAAGAAGCTATGGGGCCTGTATTGTTCAAGAAAACAAGAGTTATTCGCGTTGAGGGAAGAACCCTACACTTGAAGTTTGACAGTGCACCTTTGCGAGCTGAGATATTTAATTCCAGATCTGAATTACTTCAGACCATCAATGAGAAATTCGTTGAGCCCGCCATAGACGAAATTCACTTGGGTTAATTACAAATAAGCATAGTCTTGTTATACTTTCCTTCGAGAATTTTTGCTTGCAACATTTCTTTTTACGTTACAACGGCTGGTAGGTGAAATTACGAATCACCACTTCATGCTTCAGGCCGTTATTGGGCCCAATACCTTGATATGGAATGGTCCACAGATTCATACGCGCGTTGGTTGTATTTCCAGGAGATGGTATAACAATAGGCAGAGACGATTGGCCACCTTCTTGTTTCACTCGAGCGGGGTGATCTAAATCAAAAGACCATTGTGCAATTACATTTCCTTGAGGCAAATCACCTGCGTAACTCTTCCAAGTTATTAGTGTATCTGACCACGTAAACTGATGCGTTGTTACACCATTTAAAATAACTGGGTCTACCTCTAATTCTTTCGTTCTTTCAGCATAAAAACTCCCAAAACTCACGGGTTGTACTGAAAATGTTGTAGGTGAAGTGCTTGATATATCACCCCACTTTGAAAATTCAATATCTACCTCTGAATTTCCGTCGGTATAAAACGTGTTGTTATCCCAAGTGAACAATCCGAACACAACATTCTCAGAGAAACTCATTGGATCAGCCTGAATGGTCCACGTGTAGGTCCCGAATCCCATAGTGTCTTGCGAAATTACCTCTGACGAATACCACACATCATCATGTTTGTCTATGGTTAAATGCAAATAACCATTTTCGTCGACCCATACATCGTCATATAACCTTGAAAAATTATTTGGCCCTGGTCCCACAGGCACCAGACTATATTTTACATCCCAATCTCTACCAGCAAAAGTTACAACATCACCCTGTCTGCCCAGAACATCTTCAGGATCTGACTGCTTGCAAGAAGCCAATGCAAATACAAGCATGAACGCAAAAATTATATACTTCATTTCAATTCTATTCTTTGTGAAAGTTGATCAATCTTAATTTGAAAATAACCTGCCTCAAAAACGGGTTCAGCATCAGCTCCAATAAATTCAAAATCTCTTTTATTCAAAACAAAAACAACTTCTTTCATTTCATTGGGCGCCAATTCAATTTTTTCAAAGGCCTTTAATTTTTTAACGGCAGGCGTAACACTAGCTACTTCATCTGTAACAAAAAGTAAAACCGATTCTTTAGCTGTGCGATTACTTGCGTTTCGAACATTTACCTTCACCGTAATTTCATCTTCACAAGAAACGCTCAAATTGGAATATTCAATTGTAGAATAAGATAATCCATGTCCAAATTCCCATTGCGGTTGGAAGGCGTTGTTCCCAAAATTTTTATCGAAGGTCTCGGTATACTTGTGGTCATAAGTTGAAGTTCCCACCTGATACTTGGGATAAGTAAATGGAAGTTTCCCACTTGGGTTCACATCGCCAAATAAAATATTCGCTAAGGCATCTCCTCCGAAATCGCCCGGCTGATAAGCCATTACAACCGCCGAACATTCGTCAACAATATCGCGAACAATCCGCGGTCTGTTTTCAACCATAACTAACACCACAGGTTTGCCCGTTGCTTGTAGCATCTTCACATACTCTTGCTGCGCCTTTGGAAGTTCTAAATCGTAAATGTTACCTGGTAATTCTGTGCTTGGCAATTCACCCACACAAACCACAATAACATCGGCATTCATTGCCATCTCCAACGGATTACCATTCATTTTGTTCATGGTTTCTAAACCACATACTTCATTGAACGTAACATTCTTATTCTTGCTAAGAAGCGCCTCATAAATGGTGTTCTTCGAAGCATCATCGAATTGCGCGTCTGTTCCCTGCCAGGTGCGTGTCCAAGCACCATTCAACAATGTCATGGAATTTGCTGCCGGACCGGTAACAAAAATCTTCGCATCTTTCTTCAAAGGAAGAATGTTACTCTTGTTTTCAAGAAGCGTAATACTTTCTTCTGCTGTATGCAATGCCGCTGTCTTGTGGCCTTCTGAAGCAAATTCAGGAAACGCTGCAATGTTTGGTGGCATGGCGTTCTCGAACAATCCCAGCTTATTCTTCGTTTCTAAAATTCTGCGCACACTCACATCTAATCGCTTTTCAGAAATTCTTCCTTCCTTCACCAATTCAATTAAATACTTGGTGAAGTCGTAATCATTTGGCACCATGCACATGTCTATTCCGGCCATGACTGCCAAGTAAGTTGCTTCTTTCAAATCAGCTGCAACGCGGTGGTTCTTAACCAACTTAATAATGTCTTCCCAGTCCGTAACAGCAAGACCTTTGAAACCCATTTCAGTGCGCAACAAATCGATTAAAATTTTTGGATTGGCATGCACTGGAATACCATTGATTTCGCCACTGTTAATCATCACAGTTAATGCTCCAGCATCTATTGCCGCTTGAAAAGATGGACGATAAATTTCACGCAATTCAATGTCTGAAATAATTGCAGGTGTGCGATCAAAGCCTGTGCGTGTTCCACTGTAGCCCAAGAAATGCTTCATGCAAGCAGCCACATGTTGGTCATCTACAACAGACCCGTTGCCGCCTTGGTATCCACGCACAAGCGCGCTACCAAAGACACTACATACATACGGGTCTTCACCAAAGGTTTCAAAAAAGCGCGACCAGTTTTTGTTTCTGCCAACGTCTAAAACCGGAGAGAAATTCCAAGGAATACCTGCAGCGCGCGTTTCGTAAGCGGTAATTCTGCCTCCCTCTTCTGTGAGACTGGGATTAAACGTAGCTGCCTGAGCCAATTGTTGCGGAAATAACGTAGAGCCGGTGACATAGTTCGCTCCGTGAATTGCATCAATACCGTATAAAACTGGAATCTTTAATCGTGATTCAGTCGTTGCCATTTTCTGAATGCTCCCAATGATTTCATGCCACTGTGTGAGCGGATAAGCATGACCGCCACAGTTCAAAATTGAACCAACATGATAATTCAAAATCGCCTTTTCCAATTTGTCTTGTTGAATGTGATGCGGTTCAACCAGTTTATAGATTTCACCTTCACAGATTACATCTAAATTCAACTGAGTCATTTGTCCAACCTTCTCCTCTATCGTCATTTGTTTTATAAGTTTCTCAACTCTTGAAGACGATTTTTGGGCGGTGCAAGCCGGCGACACGAATAGTAAACAAAATGAAAGAATCCAGAATCTTCTCATAACTTATTCAAATGAAACAATTTTTAATACCCCCCAAGAAGCGGGCTTGTTGTAGAAGTTTTCATCATTCACGGCAGACCAACGTTGCTGTTGATCTCGGCTAGAACTCGACAAAGCCATATCCAGGGCAAATTCAAAATTATAATTTCCACCTACTTTCCAAGGATTCACTTTTAAGTCGCTCCAAGCTATTTTAACCTCTGCAATTTGTCCCTCGTTATTTTGTTTAGAGACAACTTCAGCAGGGATTATTTGATTTGAAGTCCAATCAAAACAGGCATAAGGAGCAGCCAGTTGAATACCAATATGTTTATCAGAAGCGTATAAGAATGGCCTATTTGGCAAAAGATTCGACTCCGTGGAAAATGCAATCTCAAGCGCGTCACCATTCCAAATATCCTTTCCCGATTGTGCATTCATAGGTTGGGTCTTGTCTCTGTTGACTAAACCGAAATACACATATTCGTTGTCATAGTTTACAAATAAAGACCCCATGGTTACTTGAACATATCCCGAATATTCATTCGGTTGAATTACACCATCAACTTTTCCGTTGTGTTTTGTTGGAACAGAGGTGTTCTGCAAAACAAGTGCTGGTTTCACGGGTGCGATGTACGGAACAATTTGAATTTCGTCTATGTACACTGTACCGCTTGATTCAAATTGAAAGATGAGCTGCTTAACGGAGGAACCGTCCATATTCCACTTCTCAAAAGTAAAGTCAGCAAGTGGTATTATAAATTCATTCCATTCTGTTGTCACCTTTCCCCCCTTTACATATTTACCTGTTAGACCCAACCAAGCCTGTGCTCCAGAAAAGTCTTCCATACCTAAGGCCCAAGGAAGCCCTGAAAACTCACCATGGTCTGCTTTCACGCGAAAAGATAAGCACGCATTATTCTCAACTGCTAAGAGGTCCTTACCTGTCCAATTTCCCCATCCAATTCCAAGACCCAACCACGGACAATCGCCCGCTTGCTTGTTCCATGTTATTTTCATTGCACCAGAACCGGCATACTTTTCTATCGATTCAGGGCTCACTTGCAGACAGGCGTTGGCTTTTGTATACCAAACCTCTGAAGACATGTTGTCTTGAAAAACATGAGGAAGAGAAAGATTAAATCCGTTTGTTGATCCATAATCCGCTTCCATTCTATCATACAACTCAAGATTTTTCACGGAGACGCATGAAAACAGCAGAATGGAACCAAAAAATAATTGTATCAGTCGCATGAGCGTTATGGAATTAATTCAGATCCTTCCGTAAATATGATATAATCCATCCAAGCCTTGGAATATCCTGAGGTTGGATTCGCAAGCATGAGCACAGAAATTTTCAACAGTTTGTGTGGCTCATGAATTCCATTACCCAATGCAGCAGATGCAGCACCATTGACCAATGTTGGAATTTGATCATAACGCTGAGAGATTTGAGACCAACCTGCTTCTGTCAATTGCACTTGTATGGAATACATGTCTTCATTGCCCTCCGTGAACATGCCATCACCATTATCATCTTCTCTAAATTGGAATAACACTAGGCCATTGTTAATTCCATCTGGCTTGTATATCATGGTATTGAAGTATAGATTTGA
>CAYSEX010000050.1:0-15687 GCA_964430305.1 uncultured Chryseobacterium sp.
TTGCCATTGCCGAATACATGAAGACTGTCGACTATTCTGAAATCTCTCGCATGTACGAGCGTAAGAGAAACCTTTTTGTGGAAGCGTTAAGTGGAAGTGCCTGGAAAATTTTACCTTGCGCAGGCACCTATTTTCAAGTGCTCGATTACAGTGCTATTTCCGATGAATCGGATTTCGATTTTGCGGTAAGGCTGAACAAAGAGGCGAAGGTGACCAGTATTCCCTTGTCTCCTTTTTACAAAGACGGCAATGCTCATAAACGGCTTCGATTCTGCTTTGCAAAAGAAGATGCTGAGCTCTTAGAGGCTGCTCGTCGATTAATCGAGTTTAAAGGTTAAAAAACATTCGTAACTTGGTCACATGCGAATAGCAATCATTCTATTCTTTTCGTGCATGACATCTCTCATGCATGCGCAATTTAGATGTGCAAACGTTTCATTCTTTTTACCTACTGAAAATCCTTCGTTGATAGTTTCTCCTTTGGAATACAATAAGGCAAGTACTTATGTGACCTCGGAAAAAAATGTTGGTTTCCAAGGCCAAGTCAATCTGAATTCCATTTACTCAGCGGTTGGAATTACGACTAATTTTATGGGTGATCATAGAAATACAGTTGGAGTGCAATTCGCAACACATAGCTATCTATCAAGAAAAACTTGGCATACAGGTCTTGGTGTGCAATTGGAGAGGCAACAAGGAGATTTTTCTGCAAGTCAAACTTCAAGTAAACAATTGGCTTGGTCACTCGGCTGGCATGTTATGAGTAATCCTGCAGGAAGATTTCTGGTTGGGGTGAATTATAAAAATAGAGATATCATGATTTTTCCTTTTCAAGATGAGCTGGTTGAAATGAAACAGATTTGGAGTTGTCAAGTGGGAGGTTCGTTGCCTATTTCAAGAAGGTCAAGTGTGTCTCTTTTGGCTCTTGGAAAGAGGGGGGTGATGCAAGGTGAAAATAGAAATTGGTATCAAGTCACGGCAAATTTGAATTTGCGCAGATGGACCGCAGGAATTGGTTGTAAAAATTTCGAATCAACCACAGGATGGCTTGCTCGTGCGGGATTGTATTACCGCAATTGGATGGCTGCTTATGTTGTTACCCATGAACAATTTAATTTCTCAAAGCATCATTTTATTCACGAAATTTCAATTTCAAAAAAATTCTAAATGAAATACACGTTTTCACTTGTGCTCTTCATTGGATCATGCATCTCAATACAAGCACAACAAATTTTAAAATCGCAAATTAAACAGGTCACTGTCTATTTGCAAGGGGCAGAACTTCTGCATGAATCAGAGAGCGCATTGCCGAAAGGAAAATCAACACTTGTATTCGATGGATTGAGCGCCAATATGCAACCCGAGAGTGTTGTTTTAGAATGTTCTGAAAAGGACGTTACCATACAAAGTGTGACCATTCGGAATAACTATTTGAAAGAGATGAAGCAAAATGCTTCCATTGAAAATTTAAAAGAGAGACAAGGAAAATTGCAAAAAGACATATCGAAGTTGCAAGCCGAAAAAGGTGTTTACCAGCGAGAAAGGGAAATTCTATTTCGAAATGAAGCCATTGGTGGAACTTCGAACAATGTTCCAATTGCAGAAATTGAAAAGGCAGCCAATTTTTTCAGACAGCGTAATACGGAGATTAATGTATTCCTGTTGCAAGCTGAGGAACAAGAATCAAAATTAAATGCTGAACTAAGGCAGGTGAATCAGCAGTTATCCGAGCTGAATGCTTCAATGAATCCTCCAACATCTGAAGTTACCATTGTTATTGATTGTAAGTCTAGCGTGAACGCAACATTTAGTTTGAAGTATTTGGTTCGAAATGCTGGTTGGGCGCCGAAATACGACGTGCGAGCTGCAAATGCCGTTGATCCAGTTGTATTGGATTATCATGCGAATGTGTTTAATAATTCGGGATTGGATTGGATAGATGTTAAAATGATATTGAGCACCGCAGAACCTTTGCAAGGAGCAGAAAAACCAGAGATGGGTGTGTGGGATCTAGCCGATCAAATGCAACAAGTGGCGGGCGTTCAGAAGAATTTAGAGGCTGTTACAATTATGGATATGGCAAATGGAAGATCGGATTATCTGAAAAAGGAGGAAAAGGAAGAAGTCAGATTTAACAATGTATCTATCCCTGAATTAACCTCTGAATTTGATATTCCCAATCCGTATTCCATTCTTGCAGATGGTAAGCCATATGTTGTAGATGTTACACAATATACCTTGCCAGCGACATACATGCATTATGCTGTGCCAAAGCAAGACGGGGACGCTTTTTTAACTGCAAAGGTGGTCGGATGGAATACCTTGAATTTAGTGAGTGGAAAAGCAAGTGTGTTTTTCGCAGGAGCTTATTTGGGTCAAAGTTTTATAAACACGGCCAGCGTAGATGATACACTTTCGCTGTCTTTGGGTCGTGACAAGCGAATTGCCATGTCGCGCAAAAAACAATCGGAACTTAGCAAACGTCAGTTCATTGGAAACAATGAAAAGGAAACGTTTTATTTTGAAACTACCGTACGAAACAACAGAGACAAACCCATTCAATTTTTGTTAGAGGATCAGTTGCCAATCTCGAGTAATGGCGACATTGAAGTGGGTATGTTGGAAATCTCGGGTGCGGAACTTGAAAAGAATACTGGGCGTTTATCGTGGAGGTTTACGCTCAATCCGGGTGAATCGAAAACTGTAGTTCTCGGATATAGCGTGAAATCACCAAAAGGAAAAGCCGTTTACAAAACAAAATTCAGAACCGTGGCTTGTCCATCATTTTAATTCAAATCATGAAAAAATTATTTTTTTTAGCAACTGTATTTTTAGCCGTAGGGTGCGCAGTTTCAAAGCATTCCGATTCAACTTCAGGTCTTACAAAAGACGATGTGAAGCGAGTGCAGGATTTATATGCCGATGTAACTCTTGAAGAATTGAACAAGGGTATGAGTTTATATGAAGCCAACTGCGATGCTTGTCACAAATTGAAAGATCCAAAATCAGAAGGTATTAAAGGTTGGAATCATCATGTACCTGAGATGGTTGAATTGTCCAATGAAAAAAAAGGTACAAAGCTGACCAAATCTGATGAGCAGGCAATTTTAAGATACCTGGTATCCATGAATAGAAAATAGGTCATGCGTGTACAATTGATAGAGACTCATTTAATTTGGGAAAATGTTCAAGCCAATCTTGAGCATTTTTCGAATTTGCTCAGTCAGTACGCTTCAGATGAAAAAGATATCTTCATTTTGCCTGAAATGTTTTCTACCGGCTTCACTATGAACACAGGAGTTGCAGAAAAGCGAATAGAAGGTGAGTTTCCGAGTGTTACATGGATGAAGAAACAGGCGGCTCAATTGAATGCGGCTGTAGTAGGAAGCGTAGCTGTTTCTGAAGATGATGGTTCTTACAACAGACTGTTTTTTGTTCGTCCAAATGGTGAATTGAGTCAATACAACAAGCGGCATCTTTTTTCTTTTGCTGGTGAACATGAGGTGTACCGAGCAGGTCAAGAGCAGTGTTTGGTTTCATGGAGGGGATGGAACATACTGCTGAATATTTGTTATGATTTGCGCTTCCCCATTTGGACTAGAAATGAAATAATAAATCGTTCCCCGAAATATGATCTTCTCATTTATGTTGCCAATTGGCCCAGTGTTCGGGCTGAAGTTTGGAAAACATTACTGCGGGCCAGGGCAATTGAAAATGTGTCGTACGTGATTGGAGTGAATCGAATTGGAAAAGACGGGAACGGACACATGTACAGTGGAGATTCTGCAATTATTAATTTCCGCGGTGAAAGTGTGGAAACATTATCTCTTGAAGAACTACAAACTTTCAGGGCAAATTTTCCTGCACTGGAAGACGCAGACTCATTTACCCTCGGCTAAATACTTACACTGAGTGTAAGTACTTTGTTCCATCCTTTAAATTCATTGTTATTTAGGATCATTTTATCTTTTGAAAGATTAAATGAAAGCTCTGCAAATTGGTTTCCAAGGGGCAAGAAAAATCCGGTTCCAATGAAATAGCCAAATCCAATGCCTGTTCGTGGAATGTAGTTGACAATCTGGTTTGGATTCTGTGCGCCAATGATTAAATCATAGGTTTGATTGGCTATAAATACTTGATTACTTACCACTTTTGTCCCTAATAAACTTCCGCCACCCTGCACAAAGAAAAGGCCATTGCCTTCCAAAGCCCAGCCTGTTCTATATCCTAAGTTGGCGTTGAACCGCTGTTCATTGCCAACAATTTGAAACAGTCGAATGTCTTCTTGCATGTTTTGCTGTTGCGTTGTTCCCTCAAGAACAATGGTGAATCGGTCTACGGTTTTTACTTTACATGCATTGAGATTCATGAAGAAACATGAAGCATTGTTTACATCAAATGCCAATTGCACACCCATTTGAAAAGCCCCGTTGTAGCGCATTGCCGCCGGATACGAATCATAATTGAAATGAAAACCACTGGCATTATACGCATTGGTAATAGTGGCTATGGTCTGTGGGGTAAGTCGCAGGCGTTCTTCAATGGAATACATACGAACCTCATTTGGATCACTGAAAGAATATTGTGCCGAACCATTGTAATAGTTCGCCGAAATTTTACTCGGGAAATACATGCCCATGTTCAAGCCAAATCGAAAGCCATGTCGTTCTTCCTGCGCAAGCAAGCAGAGTGGAAGCATGAGAAATATGAACAATTGAATTTTTTTCATAACAATCAAGGTGAACTTCAAAAATAAGCACGAAATTCACCCGATTCAATATTTATGTTATTTGCCATTACAGATATAGAGACAACAGGGGGACGCGCCGAACCGGGCAGTATAACTGAAATTGCCATTGTTTTGCATGACGGTACAAAAGAGGTAGATCGATTCGAAACACTCATTAACCCAGGTAAGCGCTTGCCTCCATTTGTAGTTCAACTCACAGGAATTACAGATGCAATGTTATCTCGTGCACCGCGGTTCGAAGAGGTGGCAGATGAAATTTATGATTTTTTAAAGGACGCAGTTTTTGTGGCTCACAATGTAAACTTTGATTTTCATTACGTGAAGCAAGAATTTTCAGCATGTGGTCTGAATTGGACTCCATTGCGCATGTGCACCATTCGACTAGCTAGAAAAGCGTTTCCCGGATTGGAGCGTTATGGCTTGGAACACCTGTGCCGTGCATTGCATTTAACGAATGTTCAGGCGCACCGCGCCATGGGCGATACGCTTGCTACCGTTCAATTGTTTGAAATGGTATGGAATGAGATAGGGAAGGAGGAAGTATTGAATTTTTTGGGAAGAGGCAGTGCTGAAACGTATTTGCCACATCAACTTCCTGAAAGCACCATTGATGATTTACCGAAATCGACCGGTGTGTATTTTATGCGTGATGCCAAAGGCACGCCAATTTATATTGGAAAGGCAATAAATATTCGAAAGCGAATTAAAGAACATTTTCAAAACGGTGATCCTTCTAAAAAAGCGTTGTTTAGTAACGAAGTTTGCAGTATCGACGCCATTGAGACCAGCAGTGAATTAGTGGCGTTGCTAGTTGAAGATGAGGCAATACGTCAGTTTCAGCCCAAGTTCAATGTAGCTCAGAAAAAACGAAAGACCAAGGCGGGTATTTTTGAAATGACCGATCAACGTGGTTATTTGAAATTGGTTGCAACAACTTTGACGGGCCAGCAATCGCCATTGCGCGTTTTTCCAACCCTACCAGTTGCAGAGCGGTGGTTAATACGGTTTTGTGAAAATTACGGCTTTTCATTGCAGTGTATGGGACTGCCAAGTGATCAGGATTTAGAGCCTGTTGCTTTGCATAATTCAAGGTTAATGCAAGCGAAGAAGAAAGCGTTTCATCCCAATCACGCCCTGATTACATTTCGTGGCAGAGAGCCTCATGAACTCATGGTATTGCTCATTGAAAACGGGCTGCCAAACGCATACGGATACTTGAATTACAAAGAAGAGCAAATTCATGATGTAGATGAGTTGAAAGAAAAACTCACACCATTGTCGAGCTCTGAGTTAAGTGCTTCATTTGTTCAACAATATATGGACGCACCGAAGGGACACCGAATTCGCCCTTTGAATTAGAACATTTTCTTAAACAAAAATTTAATGGCTACCCAAGGAATTTGAATCCAATAAAATAGCAGCGATAAATGTTGTTTTTTGAGTTTTAATTCTTCGGCATAAAGACCCCAATTGAATTGTTTCGATAGTCCATTGCCGTCGCATTTTGATAGCATTACATCAGTATGGTGGGCATTTAAGTTTTGGGTTCGAAGTTGAAGGTGAAAGGCATAGTCGCCTAGAATTTTATACTCAATTTGAAATTGATTCTTCAGGAAGCATCTACGGTTATACAATACACCTTGTTGATGCAGGGTGTGTTTCCAGTAGATGAATTTCGACCAAATTGAACGATGTATGGAAGGAGTTAGAGCGTGGTCTTTATCAATATTTTCAATTTCACAAAGAATTAAATCTACATCCAATTCCAGAGGTAGTTGTTTGAGGCAGGAATCGGAAGCAAGGTGGTCGTTAGCACCTAGAATGAGAATCCATTTTCCTTGAGCAATTGCAATGCCTTTGTTCATAGCATCATATACCCCAGCATCTTGCTCATGTATAAATGTCACCGGAATTTTGAAATCCCATTTCGAAAAAAAGTCGGGAGTTGCACTGCCGTCAACAACAATGGCTTCAGCTTGAATTCCTATTTGAGACTCAATACTTCGTATGGTGTTTTCCCATCGAGGTTCTTTGAAACACGGTATGACAACAGAAACATCCACTAGTTTTGTTGAATAACGTTGAGAATATCAGCCGTATTCGGGGCTTCTATGAGCTTTTTATTTTGACACAAAAGAATACGTGTGCTGTATTTTTTCATGGCTTCATAGTCATGAGATGCCATGAGAATGGTTGTTCCACCTTGTGATATAGTTTGCAACAGTACCAATATTTCATTGGCCGTGCTGGGGTCTAAGTTACCCGTAGGCTCGTCGGCAATAATTAAGTGTGGTGAGTTCAATAAGGCTCTCGCAATGGCCACACGCTGCTGTTCACCGCCACTGAGTTCGAATGGAAGTTTGTCTATTTTATGTGCAAGGCCTACAACCTCTAAAACGTCTTCAATTCTGCTTTTAATGGCCGATTTGTTGTTCCATCCTGTAGCTCGAAGCACAAATTCAAGATTGTCTTTTACGCTACGATCTATCAGTAATTCGAAATTTTGAAATACAATTCCCAATTTTCTGCGCAGCATCGCTGTTTTTTTGAGGTTGGTCGACTTCAAATCATGAGAGCAAACAATTCCTTTTCCCGCTGTAAGCGGAACATCTGCGTATAATGTTTTTAGCAACGAAGACTTTCCGCTTCCCGTTTTCCCTATTAAAAAAACAAATTCACCTTCGAAAATTTCCAAGTCTATGGATTCCAGAATCAGGTTTTTGTTCTGATAAATAGAAACATCTTGCAATTCAACCAAACAGTTTTTCACAGGCGCTTATTTTGCTGGTTCTTGATTCGATGCGTCTTCGAGCTTTTTCAGATCATCTTTCGCTTGATTAACTTCTTTTTCTACTTTTTCTTGATGGGCTTTTTCTTCAGCGCTCGTGCATGCATGCATGGCAATGAACAAAAGGCCTAGGGATATAAAAACAATTTTTTTCATGTTACAATGCTACATTTTTTTTGCTGAGCTTCAAGGGCATGAACTTTATTTTTTCAACACACCTTAGTCATTTCCGGGCATGAAGAAGGGATGCTCATAAGGAGTGTATTTTGGTCCAACAGCGAAAAGCAAACTAAATTGAATGGTGTAAGGTGGGAATTTCTCGTTTTCAAAATAGAAGAGCGTGGTGGAAATCTTAGGAGAGGCAATGAGTGTGCGTGGAGTACGCGTCCGGAATTCCGTGCGGATACCTAGGTTTAATCCTAAATTTCCTCCCTCTCTGTAGTTTGTTCCCCGATACCAATATTCTGCTCTCAGTGGATTTACACTTACATGCAGTTTGTGTTGTTTTTCAACATACATGCCCACACCTTCAGGCACCGCAAGCAAAAGTGTGCCTAGCCCATATCCAATAGATGCATCATCAAAAGCTAGAGCCAATGCTGCTGCCGCAAATAAACTAGCTGCCCCTTGAACCATAACTCCACCGTCGCGAACATACCCTACGCCAAGAGAATAATTCAAAGTGTAATGCTCTCGGAAAACTTTGTAGAATTCACCTCCTATGGTGTATGCTTCACTTGGACCTAACTGAGAATATCCGATAGACAGTCCTCCGAAGCTCCCATCTTCCCCTTCAGATTGTGCATGCGTTTGGGTGAAAAGTAAAATGCAAGCAAGTATCCCAAAAAATTTATTCTGAATCATTGTCCATTCTCATTCGTTGTACCTTGACTTTGCCGTCGCCGCCCAAAAGGGCATTAATAAGTGATATGATAAGTGAAAGTCCAAGCGCTGACCAAAATGTTTCAATTTTGAAACCTTCAACCAATTCACTTGCCATCAATAACACAGCGGCGTTAATGACCAATAAGAACAGTCCAAAAGTGAAAAGCGTTGCGGGAATAGTCAAAAGTACCAGCAAGGGCTTAACAAATCGGTTCAAAAGTGCAATGACAACGGCGGCTACTATTAGGGTAAGGTTACTATCAATACTCACTCGTTGCATCATGTAATCACCAACCAACAGGGCGAGTGAAGTTAGCATGATTTGGAAACTTGCTTTCCAGAAAATCGATTTTTGATTCATTAGTCAATTTTTATCACACGTACGAAACTACAACCAAATTGGGTTTCAATTTGTAAGTAGTATGCCCCGCTTTTCAATTCATTTCCTGGAACGCTGAACCGTGTGCCTATATTTTTCTGCGTAAGAACTAATTGTCCTGTAGAGTTATATATGTTTAAGCGTTGAACAAACTGTGGACTTGCTACTTGAAGTATGTCTGAGAACGGATTAGGAAAGGTGGAAATAAGTCCTGGGTTCAATTCGAAATTTCCAAGCACCAGTTGTTGGTTGCATGAGCCTGCCAAAGGTTGATTATTTGTAGATCTGAATTCGGCAGGAATTTGATAGCTCCCCATGGTATTCGGTGCCCCTATTTGAGCCAAGTTTTGTCCATTTAGAAATGTTGGGGCGTTCGTATACGCCAACGAAATGAGAGAGATGTTTTCTGTGCCAATTGGATCTATTGTTCCTTTGTTGTTATTGCCGAAAAGAAAATGATCTGCGCCGAGTATCATGTAATTCACACTGCTGTATGGAAATGAAGTATTCGGTATTTCATTCCCAATGAAGTTTTGTGATGGTGAATTATCTGCGCTAAAAAACAATCCGAATAAACTTGCTCGATTTCTCAAAAACGTGTTGTAAGGGCCATTGGGCCCGTGTGAGTTGTCAATAACAATATTCTGAACACTATTCATTTCAAATAAATTGCGATAGACGTAATTACCATGTAACACCAATTCCCCTGCAGAGTTACTTGGAATGAATGGGCTAGTTGTGGACCAAAATGGATCATGACTGTAGTTGTAGGTTATGACATTCCCGTTAGCCCCAGCTTGCAGAAGTATCGAATGTCGCAGATGTTCAAACACATTGTTTTCAATCAAGCAATCCCCGGTTCCAAAATGCATAACTACACCATAACCTCTGCCACCATCGCCGTATTCATGCGCATGATGCATGTAACTGCTAGAGACGCAAATTTGACTGGAGTGACTTAGTTCAATATGACTGAAAGTGCATTTATTCATGGCAATTCCTTTTATCCAGCATGTGTTTGCATAATTGAAAAACAAAGTTGAGGTTTGCTGTGGTGCCGTATTGTCTATTCGTTCCATGCCCATGCATTCAAATCCAATATGGGTCTTGGGGTGAATTTGAAAAATTTTTGCATTGTTACTCAAAGAGTAGTTATTCCTTAATTCGGAAATAAGAAATAGGGTGTCGCCGATAGCATGAGACACTTGAACATATTGGCAAACACTTCCAATTGCCCAAGAAGAAGTAACCCATTGGGAATCGTCTTGGGCTAGCTCAATCCACGAATTGGGTTGGAAATCAGATGCGTTTTCAACTCGAATAAAGTTCTGAAAAGTTGGAGCGTCTTCTAGCAGCATATGAGCTTGGTTGTCTTTTGTGCCAGAGATTTGAATGGCATTGCCAGATCCGTTTAAGTTAAATTGAAATAAGGTGGAATCGGCATTTTCACCTCTGAACACAATGGAGTCGTTCAGATACAGAGTTGAACCAAATAGATACGTTCCGGATGGAAAGAAAAGGATTTTTTTATTGGCGTTAGTGCTAGATAAAAAGGAGTTTAATAAGGCAGCGTTATCTACAACACCATTTCCAATAATACCAAGATCAATTGCCGAAATTTCTTGATAGTTTGCAGTATCTAAATTCGGCATTCCAGCATTGGACCAATTGGTTAATCGTTCTGTCGGAATGACTTGTGATTGGACAACACCGGTTAAAATGAGTAAGAAGAAAAGCCAAAGTAATTTCATCTTCCAAAGGTAGTCACAACAATTTTTCATTAATTTGTCTCATGATGAGAACGTTTTATTTTTCCAGCGTATACCTGTTGCTGTTGCTTTTAGTTTCAAATACAGTCAACGCATTTGAATTTCCGGCAGGAACCGTATGGTTCAATACAGATTATGCAATTAATGCTAAAATGTGCACAAACAAATTGCTGATTTTGAACTGCATTAAGGCTGAAGAAATTACGGGCTGGGGTGCTGCAATTGATGTTCAAGAAGAATTTGTTGGAGTACCTCAATCTCAAATAATTACTGTCATTGAAGCCCGTCAACCAGCATTTTCTCGATCTGAAGTGTTGGATTTAATACGTCAATTTAATTTGAATCACCCTGTTGCAATTGTACCCTCTTGGGAGGGGATTCCAGTTTCTGTTTTCGAACCCTTACCTCAAATTTTAGTCTATAACAAAGACATGGCAACTCCGGCTTTTATTAAGAAAAGAGAGTTGTGGGATTTGAGTGATTTATTTGCAACATGTAAAAGCTGGTTGAAAGAAAATGCATCGAGTTATGCCTTGTGGCAGGCGGTAGTAAGTCCGGAAGTGAAAGATTGGGCCCAGCCGCTGATTGCTTTGCCAACAGATCTGTGTTTGGCCGAAGGAGAATTGTTTGCAAGTGAACCCAGCAAGTTTCGTGTAACGGGTTTTAATGAGAATAAAGAAATAACCCATGTCATTGGTGGTACTAGAGGTAAACAGGATGGAGATTATGCAGCGGCTCAATTTAAATTTCCTGCAGGAATGGCTGCATCTCCAGCGGAGAATGCTTTTTATGTTGCCGATGTATTCAACCATTGTGTGCGTCTTATTGCGCCCGATCAAAAAATGGTGTTCACTTTTCTTGGAAATGGCAAAATGAATGATTTTACAAAATTCAGGTTTGCAGCTGTTAAAGATTGGGAAGGCGCCATTCCTTATCCAATAGATGTGCAGTTGGTGAAAGGCGAGATATACGTTTTAAGTGCATTGGATTGTAGCATTTGGAAGGTAAGTTCCGATGGTAAGAGCAAATTGATTTGGAAGTATGTTCCAAGTCAGTTGCCAGGCGGAATGCACGCTTATTCGCGTGAAATGATATTTCATGAAAAAGGTTGGTATATGCTTTTGAGTAATGGATACATAATTCGTAAAAAGGGAAAGAAGGAAGAGGTTGTTTATGAACCGAAATTGCCAGAAGACAAAGCGGGGGGCTTTACTTTTTACAACAATGAACTGGTGGTCTCTCTACCATACAAAAATCAAATTGTTTGGAAGTCAAGCACTCCCATTATAGCGGGAGATGGTTTGACCGATTTAAAAGATGGTCATGCTGATACAGCAAGATTTACCAGGCCACAAACACTCACTAAAATTGGTTCTGAAATTTTTATTTCAAGTGGCGGTTATCATGGAGTTCGGAAATGGAAGATGATGCAAAATGAAGTGAAGACCATGGCACTTATTCCCACAGAAGATGTTTTGTTTTCTGGTGTTTCACCCAATGCTGGTGAAGCACTTCCATTGGCTATGATACAGGTAGAGGCTGGATTGAATGAATTAACCATTGAATTTGATACTCCCGGATTTTACACGGATAATAAAGAGCAAAACCTGCTTTATTTCGATGAGAATTCGGGTGTGAATTGTGAACAGAATGTTTTAATAGATGGAAGTGTGAAGCTTCAGTTGCAAGTGAAACCCCTTTCACCAGGACAAGAGCAGCAATCTGGAAATTTCATTCAGTTTGGCGCCCAATTGTTACTTCACCCAGATGGTCATCCGGAGATTACATTAATAAAAAAAGTATTTGTTGTAGGCGCTTTTGAATATTTGCCTGGAGTAGAAAAAAATCAAGTTCTACGCATACAACCCACCATTCTTCCGAATTAATTTTCACCCAAAACTTTTGATTTGCCTTTGGCTGCCAAGTCGAATGTTGGGTTTATAGCTAGAGCTTGGTTGTAGTCTGCTAGCGCCTCTTTGTTTTTTCTCAGATATTCGTAACTCAATCCGCGATTGTAAAAAGCTTCTGCATATTGCGGATTTTTTTCTATCGCTTTCGTGAATTCGGTTACAGCTTGACTATAATTTTTTTGATAAACAAGGTAAATAAAGCCCTTGTTGTAATAGGCAACCGAAGCATTGGCGTCAATGGCAATAATTTGATCATAACAAGCCAAAGCTTCATTGTATCTGTTGGGTATGGCAATTCCTGTTTCTTGCAAATACATGGCTTTGTTGTACAAAGGTTCAATGAAATTGGGCTTGATTTCAATGGCTGAATTGTAGTACTGAATGGCTAAGTCATTTTTCGAAGCTGCACAAACCAATCCAGCTTCAATGTATGCATCATAATAGGCCGGATCAATCTCAATGGCAGTTTGGTAACTACTTAAAGCCAAAGTTGTATCTCTAGTTTGTCTATAAATTCTACCCTTTAGATAATAGGCGTATGCAATGCGTTCATTTTGACGTAGCGCATCATTGATTTGACTGAAAGCCAAGTCGAAATTCTCAAGTGTAATGTCCAAAGCCGCCTTTTCCAGAAGGCAATCTTGGTTTTTTGGATCATGTCTCAAACAACGTTGGTAATCGCGATAAGCGTCTTGGACTCTTTTTTGTGCAAAGTGGAATTTTCCTTCAGAAGCATAAATTGGAGCATGGGTTGAGTCAATTTGTTTTGCCCTTGCCAAGTCATCAAAAGCCAATTGAAAACTTTCTTTACTACCATAGTAATTGGCTCTTTCCACATACAGGGCAACATTCTGCGGGTCATTGGCAATTTTATTATTCAATTCAGCCAAGGTGGCATCTGAATTTTCATTCTTTTGATTTTCAGAATTGGACTCCCCCCCACAGGAGAGCAGCAGTAGAGTACATGAAGCAATACAGAGCAACGTCCAAGGTCGAATATGCATAGAGAGTTCTATTAATTTTTGGCTATCAAAAGTAAGATGTTCGTTTATTCTTTGCGTTATTTTTTTTTGAATGGTTAAATGGCTCAACTTTACTTCAGTAAAATCATGAGCACAGAAGGTAGAAAATTAGTTTCTAGTTTTTCGTGGAATACCGCAACGGTTGTTCTTCAAATTCTCATTCAGTTGGGTTATACCGCTGTTTTGGCTCGTTTAATAGCTCCCGAAAGTTTTGCTGTTATGGGGGTGGTATTAAGTTTAATGGGGTTCGCTGAGATTTTCTCACAAATTGGTTTAGGGCCTGCGCTCATTCAACGAAAAGTTATAACGCAAGATCATTTGAATTCGGCATTCACAACGTCTCTGCTCTTAGGATTAACATTTACGCTGTTCTTCATAGCCATTGCACCGGTGCTAGCAAATCTTTATGGAATTCAACTTTTGGAAGAGATTGTGCCCATTGTTTGCACCAGTTTTACAATTTCCAGTCTAAGTGTAGTTCCCAGAAATCTCATGATGAAGGAGATGCGATTCAAGGCATTTTTCACTTCCAGTATGTTAAGCATTGTTGGTGGAAATTTAGTAGTGGGTTTAATTCTTGCTTACGGAGGTTTTCAAATATGGGCTTACGTTTGGGCGCTGTTTGCTCAGAATGCGCTTATGACCATTGCATGTTGGGTTCTTCAACCTACGCGTGTTCAACTTCAATGGAGGAAGAAAGCAACTTTGGAATTGTTGAACTACGGGGCAGGAAGCAGTCTCTTCAATGCATTGAATTATGCAGCTACAAAAGTTGATGTGACTTTAACGCCTATGTTTTCTCAAGGTTCATGGGTGTTCCCGAATTCCATTTCGCTGCATGCCGCTGGTTTGTATGAACGTGGGGCTTATGTAGCGTCACTTCCCATAACCATTATGGCCAAATTAAGTGATAGTGTCCTTTTCAGTGGCATGAGTAAGTTGCAAGATGAACTGGAAAAACTGCAACGTATAGTGCTAGCAGCAACCAACGCATTAAGTTTACTCTCTTTTGCATTTTCATGTTTTGTTTTTGTTTTCAGTGAAGAGTTGCTTACGCTGTATTTGGGTAATCAATATGCTAGTGGGCATTGGGTAGTGAAATGGCTTTTTGTGGCCGTTGTGTTCCGGTCTTTGACACGTCCTATTGATTCTTTGTTACGCGCGAAGGCTGCGGTATACAGGGGGAGTAAAATAAAATTCATTTACTTTATATTAATGGTGTTCGGAGTTTTGGTTGGAGGTCGATTTGGAGCCGAAAGTGTTGCCATGAGTATTGCACTTACAACAGCAATTCATTATGTGATGATGGTGTTTTTTGCAAGTTCACTGATTCAGCTTTCGGTTAAAAAACAATTCATGGCCCTTTTGCCGGGATTGCGCGTTGGCCTTGTGGTGACCTTGGTCTCTTTTTTAATGAAGTACGTTTCAGATCGCGTGCATTCGCCCATTTGGATTGCCTTGGTTCTTGGTGGTCTTGGTGTGGCATGTGGTGGATTGGCATTGGCTTATTTTAGACCGCTGTGGTTGGGTGAGCGAAGTATAAATCCTTTGTTTGTAATTCCTGAAAGAGTGCGAAAAATTCCGTTTCTTCGCAAAGTTTATGAAGCATTTGATGAAGAGTAATTGGTTTTCTTTTGGCGTAATCCTCGTGTTGTGCTTAATCTCACATACGGCAGTTGCACAAAGCAAATTAACCATCTCGGCTCCTGACTCACTTGCTTTTACACTTTTTCTTGATGGTGCACAAATGAATAATCAGGCGTTTAGTCAATTGTCCATATTTGAAGTGGGTGCGGGGAAGCATGAACTCAAAATAAAAGTGGCGAAACTTGAAGGTGTATTTTCAATGACCGCAAAGAAATTCGTGCACCATCAATTTCAATTGGCGTTCTCAAATAATCTTTTGCAATTATTACCCGTTGGCGAATCTAAGTTGCAAGCAGGCCAATTTCAAATTATTTCCTCTGAACCAAGTCCTGAGAAAATATACGGTGGATTGAAAGGGTGTGAACAAGCATTGTCATCAATTGAATTCGAAACGGAAGTTGAAAAGTTAAGGTCCATGCCATTCGACTCTCAACGAAAACAAGCGATAAAAGAAATTTGTCGCAATAAATGTCTCAGTGCAGATCAGGTCGTATCCTGCTTGAAATTATTAGAGCTTGAAGAGAATAGATTAGATGC
>CAYSEX010000051.1:0-15533 GCA_964430305.1 uncultured Chryseobacterium sp.
ATTGCTGTCTTGTTTGCTGAATCAGAACACCCGATTTAAATAGTTCATATCCGGTTTCAAGTTCATCGCGTCTCTTAGTACCTTTCTTTCCAAAGTGTTTTTCTTTGATTTCACTTAGAGTTTGTGTGTTTTTCTTTTTCATAATCTTCCTTTATTCTTAATGCCAATTGTAATTCTTTGATTGGTGTTTTTTGCGTTTTCTTGTAGAATCCACTTGTTGCAACAATGAGTTTTTCCTTTTCAAAGAAGCAAAAGATTCGATAGTTGTTCTTCCCTTGTTGAACCCTTATTTCGTACAATCCTTTTGTGTTTTCAAGGTGTTTGAAATATATGTCTGGCACCATTTCAAGGTCTTCAATGAGTTCTATGGTCCAAATAATTTTCTTTTGAACCTTGATGCTTTGGGCAACCAGAAAGTCATCGAAGTAGGATTTGTAGAAAATTACTTTTCTGAATTTTTTACTTTGTTCCATGCAAATTTAATTAAGTTTCACTAAAGTGAAACAAGTAATTTGGTTTGATTTTTCTTTAGAGTAAAATTCAGACAAGTAATTTGGAACTACATCAACTTTTATAGGTAGGTTATATGCTGTTTATTCGTTTGATAAAAGTCCCATTCTCTTTCCCCTAAGTTTCTGTTTCTTGTTTTAAGAATGGGAATGAGAATGAGTGGGTAATGAGAATGAGTAGGACAAGATTCGAGAGGGTGTGAAGGGAAATTATTCGAATATCTATTTCTTGAATTGAGTCAGAGATGGGTTTAGTATTGTATCTAATTGCAAATTTAATTATCTTTGGCGTTACTAACGTCACGCGTTATTATGATTGTGTCGTTTGGAAATAAAGAAACTCGAAGCATTTGGAGAGGTGAATCAGTGCCAAAATTGCCTGTCCATCTTCAACAAATAACACGAAGAAAACTCAGAATGTTGAATAATTCAAACTCTTTGTTGGATTTGCGAATTCCTCCATCGAACAGGTTAGAGCGGTTGCATGGGGATTTTAAGGAATACTATTCCATTCGAGTGAACAGACAATATAGAATTATTTTCAAATGGGCCAATGGAATGGCAACTGTGGTTGAGTTAGTGGATTATCATTAATATAAGCTACTATGAAGAAATTGAAGAACATTCATCCTGGAGAAATTTTGTTAGAAGAGTTTTTAGAACCTATGCAAATTTCTGCGTATCGATTAGCTAAATCGTGTCAAATTCCTCAAACCCGCGTAGCAGCCATTCTGAAAGGTAAGCGCAGTATTAGTGCAGATACGGCACTGCGCTTAGCGGCATTCTTCGGAAACTCACCTCAATTCTGGATGGGATTGCAGAATGACTTTGACCTAGAAGAATCGAGACGGGAAATTTCGAAGCAACTGAAATCAATTGTTTCGGTGCACGTATGAATTACACTTAAACATCAGTAAAAAGGTAAAAAACAAAAAAAAGCCTCCGAAGAGGCTTTTCGCGGAAAGGGGGGGATTCGAACCCCCGGTACGGTTTCCCGTACGACAGTTTAGCAAACTGTTGGTTTCAGCCACTCACCCACCTTTCCTTTGGCTGTTTTCCTTCCAAAGAAGGTTTGCAAAGGTAAGAAATGGAATGGGTTCAACAAAAATTTTTTAATTCTTCGTAAAGTCGATGGGTGGGTAATCCCATAACATTGAAATAACTGCCATTCAGTCGTGCAATTCCCATAAGCCCAATGAAGTCCTGCGCACCATAACTCCCCGCTTTGTCGAATGGCGCGTAGTTTTGAACGTAGTATTGCATTTCATGGGGTGTTAAATTCGAAAACTGAACTTCAGTACAATCACTGAAATGAACCATTTTTTTTGTTGTAGCCAAACAAACACCTGTATACACTTTGTGTGTTTTTCCACTCAAAATACCAAGCATGCGAAGCGCGTCGGCTTCATTTTCGGGCTTATTCAAAACACCTTCTTCAGTCACCACTACCGTGTCTGCTGTAATTAAAAGCTCGTTCGCAGTTAATGTGCTCAATAATTCGTGGGCTTTCATCTTAGCCAATTCTTCTGCAATTACCGCTGTTTTCCACTCCGAAGAAATCAATTCATTGGCATGAGAAACTCGGGTAGTAAAGGTTAATCCCAATCCTGTTAAGAGTTCCTTCCTGCGTGGTGAACCTGACCCTAAAACAATATTGTAATCTTTTAATTGAGGCAATAAATCTTCCATATCAACAAAATTAACCCGTAAATTCGCGCATGCATCAACTTATTGTTATTCTAGATTTTGGATCGCAGGTCACGCAATTGATTGCACGTCGATTCAGAGAACATAATATCTACTGCGAAATTCACCCTTGGAATAAAGTTTCAGCACTTCCTGAAAACTGTGTGGGTGTTGTTTTATCGGGAAGTCCATTCAGCGTGCATCAAGAAGGTGCCCCTTTACCGAGTGTCTTCGACCTAAATCCAAACCTACCCATGTTGGGTGTATGCTATGGCGCACAACTCATGGCGCAACTGGCCGGTGGAAAGGTAGAGCGAAGCACGCACAGAGAATACGGTCGTGCAAATTTAATTTCGTTCAATGCAGCCAATCCGTTATTGAAAAACCTTACCCCAAATTCTCAGGTATGGATGTCGCACGGGGATACCATTACAGCCTTGCCAGAAGATATGGAGATCATCTGCTCCACTGAAAATGTTGAAGTAGCCGGATACCAATTAAAAAATAAACCTGTATTTGGAGTTCAATTCCATCCCGAAGTTTTTCACAGTACAGAGGGAAGTGAATTGCTCAGAAGCTTTGCTGTAGATGTGTGCGGATGCAAACAAGATTGGACCCCTGCTTCATTTGTAGATGAGACAGTTGCCGAGTTGAAAGCAAAATTGGGAAGTGATCAAGTCATTTTAGGACTAAGCGGCGGCGTTGATAGCACCGTGGCTGCTATGCTTATTCACAAAGCAATTGGCGGTGCATTGAAATGCATATTTGTGAATAACGGATTACTTCGTAAGAATGAATATGAAGCGGTGCTGAAGAGTTATGAAGCGTTGGGTTTAAATGTGAAAGGGGTTGATGCGAGTGAGTTATTTTATGGCGCTTTGCGTGGAATTTCAGACCCAGAAGGCAAGCGTAAAGCCATTGGAAAAACATTCATTGATGTTTTCGATGAGGAAAGTAAATTGGTTGAAAATGCCAAGTGGCTTGGGCAAGGCACCATTTACCCTGATGTTATTGAATCGGTTTCGGTCTCGGGTGGTCCTTCACAAACCATTAAGAGTCACCACAATGTTGGCGGACTTCCAGACTACATGAAGCTTCAATTGGTTGAACCACTTCGCCCGTTATTCAAAGATGAGGTACGACGCGTGGGAAGGCAATTGGAAATTCCAGATGAAATTTTAAACAGGCATCCTTTTCCAGGGCCAGGTCTAGGAATTCGAATTCTTGGTGATATTACTCCAGATAAAGTGCGTATTTTGCAAGAAGTAGACTACGTTTGGATAGATGCGTTGAAGCAAAGTGGTTTGTACAATGAAGTTTGGCAAGCAGGTGCAATTTTACTTCCTGTTCAAAGCGTTGGTGTAATGGGCGATGAGCGTACCTATGAAAATGCAGTTGCGTTGCGGGCGGTTACAAGCACCGATGGAATGACTGCAGACTGGGCACATTTGCCCTATGACTTCTTGGCTAAGGTGAGCAATGATATTATCAATAAAGTGAAGGGTGTGAATCGAGTGGTTTATGACATTAGTAGTAAACCACCTGCGACCATAGAATGGGAATAATATTTTGGTTCGATTGATGCAATTGAAAAAATACATATGAGACTTTTATCCTTTCTTCTTTTTTTTGGAATCTTTTCAAATCAGCTTGCAGCTCAAAGTTGTCCGTACTACCATACGGTAGAACAAGGACAAACGCTTTATGCAATCTCTAAAAAGTTTGCGTGTAGTATAGATCAAATTAAAGCGGCTAATCCGGGTTTAACGGAGAATATAAAGGCCGGATCTAAAATGTGTATTCCTTGTGTTGATGCCGTTGAGAAAGGTGAGCCAGAAGAGATTAGCCAAGAGGTTGTTGAGCAAATTGTTCAAGTTAAGACAGGGAAAAAGGAGAAATATAGCATCGTTTTTTGTTTGCCTTTCTCAAGTGGTGAGTCAAGCGCTGATTCTCTAGATGAACGCTCACGAGCCCTTCGTCAGGTGGCTTTGCAGTTGTATAGAGGAGCCATGATGGCCGATAAAAAATTAGAGGCGATTGGATTAAATGCGGAAATTTCAATTTTAGATTGTGGGGGTTCGAAAGAGAGTGGAGATCGCATAGTAAAAATTCTGGAAGAGAAAAAGGCCGACCTCATTGTGGGTCCACTTTTCAAAGAATCACTCATGTCGGTGATTAAATGGGCAGACAAAAACAACGCGCATGTGGTGGTTCCAATCAAGATGAGTAGTAAAATTTTGTTGGAAGGAAAGAATGTGAGTAAGGTCTATACCAGTGCAATTCCGCAGTGGCATTATATGGTGCGATACGCCATGACTTCCAATGCAGGGTCAACTGTAATTGCAGTTTATGGAAGTAAGGATAAACCTGCAGCCGATGCAGCTAACTTAGGTCATATTTCGCTCTCTGGTGATTCTCTCAAATCATTCAATGTGTCAGAAGGCACGGTGAGTTTAGTCAATTTCGTAAAATCATGTACGCAACCTGTTGTAATATTGAACACGTGTTCGGACAAGAAAGAGTGGAGTACTGCTGTTACCGCCTTAGCGGGTTTAGATTACAAGTTAGTAGGTGGTGAAGGATTTGAAGACGGAGATAAGTTGTCAAAGCAAACAAGAACCAAAACGGCGTTTGTCTTTTCCAAACCTGTTTTATTGAATTACAATCAAAAGAGCGATTTAAAATGGATTGCAGAATTTAGATCGAATTTCAAAGCGGAACCCAATGAATATGCTGTTATTGGTCATGACGTGCTCTTGTATTACGGAAAGGCAATTTTAGCATTCGGAACTGAATTTCAAGAGCATTTGAATGAGGTAGATGGAGCAGGTTTAGTGGGAATGGGATTTGATTTTTTTCGCGTTAGCGAAAACGCTGGATTTGAAAATTCATTTGTGAATGTTGTGCAGAATAATGATGGACTATGGATACAGAAGAACGCTTTGGACTCAAAATCTCTGAATTTCAAAAAAGAGTAGTCAATGATTTGTTGGCCATTCAAGACAGTATTTGTAATGCATTGTCACAAGAAGATGGTCAGGTTTTTCAAGAGGATTTTTGGAAACATACCGGCGGCGGCGGTGGTAGAACCCGGGTTCTAAAGGGTAACCACATTGAAAAGGGAGGTGTGAATTTCTCCATGGTAACGGGTGAGGTACCTCCAATGATGAAAGGAAACATGCGTCCGAATGCAAAAACCTTTTTCGCCACAGGAGTATCCTTGGTTATTCATCCCAAAAACCCTTGGGTTCCCATTGTGCATATGAATGTCCGTTATTTTGAATCAGACGCTGGCGATGCATGGATTGGTGGCGGAATAGATCTCACGCCAATTTATGTCAATAAGGATGAAGCCAAAGATTTTCACAGTGCATTGAAAATGACATGCGATTCTTTTGACTCAGAATTTTACGGTAAGTTTAAGGCTTGGGCCGACGATTATTTTTTCCTAAAACATCGGAATGAAACACGTGGTATTGGCGGAATATTCTATGATTACTTGAAGCCGGAAACTACCAACGGGAAGTCCATAGAAGATATATGGGAATTCAATAAGGCTGTTGGTCACACCTTCAACAAGGCATATATTCCAATTTTATCTCGAAATAGGGACCGAGAATTCACCGAAGCGCATAAACGTTGGCAATTGCTCCGAAGAGGGCGTTATGTTGAGTTTAATTTGGTTTGGGATAAGGGAACGTTGTTCGGATTGCAAACAGGAGGCAGAACAGAGAGCATTCTCATGAGCTTACCTCAATTCGCTTCGTGGGAATATTCTCCCGAATTTGCCCCCGATTCAGCAGAACAAGAGACGCTGAATTATTTGCAGAAAGGGATTAACTGGATACCATAAAAAAAGCCCCGAAGTGGGGCTTTTTTGTTAGGTATAATCTTCTTAAAGTCTATTGTCATTCATCTTCACGCCGGGGAATCCGCCTTGATTGAATTTAAAATCATTGTCGGAAATCTGTGGGTTGACTTTGAAATTTTTAATTCGATATGAAATATCTGAATTCTCTCTGGTTTTAACATTCACTTTTACCAATTCCAATTTGGTTTTGTCTATGAAAAGCGTAATGGTATGGAATGATTTTGATTTTGGATTCAACGGAAATAAAGCTATTTCATAACATGCAACACCGTCAACGGTTGCATTTGCATTTTTCATATCGTGCTTGAAGTCTTTATTCCAAATGGTATACATTTCAGATGGATCGAAACCACCGTCTTTCACATCGGCCAAATTATCAATGGTACAAGCGTTAGACTTTTTGTTGTAGGTCCAAACGGTTCCGCCATCGCAATACACGTTGTAATCTGGAAGACTAAGTTGATACTTATTTCCTTTTACTTTAATGGTTCCTTCTTGTTTGGTTGTTTTACCCGTTTTGGGGTTGGTGAGGGTGGAAGTAAAATCAGATGAGGTAGTAGACCAAGATTTTGCTTTTGTAGATACTTTGTCTAGGATTTCTTTCGATGTTTGAGAAAAACCAACAATCGATGTAAGTAATCCAAGTGTGAAGAGTAGATGTTTCATGGTGCAAATATATTTCACCCGAGGTTTTTCAAGAACTGTTCCAAACTAATTTCATCTGGAATTAATACTTTTCTTGCTTTACTTCCCTCGAAAGGACCAATGACGCCGGCCGCCTCTAATTGATCAATTAATCTGCCTGCTCTGTTGTATCCTAATTTTAGCTTGCGTTGAAGTAAGCTCGCAGACCCTTGTTGACTGAGTACAATAATTCTTGCAGCATCTTCAAAAAGTGAATCTCGATCCTGATCTTCAAAATTTCCAATTTCCATGCTGTTTTCATCCTGTACTTCAGGTAAGTGGTAGGCGTGTGGGTATCCTTGTTGGTTACCAATGTATTCTGTGATGCTCTCTACTTCCGGAGTATCTACGAATCCGCATTGAATGCGTGTTAGGTCATTTCCTGTGCTGAAGAGCATATCTCCTCGTCCAATCAATTGGTCTGCTCCACCAGCATCGAGAATGGTTCGTGAATCAATTTTGGAAGTCACACGGAAGGCAATACGAGCGGGAAAATTTGCTTTGATAAGTCCGGTAATTACGTTCACGGAAGGACGCTGTGTTGCCACAATTAAGTGTATTCCAATGGCACGAGCCAACTGAGCAAGACGCGCAATGGGTGTTTCAACCTCTCTTCCTGCGGTCATAATTAAATCGGCAAATTCATCGACCACCAGAACAATGTAGGGTAAGTAGCGGTGACCGTCATTCGGATTCAGCCTGCGTTCAATGAATTTTTTATTGTATTCCTTAATATTTCTACAGGTTGCCGTTGTGAGAAGTTTGTAGCGTTCATCCATTTCAATGCACAAGCTGTTGAGTGTTTTAACCACTTTGCTCGTATCAATGATGATTGATTCAGCTTCATCTGGTAGTTTCGCTAAGAAATGGCGTTCAATTTTATTGAATAGCGTTAGTTCTACTTTTTTCGGGTCTACCAAAACAAACTTAACTTGTGAAGGGTGCTTTCTGTAGAGCAGGGAAACAAGAATTGCATTTAATCCAACCGACTTACCTTGACCGGTAGATCCGGCCATGAGTAAGTGGGGCATCTTTGTTAGATCGGTAACGAATATTTCATTCGAAATGGTTTTACCCAAAGCTATTGGTAATTCCATATCGGCATTTTGAAATTTATCGCTTGCAATCAATGAGCGCATGCTAACCACGTCTGGTCTTGAGTTTGGAACTTCAATACCAATTGTTCCCTTGCCGGGTATGGGTGCAATGATACGTATGCCCAGGGCTGCAAGAGACAAGGCAATATCATCTTCGAGACTTTTAATTTTTGAAATTCGTACTCCTGGAGCAGGAACAATCTCATAGAGCGTGACTGTAGGCCCAATGGTAGCTTTGATTTTTGAAATTTCAATCTTGTAGTGATTGAGTGTTTCAATGATTCTATTTTTATTTTCTTCAAGTTCCTCTTTTGAAATTTGAGGTCCTTGCCCTCCATGATTGGCCAATAAATCGATAGAAGGAAGAACATATCTTGAAAGATCTAACTTGGGGTCATACTCACCAAATTCTTTGGTTTCAATTTCTTCTTTGCTCAGAACTTCTTCCTCATTGGTTTGTGCTATTTCTATACCCAACGAATCAAGATCCGTCTCTGGAGTAATAATTTCAGGAGTTGGGTCTAAATGGAAAACCTCCGATTCTATGGACGATTCAGAAAGGTTGGTCGTTTTTTTTTCCTCCTCTTCTTCTTCTTCTATTAAGATGAAGGGATCCGGAACACTTGGTGGTGCATCGAAATCAAACGAGGTTTCTAAAGGCGTGTTTACAGGCTCTTGTGGCAGGTCTGTTGTGGGTTGAACGGGTTCAACGAATGCTTCAGGTTCATGTGAAATGGGATCGGCTTGAACTTCAATGGTTGTTGCTCCGTGGAAAGGCAAGGGGTCTTCCTCCACCACTTCATGAACCCTTCTTGGTTCTTGCTCCTTGGGTTTCGATCGAAACAAAATGGCCAGTCGCTTCATGGCAGCATCAACATGGTGATTGAAGTTGATAATGGCGAAGGTGATGGATACGAACAAAATGCTTAAGAGTGTGCCCAACCAACCCAAATGACTCACGCACCAGAGGGTAGACATTTTTCCATAACCGCCAATGAACAGACCGTTAATGCGAAATTCAATGCCGGGAAGCGGAGTAGTGACCGATTTGTGAGCGAAAAAGCCAATGGCTAATGGAACAAAAAGTAACAGACCAACGGAAACGGAGATCGATTTCCAAAGTGGAAAAATGTAAGATCCAAAGAGCAGACGAATTGAAATGAGTAAAAGTAAAAATGGAATGCACAGAGCGGTTACACCCGCAAAAGTGAACATGAGCGCGTGAGCAATGTGCGCACCCATGGCTCCCATCCAATTGGCGTAAACGGCGCCTTCGGCATTTGCCGTTAGAATATATTGTTGGTCTTGACTTCCTGATAGTAAATATGAAATACAGGAGAGCGTTAAAAAGACTGAGAATAGGAAAAGAAAGAGACCCGCAATTCTTGCCGGACGCTCATCACGACCAAGATCTTCATTGCGTGTTGAAGATTCGTCAGGATTGGGTGTGTTTTTTTTTGCTCGGGCCAATTTGCGCGTTTTGGTTAAAACCTCGAAATTAGCGGAGATTTTGTGGGATTTTCGGGCAGAGTTCCGAGGGTTTTCAACATGGAAATCTTGAAATATTGCAATGATTTCATGCGTAGTGTTGGAATTTCGGAAAAGTAATGTATATTTGCCGTCCAATTTCTGTAACAATGGCAAAGAAAGGTAATCGCATTCAAGTAATTATGGAGTGCACAGAGCACAAAGAATCAGGCATGCCTGGTACTAGTCGCTATATAACAACAAAAAACAGAAAGAATACTCCTGAAAGATTGGAAAAGAAGAAATTCAATCCAATTTTAAAGAGAATGACTGTTCATAAAGAAATTAAATAATTTAAGACATGGCAAAGAAGGTAGTTGCAACACTTCAGACCGGTGGTGGTAAGAACCACACGAAGGTGATCAAAATGGTGAAGTCACCAAAATCTGGTGCTTATTCTTTCAAAGAAGAGATTGTACACAATGATAACATCAGTGAATGGTTCTCTAAGAGCTAATTCAGTGCAAGCATAATTTAAAAGGCCTCACCTCATGGAAGGCCTTTTTTTATTTTTTACGATGAGTTTTTTTAAAAGATTATTTTCCAAAGAAAAAAAAGAGAAATTAGACCTGGGTCTCGAACGAACCCGGGAAGGATTTTTCGGGAAGTTGGCGCGCTTGGTGACCGGCAGAGCCACCATTGACGATGATATGTTAGATGAATTGGAAGAAGTTCTAATTACATCAGATGTGGGAGTTGCAACCACAGAAAAAATTATTCAGCGTGTTCAGGAGCGTGTTCGAAAAGAGCGCGCCATGCCAGCAGATCAATTACAGGTTTTGCTTCGCGAAGAAATTGCAAATCTCCTGGTTAGTCATGGAGGTGAAGATCAAGAGGAAATAACCATACCCGAAGTTTCAGAAGGCCCTTACGTTATCATGGTTGTTGGGGTGAATGGTGTTGGAAAAACTACAACCATTGGTAAAATAGCCTATCAGTTGAATCAACAAGGGAAGAAAGTGGTACTTGGAGCTGCTGATACGTTTAGAGCCGCTGCCATTGACCAATTGAAGGTTTGGGCTGAAAGAGCGCAGGTGGATATCATTGCCCAAAACATGGGGGCTGATCCGGCAGCTGTAGCATTTGACACTCTGCAATCAGCGGTAGCAAAAAATGCAGATGTTGTCATTATTGACACTGCAGGTAGATTGCATAACAAGGTAAACCTCATGAATGAGTTAACTAAAATTAAGCGTGTCATGCAGAAGGTAGTTCCCAATGCACCGCATGATGTGATGTTGGTTTTAGATGGTTCAACGGGTCAGAACGCCTTTGAACAAGCACGGCAATTCACTGCAGCAACGGAAGTTACATCACTGGCCATTACTAAAATTGACGGCACAGCGAAGGGAGGTGTAGTTATTGGAATTTCTGATCAATTCAGTATTCCTGTTCGGTTTATTGGGGTAGGAGAAAAAGCGGTAGACCTGCAAGTGTTTAATAGATTTGAATTTGTTGATAGCCTTTTTGCTCAAAAACAAGAATGAAAACAAAAACATTAAAGAAGAACAAGGTCAACGTTGTCACACTTGGTTGCGCGAAGAATATTTTTGACTCTGAGGTTATGATGGCGCAATTGAAGGCGAATGCTTTTGATGTTGAGCATGAGAGTGAACAGGCAGATGCGGAAATAGTTATTATCAATACCTGCGGATTTATTGATAATGCAAAAGAGGAAAGCATCAATACCATTCTCGCTTGGGCAAAAGAAAAAGAAGAAGGTAATGTTTCTAAATTATATGTGACAGGCTGCCTAAGTGAACGTTATAAACCCGAATTAGAGCGCGATATTCCTGAGGTAGATGCTTTTTTTGGGACAAGAGAATTGCCACGACTCTTAAAGACGCTCAAGGCAGATTATAAGCATGAATTGGTAGGGGAGCGTTTACTAACCACTCCAAGTCACTATGCATATTTCAAAATTTCTGAGGGATGCGATAGGCCATGCTCGTTTTGTGCAATTCCGCTTATGCGCGGAAAACATTTAAGTACGCCAGAGGAACAGCTGATTCAAAACGCAAAAAATTTGGCTGCCAATGGAACAAAAGAGTTGATACTCATTGCGCAGGATTTGACCTATTACGGCTTGGATATTCATAAAAAGAGAACGCTTTCTGATTTGCTAAAACGGTTATCAGATGTTGAAGGAATAGACTGGATTCGTTTACAATATGCTTTTCCAAGTGGGTTCCCCATGGATGTCTTAGACGTGATGAATGAGCGTGAGAATATTTGTAAATATCTAGATATGCCTTTGCAGCATGGAACTACAAAAATGCTGCAGGCCATGCGAAGAGGAATTACAAGAGAAAAAACAGATGCTCTCATTCAAGATATTCGAATGAAAGTTCCTGACATCGCCATACGCACTACCTTGATTTCAGGATTTCCCGGTGAATCGAAAGAAGATCACGCTGAGCTGGTGAATTGGGTAGAAGCTATGCGTTTCGACCGGTTGGGTGTGTTCACTTATAGCCACGAAGAAAATACCCATGCATTTGCATTGAAAGACGATGTTCCTGCACGAACAAAGAAAAAAAGAGCTGATGAAATTATGGAGGCGCAATCGCACATTTCTCTGGAATTAAATGAAGAGAAAGTGGGTCGAGTTTTCAAAACCTTGATTGATAAAGTGGAAGGAGATTATTACATTGGAAGAACGCAATTCGATTCTCCTGAAGTAGATAACGAAGTAGTAATACCCAAGTCTGAAGGGTATTTGAGAATTGGTGATTTCGCTGAAATTGAGATTGTTCGCGCAGAGCATTACGATTTGATTGGTAAAATAATAAATGGTTAAAGGTGAACGGAACGGTCAAATATCCGGTCATGGAAACCTTCACTAGCGTTCAAGGTGAAGGTGCTTTTTCTGGAGTGCCTTCTTTTTTTATACGCCTAGCTGGATGCAATGTTGGTTGTGTTTGGTGCGATGTTAAAGCAAGTTGGGACAGTGAAGCGCATCCCATGAAATCGGTTCGTGATCTTATAGATTCAGCAACTTCCAGCAATGCAAAAGTTGTTATTATAACTGGCGGCGAGCCAACCATGCATGATTTGAATCCGTTAACCACCGAACTAGCCGCCTTGGGTTTTCGCGTGCATTTAGAGACGAGTGGCACTGAGCCTTTGACAGGTAAATTTGATTGGATTACCTTTTCTCCGAAGAAATTTAAAGAGCCCTTGGAAGAATATTTTTCCAAATCGCATGAACTTAAAGTAGTGGTGAATCATGAGAGTGATCTCGAGTGGGCCGAGAATCATGCAAAAAAAATGAGTCCTCAAACGTCGTTTTTTCTTCAACCTGAATGGGAGAAAAAAGAGCGTATGATGCCCCTGATTTTTGAATTTGCAATAAAAAACCCACACTGGCGTGTGGGTTTACAAATACACAAGTATTTGAATGTAGATTAATTATTCGCGAATTACGCGGATTGTATTCCCCGTCTCATCTAAAACAAAATAAATTCCTGAAGCAAAGGGAGTGAAATTGATTTGCCAAACTCCGTTTTGAACTGAGACCAAATGTCCCTGTGCATTGTAAATACGAATGTCTGATTTTTTACTGCATTGAATAATTCCACGTGTTGGATTGGGATACAATGAGAACTGATCAGAATTGGAATATTCACTGATACTTACTACACCCTGATTGTTACTGTAGTCTGGAGTAGTAACTATGAAACTGACCCATTGAGCTGCCCCGTCTGTGAGTCTTCCTAAACTGGTGTCTGCTCCCATGTGATTCCAAACAATTTCATCAACGCGTGTTAATCCGTCTGGGCTGTATAGACCAACGAATTCATTGTTGTTATTCAGACTAAAGTTGCAGTGTCGAACACCTTCTGATTGTGAACCGTCGGCATAGAAAGTGAGCCATGAATAGGCTTGAACTGTTACGCTATCGGGGAATGAAGTAGGGATTTGCCAACGTCTTGGATTATTGCTATCGTCAGACATATAATATCCAGCAAGGCTAACAGCATGCCCGAGGGGATTATAAATTTCCACCCAGTCATCGAACTCACCAAAATTATCTGTAAATGTAGAAACGTTATCTGCCATCACTTCATTGATGACTACAGCATCTGGTGTAATGAAGATGAGAGTGTTCGAGTTGATGGGAGTTGCAGGATTGAATGTAATGATAGAAGGTGCGCCATCTGTAGATCTTCCTGCACTTTGACCGGGTTGCAGAGCAGACCAAGTGAGGGCGTCTACAGTTGTAGTTCCGTTAGGGGCCGTAAGGGTGGCAGTTCCACCTGCCGGATTAATATTCAATGCGGTGTGTGACGCTCCAAAAGCGAGGTCATTGTCGCACCAAAAAACACGAAATGCTCCTGCAGGAATAACAGTGTTGAATGGTTCAGTGGTAGGAATTTGCCATTGCGTTGGAATACCGTTCACACTGAGGTAATATCCACCCACATTGACTTGGTAAGGGTTGGGATTATAAATCTCAATCCAAGGATCAAACTCAAATTCAGGATCATGATAAATGCCTGTATTTTCTGCTTGTATTTCATTGATGAAAAGAATCTCTGCATTGGGCGGAGTCTCGAAGTTCGATGCGTTGTAAGTTACATTGTTGAAGTATTGAAGTCCAGGACAACCATCGCATGACCTGCCATAGCTAATGTCTGTTGCCATTTGTGGATAGGTAAGCTGGTCAATGATTGTAATGCCATCTGGAGCAGTTAAGAAAACAGTTTCACCATTCCCGCTGAGTGAAAAGTTGGTGTGATTTTCTCCTTGGGTCAAGTTGTCTTTGTCTGCCCAAAAGATGATATATCCGCCCGGAAGTACAGTTGTGATACCGGGATTGGTTGCCGGAATTTGATACAAGGTGAGGTTTAATGGGTCGTCTGATAAATAGTATCCGGCGAGATTGATAATTCCGCCTGCATTGTAAATTTCAATCCAATCATCATATTCGAACGCTACATCCATTTGACCAAAGTCATTTGATGCAATAACTTCATTGATAAAAAGGGTCTGAGCTTGCGCTTTAAAAATGCCTGCGAGAAGCCCAAGAATTAAAACTAATTTTTTCATGTTTAAGATGTTAAGCCAAAGTTAACTGATTTTACGTAGTTAACTTCATTAAGGTTCTATTCCCAATTTTTGTTTTGCTTCAGAAATGGTAATCCTATTTCCATTTTCATAGGCTGTTATAAAGGCATCGGGAATGGACCCATTACGCAATTCGTTCTTAAGTGAAGTTGCCTCTTGAAGTGTTTTGAAATTTCCGGCCATGTAGCGAATATTCCCGTTTTTCATGAGTTCAACATGCAATGCTGGTAAGGTTTCCAGTGTATTATTTTTTGTAGGCTTGGTGTACACACCCACTTGAACAGTGAAGAATATGCCCTCAGATGTCTCAATCAGTTTTGCAGTTACACCTTCTTCTTGATTGTAATAGGCGGTATTTAGACTGCCAGTGGTATTGTTATTTGATGAAACATTAGCCGATGAAGAATTAGTACTCGAATTGGAATTTGTATTGTTGGAGCTGTTTTGTCCGGCATTGTAAGAAACCAATTCTTCTGCGGTCATTATTGCTGTGTAACCAACACGTTTTCCATTCTTGTAAGCAACAATGAAAGCATCTTTGTATCCCATTGCACGTATGGCATCACGAGCTGATTTAGCCTCACCGTATGCCACAAAGAAACCGCTGCTGTATCGAATAAATCCATTCGCCTGTTGCTCGGCAAAAACAGGTGAAAATTGTGTGAATGTGTTGTTGGGTACTGGTCTTCGGAATGCACCAACTTGAATGGTGTAAAACGATCCCTCAGGTAAAGTGGTAAGGGTAGGAATAGGATTCGAGTCGCTGTGGGGTTGAACAGTATTGTTTTCAATTGATCCGTAAATGGTTGAGGTTACAGCGGAAGGAATAGTTACACTGCTGGGGTTGTTGTTGGAGGTGGTGCTGTTAGAAGCAGATGTGTTGGAAGAATTAGATTGCGATGCGCTGTTGGAAGTTGTATTGTTCGAATTTGTTTTATTCGTGTTCGAAGAATTGCCTGTGGTGTTGGTCGAAGTAGAATTGGAATTCGAATTTGTTGTATTCGTGTTCGAAGAATTGCCTGTGGTGTTGGTTGAAGTAGAATTGGAATTCGAATTTGTTGTTGTGTTCGTGTTCGAAGAATTGTCAGA
>CAYSEX010000052.1:0-15206 GCA_964430305.1 uncultured Chryseobacterium sp.
AAAACATAATGTCGTTGTACAATAAATCGTTCCATTCGCCAATCAATTCAACAATGGCGTAACCCTCCGTGTAATTTGCAAAGATGAGTTTTACAAATAAAGTCTGACTTCCTATGGTGTCCCACTGCGGATGAATGAAGTGGTCATAAATTTTGTTTGAAAATTCAAATTCACTGTATTCTTTGGCGAAGAACGGAGAACGCTCATCTTCCTCTGCGCAGTATAATCCTCGCCAGTTGTAATATGGTTCTAAATTGTGCATTTACTTCTTCACTGAATTCACGGCTAATCTCACACTTCCTTCCTTCAACAAAAGTGCTTTTGCATCTGCTGCATTCAATCCTGTTTCTTCCATAACCATGCGTGTTCCTCTTTCAACTAATTTATGATTTGAGAGTTGCATGTCTACCATTTTATTTCCTTTAACGTGGCCCAGCTGAATAAAAGTGGTTGTGGTAATCATGTTCAAAATAAGTTTTTGAGCAGTTCCACTTTTTAAGCGTGTGCTTCCTGTAACGAATTCCGGACCAACTACTACCTCAATCGGATATTTTGCAACCGCAGCAACGGCAGAATTTTCGTTGCAAACAATGCATCCGGTTGCAATGTCGTGAGCATTGCATTCTTTTAAAGCGCCCACAACATAAGGCGTTCTTCCAGAAGCTGCAATGCCAATGACCACATCGTTTTTATTGATGTTGAAGGCTTGAAGATCTTTCCATCCTTGCATTTCATCGTCCTCTGCAAATTCTACCGCTTTCCGTATGGCTGCATCGCCACCTGCAATGAGTCCTATGACTTTTCCATGCTCAACCCCAAAAGTGGGAGGACATTCACTGGCATCTACAATGCCCAATCGGCCGCTTGTTCCCGCACCCAAATAAAACAGTCTACCACCTAATTTTAGTTTAGAAACCACAACGTTTACAAGGGATTCAATGGCTGGAATGCATTTGGAAACGGCCACAGGTACACTTGAATCTTCTTCATTCATTCCATGTAAAAGTTCTGTTATTGTATGTTTTTCAAGATGGTCTCTTGAACCGGCAGATTCTGTACTTGACATATACTTATTTTTCACAACGAAGGTAAGAAAGCTGTTCATAACCCAATTGAACAAGCTGAATTTTATATGAATGCATGTCCTAATTTCGAATGGACTATAGAATACTATGAAAAAAATATTATTTGCTTTATTTACGTGCATGATTGGAATATCTGCTTTTGCACAAACGGATTTACTCGACGCAGAGCGAGAATTCAATAACGGGAACATGCGCGGAGCACTTACCCTGTTTCGAAAAGTTCTTGAATCGGACCCCATGAATTACAAGGCACAATTTGGTGAAGCCGAATGTTATTACCGTTTAAAAAAATACAGTGATGCTTTTACTTCGTTAGATAAGGCCACGAATATTAAGCAATTAAAAACAAAGGAGGTGAAATTATTTTATGCTAAGTGCTACCATAGAACGGGTGACTTGGACCGCGCTATTAGTGAATATAAGGCTTTTTTAAAAGAGGAAAAGCCAAAATCGTATGAGTATCAAGAAGCAGAGAAGTACATCAAAGAATGTGAATTTGCAAAGCGCAAAATGGCTCAGCCTTCCAATGTTAAAGTATATAATATTGGAGAAGAAATTAACTCCAGATTTGAGGAATATGCGCCAAGTATTACAGCCGACGGAAAGCTTTTAGTATTCACGTCAAGAAGGGAGAATACAACTTCGCCTGAGGATAGAAAAGGTAGGCATTTGGATGAAAACGGAGATTATAAGTTTTATGAAGATATCTATTATTCTCAGTGGGATGCTGCTTCCAACTCTTGGTCAGATTGTATGAAGGCGGGTGGGGCTGTGAACACCACAGATCATGATGCAGTGTTAAGCATTTCACCCGATGGTCGAGGTATTTATGTGTATAAAAACAGCGCAGACAATGCGGGTGACATTTATTATTCAAAAATGACAGATAAATTAATGTGGAAGGAAGCAGAGAAATTGCCCAAGACAATTAATTCAAGTTACTTTGAAGGAAGTACATCGGAAACGGCAGATGGTAAAATGCTTTACTTTGTAAGTGAAAGGTTGGGTGGATTAGGCCTTTGTGATATTTATTATGCCGAGAAAAGCGGTAACTCTTGGGGCAAGCCAGTGAATATTGGAGCAACAATTAATACGCCAGGTGATGAGAAATTTGTATTTATACATCCGAATGGCAAAACCTTATTCTTCGCTTCTGATGGACACTTGGGACTAGGAAGTTATGATATCTACAAAACCGAGTATGTCAATGGAATGTGGACCAAGCCGATTAATTTGGGATTCCCAATAAACACAGTAAATGAAGAGTCAACATTTTCATTGACTGCAGACAATTCAAAGATGTTTGTTGCAGCCGAGTATGCTTCTGTTAGTGATGAGAATGTGGCCAATTATGGGGAACGTGATATTTATATGGTTGATATTTCAAACTACCCACTCATGAATGAAGGGTATGAAAAATCAGTGTTTGCTCAACTGATTGCCATTGTGGCTGATGCAAATTCTGGCGCTCCTTTGAAAGGAGTGAGCGTAACTATTGAGAGTCTCGAAGATGGTGAAGTGTATGAGAATACAACAGATAAGATTGGTTATGCGCGCGTTAATTTAAGAGGTAATGCAACATATAAAATTACCGCAAAGAAGGGTGACAAGTCTTTCAGTGAGGAGGTGAGTATTGAAATTAATAAATCTGGAGAAACCGTTCAGAAGTGGGAAATTAGACTTTAAAATAAGTGCTTGTATAGCACGCGTAGATCATTCCAAACTGTATAATCTTTAGCATAGAGGGCGTTCATCTGATGAATGCCCTCTTCGTTTAATAAATGCCATTGATTCGAAGGGCTGAACACCCCAGTTTGTATCTGAGGTAAATCAGTTGCATTGAATCTTGGCGTGTATCCTATCCAACTCTTTTTGCCAATGAAAACGGCAGGAATTTGACTCAAAGCTTTTCGTTGATTCGCGCGAATCAACAACAGGGGCGAACAAAGGAACAAGACGAAACTACAGAAGAGATCGAAAGCACGTTTTTGCCTTTTATTTAATGGAGTAGTTATGTTATTGATCGAAACAAAAATGGTGTCGGTGTTGGATTGTATATGCTGACTTCCAATAATAAATAAGCTTTCCGGTGGTGCAATTTTGAATTCTAAATCGAGATGGCTTAGTGAATTCATTTGTTTAATGATTTCATGACTAGAAACATCTTTGGCGCAAAAAATTAATTCTTGAATTTGATTAATACGAAAATACTCTTCGCTATTACTTGGTAATTCCAAACTGTGCTCTATGGATAAACACGGATAGTGGGTTTGAGTTAAAAATTGTTTGATTCGAACAAATTCAGAATCGCTTCCAAGAATTAATACACGTTTCAAATCTGGTCTTTCTTTTTTTCCTTTCTGAATAAAAAGAAATGAAAATAGTCTGTGCCACAGCGGAATAACCATCAGTGCTGAGAAGCTGGATAATAGGATAACTATACGAGAAAAGCGAATAGTCTCAGGAAGAAGTGAGTACACCAATAGCGTAATGAAACTTGTCCAGAGAATGGCATTTACGGTTCGCTTGGTTTTTTTAATTTCCAAATAAGCACCACTCAAATACATGCTTAGGAATAACAAGAGGCAGTATAGCGCCCCATAGATTTGAACAATAGAAAAATCGAAATTCTTTGCTTGCCATTGCGAATAAAACGTGGCCATGAGATGAATAATTCCGAATAATAGACCAATATCGGAAAGGGGTAAAAATGAAGTGCTAATAATTCTTTTCAAAAAAGAGAGCGAAGCGCGCATCCAAATGGCCATGTGAATAAGCAAAGTGAAACTGGATGCATTTCCTTTAGAAAAATGTTTTTTCGCAAAAATGCCCATGGCATTGTAGAAGACATAAACATAATTCAAGCTGCCTTTTTTTGTGCTTTCACCTTTGTAATGAATAATGCTGGTATCGGCGAAATAGATATTTTTCCAACCACCTTGAATAATGCGCCATGACAGATCTATATCTTCACCGTACATGAAAAAATCTTCATCGAGCCATCCCACCTGATCTAAGGTGGTTTTTCTCATGAACATGAAGGCTCCACTTAATATTTCTATTTCCTGATTCTCATCGTAGCTTAGGTTGCCCATGTAATACCTGTTGATTCTAGCATTTCGCGGGAATAGCTTATAAAGTCCAGAAATTTTATAAAACGAAGTTTCAGGGGTTGGGAGTCCTCTTTTCGATTCTGGAAGAAGTTTTCCAGATCCATCGAACATTTTTACGCCTAGCCCTCCTACATGTTCATGCTGATCCATGAATTCAATGACTTTCGAAAAGGTATCCTCTTTCACAAGTGTATCTGGATTGAGAAGTAGAATATACTTTCCTTTCGATTCAGCTATTCCTTGGTTATTTGCTCTTGAAAAACCAACGTTTTCTTTGTTTGCAATGACCTTTACCTGCTGGAATTTTTGTCTTACCATGCTCAGCGATTGATCTACGCTGTTGTTGTCAACAACAATCACTTCCAAGTCAATACCAGTCGAAGCTTTCTCCACGGAAGTGAGGCATTGCTCTAGAAAATGCTGAACGTTGTAATTGACAATAATAATGCTGAGCTGCATGAACGCGAAGATAAGTCTTACTCGTCTTTGTTGTTTGCATTCATAACACCGTTCTGTTTGCGAATACTCTCTTTGTGGATGGCTTCCAAAAAAAGCCGCATGAATTCTTCTGTAAGTCCAAGTTCACGACCAAAGTCTGTGCGGGTTTGAAGAATTTCTTTCCATCGATTCAATTGAAAAATGGTGATATCATTTTGTTTTTTGAATTGCCCCAATTCTTTAGCTACTTGCATTCTTCGGCCAATGGCCTCTATAATTTCTTGGTCAATGGAATCAATTTGTTCTCTGAATTGAGCTAAATCGGTACCATGTATTTCATCTGCACAGCGTTTAAGTAAACCACTCAAAATTTTGATGAAATTTTCTGCGGTGACTTGCTGTTGCGCATCGCTTAATGCCTCCTCTGGATGTTCATGACTTTCAAACATGAGCCCATCAAAACCTAAGTCCAATGCGCGCTGTGCAACCGGTGAGAGAAGCGATCTATTTCCAGAAATATGACTGGGGTCGCAATAAAGCGGAATTCCGGGCAATTTGGTACGAAAGGAAATTGGAATTTCCCATATGGGTTTATTTCGATACGGATGTTTGTTGCTAACAGAAAATCCGCGATGCAAGGCATGGAGTTGCTTTACATTCATTTTTTCGAATCGTTCGAAGGCGCCAATCCATAAATCCAAGTCGGGGTTGATTGGATTCTTGATGAATACGGGAATTTCAACTCCTCTCAATGATTCTGCAAGCTCTTGAACAGAAAACGGATTTACTGTTGTTCTTGCTCCAATCCAAACTGCATCGAATCCTGCTTTTAAAACCAATTCCACATGTTCTGTTTTCGCTACTTCTGTGATGATCGGTAGGCCAAATTCCTTTTTAACATCTGTTAGCCAAGGTATCCCCAAAGCACCAACACCTTCAAAAGAATTGGGTTTGGTTCGGGGTTTCCAGAGTCCTGCACGAAAAAATTGCAGTCCAGTAATGTTTTTCAGAGCTAGAGCTGATTCCATGACTTGGTGGCGAGATTCTGCACTGCACGGACCTAAAATGAGAGGTATGGAATCTGTTTTTTTCATTGTTTAAATGGGTGTGCAAGGTATACACAAAGTATGAAACAAAGAAAAAGGGAGAACTGTTCTCCCTTCTTTCTATGTGCTCTGGACTGGATTCGAACCAGCACACCTGTTGGCACCACCCCCTCAAGATGGCGTGTCTACCAATTTCACCACCAGAGCAAAATTCGAATCAGCGATTCGAAAAAAAAAGCCCTCATTGAGGGCTTTGGTGATCCCGCTGGGACTCGAACCCAGGGCCCATACATTAAAAGTGTATTGCTCTACCAGCTGAGCTACGAGATCATCTCGCTTCTTGCAAAGCGGGTGCAAATATAAACCACTTTTTTTAATTCCAAGTTTTTTTGAGAGAAAATCATGTTTGGGCAACTTTTTTATTTAACAGTTTGTCAACAGTTTTGGTTATTTTTGCTACTATGAAAAAACTTTACGCGCTTTCAATTATGATTTTGGCGTCATCTTTCGCCTTAACAGCTCAGAATAACATTCTAGATCGCCACAACGGTGACTCTGAATGGGTGTCATTCGTTAAAGAAAACATGTGTCTCATTCAAGAGGGACAATCGAAAGGTGAAGCACTTCCAAATTTATTTGAGGTAAATCAAAGAAATCTTGATTTAAGTTCAAATGTACAAGTTGCTGAACTTGCCCTGAATTCAGGTTTTCAGCCCAATGAAACACAAACCATCATCTACAAGCTCGATGCAACTCATGTTGTAACGGTGTATTCAGTTCAACGCTTGGAAGTTTTGTACAAGAGATATCAAGCCAATAAAAAAGCAGCAAACAAATGAAAAAAATTTACTTATTCCTCCTATCAACCATTGCTGTAGCTAATCTTGCTGCGCAGGAATTCGCAGTTGGTACTCCTTCTATAGTAAGTTGTGGTGGATTCTTGGTAGACCCGGGATTAAGCGCTTCTGATTACGGTCCGAACTTTACGGGAATTTCAGTCATTTGCTCAGACGGGACAGCAACTCCAATCAACCTAGATTTCAGTTTCTGTAACTTAGGAACAGGCGACCAATTGACCATTTTTGATGGGTCTGACCAGAATGCTGCGCTAATTGGTGTGTATAACGGTACACAATTGAACAACCAGGTCATCACCTCAACCAATCCACAAGGATGTTTAACAGTTTTGTTCACTTCAAATAGCGATACAAGTGTAGGAAGTTTTGGTGCTGAAATTTCATGCGGTACCCCTTGTGAACCACCAGTAGTTGCCGTTACTGTGAATCAACCAGACTTTCAACCTACACGTTTATGTATTGGTGAGTCAATCACTTTCGATGCTTCAACTACGCAATTTTTCAATGGTTCAACAGTTGGTAATTTTTTATGGGATTTTGATGATGGCACAACAGATAACTCATCTTGGCCATTGGTAACGCACACATTCACTGAGCCAGGAGCATACATGGTTCAATTAACTTTATCAGACAATAACAATTGCGCAAGTATTAATCTTCCTGACGTATTGGTTTTTGTTGCAACAGAACCAACCATGTCTGTTACTTCAAATGACATGCAAGTGTGTATTGGTCAACCCGTGCAACTTACCGGTTCATTCACTCCAAATTTATGGACAGCAATTCCTGAGGCCAATTTGGGAGGTGATATATTCATTCCAGATGACCAGACGCAATGTTTTTCTGACACTTTACTATTCGGCGGGTTCAGTGCCGGACAGACCATTCAAAATGCTACAGATATTGAGAACTTCTTCATCAACTTTGAACATAGTTTCATGGGTGACTTGGTTATCTCATTTGAGTGTCCAAATGGTCAAACCATTATTGTTCACCAGCAAAACGGTGGTGGTACATTTTTAGGTGAACCAGTAGATATCATGGGGCCTGCTGATCCACCCGGAGTTGGTTATGATTATTACTGGTCGCCAACAGCTACGGCAGGAACATGGGCGGCAAATGGTACCGGAGGAACTCTTCCAAGTGGAACTTATAATAGCGTTCAACCTTTTACCAATCTCATTGGTTGTCCTCTAAATGGCTCTTGGATTATTGAGGTATGTGATATGTGGGGGTCAGATGATGGATGGATTTTCGACTGGTCAGTAGATTTTGCAGATTATCTCTATCCGCCTTTGATGTCTTTTACCCCTTCAATTGGTCAGTCTTGTGATTCACTTGCTTGGTCAGGAACCGATATTGTAACTACAACATCAGATTGTATTGGTGCTACAGTAAGCCCAACTACTGAAGGTGATTTTACTTACACGTTTACAGTGACGGATAACCATGGATGCTCTTATTCAGAAGACATCACCATTAATGCCTTTGCTGGTCCTACGGTGAATGCCGGTCCTGATGTTCCATATTGTAATTTACCTGTGAATCTCGCAGCTACCGTTGGTAACACAGAACCAGGAATCAATTACGTGTACAATTGGTCGGTCATATCCAACAACGGAGGTGGATTCAATGCATCAAATATTCCAACACCAACATTTAGCGGAGCCAACGGAACCTCGCAAGTGGTGATCTCTGTGAATCCATCTCTTGATCCGCAATGTACCGTTACAGATACGGTTACACTGGCATTACCAGCTACACCAGGTACAGGCGTTTTATCTACAGACTCAGTTTGTATTGGTGAATTAATCACGCTAACAGCTCCTTTCACAGGAACTGGATACACATATCAGTGGTTTTTGGGCGATACAATAACAGGAGCTGGAGATATTTTTCCATCTTATAACCCGTTAGCAGGTTTCCCAAATGAAACACTTCTGTATGCCGTTGTAATAACTGAACCTGTTTGTGGATTCAATTCAGAAACGTTTTACGAAGTAGTAAACCTTCCTTGTGATGTATTCTTACCCAACATTCTTACTGAAAACGGTGATGGTATGAATGATGCGCTTAGCTTTGGTGAAGCATTGATTTACTATCAGTCTGCTGAGGTTTTGGTATACAACAGATGGGGCGATCTAGTTTACGAAGATACCTCATACGCGAATGATTGGGTACCATCAGATTTAAGTGATGGTGTATACTATTACATCTTAAAGGTCACTACTCCAGGTGGTGATTTGCAAGAGCATATAGGATACTTTCATTTAATGAGGAATTAAGAATTTATTGAAACTTTAAAGGGGGCCTAGCCCCCTTTTTTTTATGACGAAACAAGAACATATCGAATATTTGGGACTTCTGGCTCAGGCACTCCAAAAAGAAAAGGATTTTGAGTGGGAGCAATACCAATCTAGCTTATCTCAATCCTCCATTCAAGAACGTGTAAATTCAGGCGTGACCTGGTATCCCGTGCAAATAGTAGAAGAGGGAATTGGTCTTGGTAGCTATCCTTTTCTCATCATAAAACGACATAGGGGGGCTTCAAGACATAAATTCAAGGCGGGTCAACCGGTATCTTTTTTCTCTGAGTCAATGGGGAATCAAAAAGAAATTGTAATTGGAAGAACGGTGTGGGTGAGTGAAAATGAAATGAAGGTGAATTTCAAAATAGATGAGATTCCTGACTGGATGAGCGAAGGAAAAATTGGAGTGAATGCCGCATTTGATGAGAAAACGTTCATGGAAATGATGAAGGCTTTGAATCTGGTCATGAATGATGATAAAAGTAACGTTTCATTTTTACGAGATGCTGTTTGGAAAGATGATTCTGAATTTGCAACTTGCAGTGAATTTGAAAATACAACCTTGAATGAATCTCAGCTACAGGCAGTGAAGGCCATGCTTTCAAATTCGCCTTGGACTATTATTCATGGTCCGCCAGGAACGGGTAAAACCACAACCTTGGTAGAAGGTGTTATTGAATTGGCAAGAGTAGGTCAGAAAATTTTAGTCTGTGCTCCAACCAACGCCGCAGTAGATCATTTGGTTGAATGTTTGAGTTTAAAAACGAGTTCCATTATTCGAATTGGAAACCCTGAAAAGTTGAACTCAAAGGCATTGTCCTTTTCCTTAGATGTGAAATCGACCACTCACCATCAGTATCCTCAAATCAAGGAATGGAAAAGAAAAGCCATTGAATTAAGGAAGTTGGCGTTGAAGTACAAAAGAAGTTTTGGTAGGGAAGAAGCTGAACAGCGTAAATTGATATTGAAAGAGGCCAAATCCATGCTAATGGAAGCAAAGAATACCGAAGATTACATCTTGGAAAATTTAATGGACCAAGCTTCAATTGTTTGTACCACATTGGTGGGCTCTTCGAGCGAAATGCTTCAGAAAATGCAGTTCGATGTGTGTGTTGTAGATGAGGCAGGACAAGCGTTGGAGCCAGCCACATGGATTCCAGTCTTAAAATCGAAGAGAATTATTCTTGCAGGAGATCCAATGCAATTACCTGCAACAGTATTCTGTCAAGATGCAGTGCGCTTAGGACTCAATATCTCTTTAATGGAGCGTCTCATAAAAATGGGTAAAAAGACACATCTGTTGAATACGCAATACAGAATGAATGATGTTATAGCGGCCTATAGTAATACTTGTTTTTATCAAGGTAAATTGGTGGCTCATGAAAAGAATGCTCATTGGTTAGTTCACTCCAACATTGCACCTCTTCAATTCATTGATACAGCCGGTACGGGATATATTGAATCTGTTGGTGATTCAGGTGGGTCTGTTCAGAATGAGGGAGAAGCATTGCTCATTTTGAAATTATTGGAAGAGTTGAAGTTAACGTGTGATATACATAACCTTTCCATAAGTGTAATTAGCCCATACCGCGGACAAGTTGAGAAATTAAGTCAGATGCTCACAGATTGGAATGTGCAGGTAGATACCATAGATTCATTTCAAGGTCAAGAATCAGATATTGTTTTTATTTCTTTGGTTCGAAGCAATGATAACGGTGAAGTGGGATTTCTATCAGATGTTCGCAGGTTGAATGTGGCTATGACTCGAGCGAGAAAGTGTTTGCGCTTGATTGGGGATAGCAGCACCATTTCAAATCATAAATTTTATTCGCAATTTGTAGATTATTGCGAAAAAAATAATGCGTATCTCAGTGCGTGGAATTATTTGAGTTAATTTAGGATTTAATAATTCTGATTATGAAAAGAACATATCTCTTGTTTTCTATTCTTGTTATTACAACGTTTTCTTGCAATCGTTGTAAAGAAGAAACGAAGGTTGAACCCAAGTTAATTGTTAAGATTGTTACCAATCCAAATCAAGAACGCTTGAACAATTTAGGTCAGCCCGCTGCTGTGCCTGCAGGACACGCCGCACAGAGCCCAACGTTTCATAAGATTTCTGCACACTACTTGGAGTTTGCTCCGAATATGTACACTGCGCTAGGTGGAGGTGAAGTGGTTTATCACGCTCCAGAAACCATGGCAGGCGGAAGCAACGCCATTGATTTTTCACAATCGAAAGTAGTAGCTCCAGGAGAAGTATTTTTCGAAATGCCATTAAAGAACTTTACGCCAGGGACATATGAATATGTGCGTGCTTCTTTGTTATATCAGAATTACGACATTAATCTATTTGCGGCAGGTTTTGATTTGGTAGGGCGTGTTGCTAGTTTTGTTGGTTTCAATACCTACATCACCAATTACACGATTAATACCCAAACCCAAGCAGTGAATGATGATGTGTTACAGGGATATTGGGGATTTGAGACTTCAGTCTTTGGAATACCCTATATAACATCAGGTCAGGCTCCTGCAGGTGCCACTACAGTGCCCAATCCAATCTTCGCAACTTCTCCAATTCCCCAAGGTAGCTGCGTAGTTACTGGTGCATTTACGCAGCCGTTGGTGATAACTGGCAATGAAACACAAGACATTGTAGTTACTCTATCACTTTCAACCAACAATAGTTTTGAATGGGTAGATTCTACGCCAGATGGTAAATGGCAGCCTGAAGTGAATGAACAGGTGGTAGATATGGGTCTTAGAGGCTTGATTCCTTCTTGGCAGTAACACTTCGTTCAATGACAAAAGGTATAAGGGCTATTCCGAAAAGAATAGCTCCAACAGCTTGTATGGCTAAATGAAACCAAGGGGCTTCCGAGGGAAACAAGGCCAAAATGGTTTGTTTACGAAATTCGTTGTGCGGATCTAAATAACCGTAATTCGCGTGGGTTAAATAATTCACAAGCAAGGCTGCGAAGAAATAAACTTGTGAAAAGGCAACCACTTTAATCCAAGCTCGAGGCTGAGGTTTGATTTTCAAACCATAGACAAGTGTGGTCACGGCTATCATTAATCCAGAGTGTCCAATGACAAAATAGATGTAAGGTATTTCAGGAAATGGGTTATCTAATTGGGGAGTGATTAACCCATTGATACTTCCCATCATAACCCAACACCAGGCAATAGCGGCGAATGTATTATTCTTGGAAAAAAGAGCTAAAGCAGTTATAACATTCGCCCAAGCGCATAAATGCATGGGCAAGTCTTGATCGGCTCCCCAGTAGCCGGAATTCCATCTGTAAATTTGATAAACTAAAATATTGATTAAAAGAAGTGATCCGAATCCAAAGCGAAATCCAGCATGCCAATTCGTTTTTTTACGAATAACTATGGGAACTATGATGCAGAGCAAAAGGGTTATCGCAATGACTAAGAGGTGTTCTGTTGAAAATATTTTCATGATTTTCTATATTTTTCTAATTCATCTTCAATAATTGAAACATAACTGTTGTATCTCGATTCCGAGCATAGTCCAGAGTGAACGCCAGAAATTACAGCACATCCAGGTTCATTTAAATGCATGCAATTCGAAAATTTACATTCGGGAAGCAATTGAAAAAATTCTGGGAAATAATGCCCAACTTCTTCACGAGGAATTTCAACCAAGCCAAAACCTTTGATACCTGGCGTATCAACCAAATATGTATTTTCTTTCATCTGAAATAACTCTGCAAACGTTGTGGTATGTTGTCCCTTCCCACTCCATTCACTTACATCTCCAATACGAATATCATCAATGTGACTTATAGCAGAAACCAAAGATGATTTACCCGCTCCACTTTGACCACTGAATAAAAACACACCGTTTTCAACTTCCTGCTCTAATTGCTCAATTCCTTCACCACTTTCTATTGAAGTATAAATGACTTGGTAACCGATCTTCTCGTACATCTTCGCAAATTCCTCAACAGCTTCTCTGTTTTCATACTGATCCATTTTATGAAAAATAAGTGTAACAGGAATTCGATATGCTTCAGCGGAAACTAAGAAGCGATCAATGAATCCGGGAGATGTTTCCGGAAAGGTGAGTGTAACAACCAAATATGCACGTGTAATGTTTGAAGCAATGATTTGCGCCTCTTTTGAAAGATTTACTGATTTGCGAATAATATAGTTTTTTCGCTCTTCTATGGAAATTATATTCCCTGTTTTTCCATCTTCAGCTACTTCAACCTGCACCCAATCGCCCGCTGCAATGGGGTTTGTAGTTCGCAATCCTGAAAGTCTAATTTTACCCCTCAATGAACATGAAAGCATCGTGTCTTCAATAAGCACTTCATAGTGCTTTCCCGTACTTCGAAATACCAATCCTTTTTTCACTTGTTAAATGTAATACCTTTCTATATTTGTCGCGTTCTCAAGGGGTGCCATTTTTTTTGGCTGAGATTATACCCTTTTCGTTCTAAACGAAAGGAACCTGAGCAGGTAATGCTGCTAAGGAAAAATATGAACACTGTGCAGCTTCCCCGTTGCGCAAAAAAAATGTATCAATGAAAAAGTTTTTTTTAGTCTTCTTGCTTGGCAGCATTGTTTTGAATGCGTGGTCGCAAAATGTGAATGATTCACTTATTCTCTCGCTCGAACCCATTTCCATTCAATCGTCATTTCAACAAGCCAGCAATGTGGCTCCTGTGGCTTCAGTGACTCTTTTCGCGAAGGATATTCAAAAAATAAATGTGGCTCAGGATCTTCCATTTCTGTTGCGATTTACACCTTCTATTGCAGTCACCTCAGATGCCGGAAATGGAGTGGGGTATACTGGACTTTGGATTCGTGGAAGTGACCCAACTCGAGTGAATGTAAACATCAACGGAATCGCGCTGAATGACCCTGAATCACATCAAGTATTCTGGGTGAACACACCTGATTTAGCCACATCTGTTCAACAAATACAAATTCAACGAGGCATTGGGACAAGCGTGAATGGTGCTGGATCTTTAGGGGGAAGTATTCATATCAATACAGACAAAAGATTTGATAAAAATTTCACAAACGTTCAACAGTCCTATGGTTCTTTCAACACATTTAAATCGTCATTAGAACAGGGCTTTCGGAAAAATTGGAGTCAGTATTTAGGGCGTTTAAGTGTCATACAATCGCAGGGTTATATAGATCGCGCTGAAACCAAACTGGGTTCATATTATTTAAGTGGGGTGCATTCTTTATTGAAAAAACAAGAAGCATTTGACACCACTTTTCCAGATGATATTTCAAGTAATGCGCATTCATATTCATCTCGGCAGTTGAAATGGTTTGTTTTTGGTGGGAAGGAAAAGACCTATCAGGCTTGGAATGGCACGCCATGGGAGAAATTATTTGGCACTGCTTCTGAAATTCAAGCATTCATAGATCGTAACTTTTGGACGAATGACCTTGCCAATAATTTATTACAGTCTGGCAGATCGTACAATTATTATACATACAATAATGAAATAGACAATTACAGTCAACATCATGCACAATTGAGCTATACCTCTGAAAAGTATGTTCAAGATTGGAAAATTTCGCATCAATCTACCTTGCATTACACCCATGGGCAAGGATACTTCGAGCAATTCAAGAAAGATGAGAATTTGTTGAATTATAATATACCAAATATGTTTTGGCCCGATACAACCATAGGCATTGAACCCACGGGAAATATTATTCGAAGAAGGTGGCTCAACAACAATTTTTATGGATACAACGGTAACGTTGCTGTTTCAAAAAAGAATATACAATTGATTTCGGGACTCTCATTAAATCACTACAACGGACAGCATTATGGCAGAGTAGTGGGGGTGGGTCAAAATGAAATAGTAGATGTGGACGTGGAATATTACAAGGGTAAATCAGATAAAATTGATGGTATGGCATATTCCAAGATGGAGTGGACACCGAGCGGGGATTGGTTAATTTATACTGATTTGCAGGTACGCGGAGTTTATTATTGGACTGCGGGAAAGGATAATGACGGACGTACATATTTGGTGAATGAGTACTTTTTGTTTTTCAATCCGAAAGGTGGATTTCGATATTTGCATTCTGACATCAAAGGACAGCAGATTTCACTTTTTGGATCTATAGGAAAATCATCGAAGGAACCGAACCGAAGTGATTTTGTAGATGCGTTCGTCAAAAAACCTGTTCCTGAAGAATTGATAGATTTGGAATTAGGAGGTAAATATGTTCTAGGAAGTCTTTTCCAAATTGAATTGAATGCCTATTTCATGAAGTACAAGAATCAATTGGTTTTAACTGGGGCAGTGAATGATGTAGGAGCTCCTGTGCGGACCAACGTGAAAGAATCATTCCG
>CAYSEX010000053.1:0-4796 GCA_964430305.1 uncultured Chryseobacterium sp.
GTTACAGTAGTAGTCAATGGAGTGTAGCAGCTTGCTGCTGGAGGAGTAAATGTGACGTTAATCGGCACTCCAATTCCAGCTGTACTTCCGGCCAAACCTGGGTTGTATTGATACACCCCTGCCGATGGACCAGTAACACCCGTTCCGGTCCATGTACCTGCTGTTGGAGTTGTGGTTAAATTAAACGCTGGAGCACCAATACACATGGTGTTTGGAAGATTTACAATGGGTGTAGACCCTCCAATGTAATCATACAAGGCCGTTGCTGTAAAGGTTCCTCCACATGGATTACCTGGGTGAGGGGAAACTAAAGTGAGTGTGTATTGCGTGTCTACTGTGGGCGCTGGTGTAACAACCGTATTTACTGGTCCGCCTACTGCCAAATTTCCATTCGGACTTGAGATACTAGCAGGTGGATTGGCTGTCCATTGGTATTGCGCACTAAAATTGATCGGGGTTAAAACGCTAGCAGCCATTGCCAATGGAATGGTTGTAGTAGCACAATTCGTCGGATAAACAGTTCCAGTTCCGTCTATAATAAGCGTAGACGCTGCAGCAGGATTCATCACCAACGTTGTATTCACACCTATATCATTTAAACCAACTACTGTCAGAGAGCTCGTGTTTAAAATGGTTCCGGCATCGGTAATCCAACAATCTTGAACTTGCAGACTGAATCCATCTGTAGCGTCACAGCCGTAAAGGGGTGACCAATCGATTGCAGTTCCCGGATCAATCCCGTAATTCCCATAGCTTCCTGTCATGTTCGCACCCGCGGTGCACATATTGAAACTTGCAGTTGTTCCCGTGTTGGTGAAACATAAATTGGTAAAATTATCATTCGGATTGCAATTGACCGGCTGACCTATGGCTGTTGTAAATGGAGATAAAGTTACCACTGGACTTCCACAACTTGCAGGACCAACCAACTGAAAAATCACATCAGAATTAAATGTGTGGGTTCCGTTGAAACAAACCGTAAAATCTGTATTTGCATTTACGATTAATGGAGTGGCAATGTCTGCAGGGGGATTATAGTATCCGGTAATGTTCCCCATATTTACATTTCCGCTCAAAATCATAAAAGCGCCACAGCCGGGGTTAATGTTGTTGATACTCACAGAAGGCAAGGCATTGATTTCACACACCCAAGCCACGTCAACTTCAATCACTTGACCAAAAGCATCTTGTACAATGGCCCTATAACCTCCAGCTCCAACACCTGTTAATGTATTGGGCAGAGTAATGGTATTCAGCGTAAGTAGGTTTGTCCATGAGTTTGTGGCAGGCACAAATTGTTGCCAAATGATATTATACGGACCAATGCTTCCCGCAGGGGCAACGGCAATTAAGTCCGTTGTTGCTACAATAGGATTGATACCACAAATGAAAAATATGGAATCATTTTGTTGACCATTGGTGTAGGCCGTTAATTGCCTGTCACTAGCGGTTGGACAAGTAATAATTTGCGCTGAGGCACTGGATACTAACCAAAAGAAAAATACCGTTACGGCTACTTTTAAAATTACTTTCATTGATTTATTTCTTTATATTCTCAAAACCAAACATGTTCATGAATCCGTCTTCATCTACAACATGAGACTGGTTGTTCTGGATTACTTGAATCACATGAATATCAGCTTGAACAAAAACCTTCCTCCAAATAGCCCAAGGCAATTTATCCGAAAAACCAAGGGTAACGTTGTAGCCTTGTGTTTTGATTTGAAAATATTGCGGATTCTCGGCTACCATCTTCTTCAATCCTATTAAATCAGCTGATGGACTAAGCTCGAAAGCAACTTGACAAAAGCCATCTTTGTAATTTTTGAATGTACTCTCATTCACCTCAATGATAAGATCCATTTTAGGCTCTGCTTGCGCTTGAATTTGTGTTACAGTGAGAAGTGCTCCAACAACGAGCATAAAAAGTTTAGTCATAGTTATATTTTTTAGCGTCCGCAAGGTAAGACGAAATTTGCAAACATTTAGTTGTCCCGGCAGCGAAAATGACACCTAAATTTGCACTCCATGTCATTCCAAAAGCACATTCAGAATCCATTGTTCCTCGCCGTCCAAAAAGCAAGCGAAGAAATGAATTGCCAGTCATTTGTGATTGGAGGTTTCGTGCGTGATCTTGTTATGAAACGAATGAATAAAGATGTTGATATTGTGACCGACGGCGACAGCCTTGCTCTGGCTCAAAAGACGGCTCAATATCTTAGGGTTAAAAAGGTAACACTTTTCAAAAATTTCGGGACAGCTCAATTCAACTACAAAAAAACCGAAGTCGAATTTGTATCGGCCCGAAAAGAATCTTACCGAGCGGATTCTAGGAAGCCTGAGGTTTCCAAAGGCACTCTGGAAGACGACCAATGGAGACGCGATTTCACCATAAACGCCCTTGCAATTTCACTCCAAAAAGAATCTTTTGGTCAACTCATAGACCCTTTTCAAGGGATTGAAGACATCAACGACAAAATAATTCGCACACCCCTTGACCCTGAAACCACTTTTTCAGATGACCCTTTGCGCATGATGAGAGCTGTTCGATTTGCTGCACAATTGCAATTCACATTGAACAATGATGCGCTACGAGCCATTCAAACCATGGCGCATCGACTGGAAATCATAAGCATGGAGAGAATTATGGTTGAGTTCAATAAAATTCTTCTTTCTAAAAAACCATCGGTTGGTCTGAACCTGCTTTTTGAAACCAATCTTCTTCAACAGTTCTTTCCTGAATTTGTAAAATTACATGGTGTGGAAAAACGAAACGGAGTTGCACACAAAGACAATTTTTATCACACCCTAGAAGTCATTGACAACCTCAGAAAAAACACAGATAACCTTTGGCTGCTGTGGTCAGCCGTATTGCATGACATTGCGAAACCAGCAACCAAACGATTTGAACCTCAACTCGGATGGACTTTTCATGGACATGAAGATTTGGGCGCCAAGTGGGTTCCAAAATTATTCGCTCGATTCAAGTTACCACTGGACCTTACCATGAAGTACGTTCAGAAAATGGTCGCATTGCATCTTCGCCCCATTGCATTAACCAAAGAAGAAATCTCAGACGCAGCCATTCGAAGACTACTCTTTGAAGCCGGTGATGATATAGACGACCTTATGCTTCTTTGTCAGGCCGATATCACCTCAAAAAATGAGCACAAAGTCAAAAAATATTTAGCCAACTATGAGCGGGTCAAAGAAAAGCTTGTTGAATTAGAGGAAAAAGATCGCATTCGCAATTTCCAACCACCTGTGAGTGGTGAATTAATCATGTCCACCTTCAAGCTTCAACCGTGCAGAGAAGTAGGTGAAATAAAAAATGCCATCAAAGACGCCATTCTTGATGGTATCATTGAAAATAATTTCGAACAAGCATTTGATTTCATGCTTCGCGAAGCTGCAAAAAAAGGACTAATCCCTGCCTAGGGAATAAGAATGAGTTTATTCAACTCCACTTTCGTCTTGAAATTTCCAAATGCCACAGTGGCCGTTTCTCCGAGAACATCAATAATTTCGCCCACCTGACGCGTTCTTTCCAGTCGAACAGTAGCACCTTGAATCATTAATGTTCGATCCTGCACCAATTTCTTCTTTTTCTCTTGACGCTGTCGAATTTCAGTTTCGGCTTTCTTCTTTTGAGCAGATTCCATGCGGTTGGTTTTCTCCATTGCTATGAATTTTTTGATCTCCTCTAAAAGCTCTTTATTCTTCGACCGAAGTACAAATGACCCCACAAACGTGTCCATCTTTTTCCCAAGATGCAAGTACTTATTGTTTCGATCAGACAACAACTGCTGTCGCTCTAATTTCAATTCTAACTTCTCCAGTTTCCCTTTGAACCCCTCCTCCTCTTTCCGAGCACGTTCATGCTGTTCAGCTGTGAGCTTCATGGCTACCTGCAATTCTGTCTTCTGCTTCTGTAAATCACTCAACAGTTGATCCATCTTCACCTTTTTCCCATCAACCTTCTTCCTTGCCCTGTTCAATAAATCTTCTGATATCCCATTCATTTTAGCCACTTCAAAGGTGAAGGAAGATCCCGGCTCGCCCATACTCAACTGATACGTTGGAGCCAACGTTTGGGTGTCAAAAAGCATGCATCCATTCACCGCATTTCTCAATTGAGATGCTTTCACTTTTATTGGAGAAAAGTGGGTTGTGATCACTCCAAATGTTTTTTTACCATACAATTCCTCGAAAAACACCTCAGCCAAAGCCCCTCCCAATTCAGGATCAGAGCCGGTTCCAAATTCGTCCAGTAAAACAAGTGTTCTTCTGTTTGCGTTTTCAAGAAAGAACTTCATGCGCTTAAGTCGATACGAATAGGTGCTTAATTGATTCTCTATGCTTTGATGATCTCCAATGTCTGTTAAAACAGCATGAAAACGACTCATTTTACTTGCCTCTGCAACGGGCACCAACAAGGCACATTCCCACATGAGCTGAATTAACCCCACCGTTTTCAGCGTAATACTTTTGCCGCCTGCGTTGGGTCCGCTTATGACCAACATGCGCTGCTCTGCATTTAAAGTTACCGTCTGCGGTATAGTTGGTATGTTGCGCTCTTTGTTCTTTAGGAACAGCAGCGGATGATATGCCTTTTCCAAATGAATCTCAACATCTTCCGACTCTCTGGGCAGTTGCGCATCTAACAATTGTGCAAGTCGCATTCTGGCTTGCAATTCATCAAATATGCGAAGCGTTTTTAAGATGGATTGTAATTCATCTTGATGATTGGATAAATAACGCGTTAACCGTTGCAAGATTTTTCGAATTTCATCTCG
>CAYSEX010000053.1:4896-15133 GCA_964430305.1 uncultured Chryseobacterium sp.
GCATCGAAAATTTGCAGTATTGATTTTTCAATTGCATCGGAATACTTACATGACTGTATGAGTCCGAATAAATTCGTATACGCCGAAATCATTTCATTTGGCAATTGCTTCAAGGAGGCGATCACCTGACAAGCCTGCAATATGCGCATGAATCCCTCTTCAGAAAGAACAGCATCTCGAATGCGCAAAAGCTTTAAGTCTGATTCAAAATCTACAAATTGTAAAGCTGGAAATGCAAAATCGCCAGCACTCACTTGAACCAACTCTTGAGTAATATTCAAAGTCCAACGCCATTTTTCGTTATTGCGAATGGGCTCTAATTTTTCAAAACCAAATTTCGCATGCGGTTGTTGCGCGAAGTTCATCAACCTCTCACGAATCTCTGAAAATTCTAAATCAGCAATTAATTGCTCCGAAAAATGATGCATGTTGTCAAAAATAACAATGCCATGTGTGAAAAGTTTTGAATTCAGATGATTATTTCCTAGTCAATGGATGAAATTTGTTTTGGAATGAAACGTATCTTAAACTTTTTCGCAAATAAATACACACTTACATTGGCGTTATTTGTTTTGTACAATCTGTTTTTGAATAGTATAGATATCCCCTTCATCATTTCTTCACGGTGGGAGCTTCACAAACTTCGCGATCAAGCTCAACGGATTGAGGAGGAAAATAAATATGTAAAAGCTGAATTGGAAGGTGTAAAAGCCAAAGGTTACACGCTTGAAAAAATTGCTCGCGAACAATACTTCATGAAAAGACCCAACGAAGATGTTTTTGTTTTCAAGGTAGCGAAGTAGCACGAGGCCCCAATTCAACCACCTGCAAATTGGTCACTTTTCCAGAAAGAATTTCAAAAGTCATGAGTGTTCGAACTTTATGAAAACCGTGAACGCCCGCGGCACCTGGATTTAAATGTAGATTTCCAATTTGATCATTTCTTCCCGCTAAACAAATATGCGAATGACCACAAACAAATAGACCTATCTTTTCTTGTTGTATGCACTTTGTAATTCGATACGGATATGCATTTGGTCTGCCTCCAATGTGTGTCATAAACACGCGAAGGCCTTCAATTTCAAATAAAAGATTCTCCTGTGTCCTTTGACGAATTTCAGTTGAATCTATATTGCCGAACACAATGCGTGTTGTTTTACCTCTAGCCTCGAGATCATCTAAAACGCCTTCACTACCTATATCACCAGCATGCCAAATTTCATCGGCCTGTGCACACCAACGCAGTATTTTTTCGTCCATGTAAGCGTGGGTGTCGGAAAGTAAAACAATGCGCATTGTTCAAAATTAATTCGAACTTGTTGCGTTTGGTAAGAATGTTGAAAGAACTTCGAAACATGAACCTACGTAACCTCCTCACCTTGGTCCTACTTATGACCGCAAGTTTGGCTTTCGCGCAGCCCAACAAAACGTATACAATAAAAGACAAGCGGGCAATTAAGAAGTATGAAGAAGCTCTTTCTGCCTACCAACTATACAATTACAGCATCTGCACGGTTATTCTCAATGAAGTTTGCAATGAAAACAAAGACTTTGCTGAAGCTTTTTACCTGCTAGCTCAAGTCTATGCTGAACAAGGTCAAATGCAAGAAGCGATTGCCCCACTTGAAAAAGGTATTGCTTTAAATGAAACCATATTCCCCATGGGCTACTTCATGTTGGGAGAATGCTACTTCGGTGTGGGAAATTATAAAAAAGCTGAAGAATCAATCACAAAATACATACGCGCCCCCAAGAGCAATCCTCAAGTTCACGAAAGAGCTACTTTGATTTTAGAAAGTGCCTATTTCGCTCAAGAATCCATGAAGTATCCTGTTCCTTTCAACCCCGTGAATTTGGGAGAGAAAGTGAACACAAAAAATGACGAATATTACCCCGCTATCTCTGCCGATGGGAAAACACTTTTGTATACCCGATTGGTTCCTACACCCGATGCATTCAAAGGAAAACAAGAAGATTTTTTCATTGCAGGTCGAAAAGAAAATACTGAAATCATGACCAACTGGGAACAAGCAAGACCTGTTGCAGAAATCAACACTTTGCTCAATGAAGGTGCTCCAACTCTTTCCGCCGATGGACAAACCATTGTATTCACCGCATGTGAATTATTCGGAGATTGGGGACCTAACAGAACGGGTGTTGGCAGTTGTGATTTATTCTTCTCCATGAAAACGGCTCAAGGATGGAGCCAGCCAGAAAATATGGGAGGCACCATCAACAGCGGCATTTGGGAATCACAACCCAGCATGACCGCCGATGGCTCAACCATTTATTTTGTAAGAGGAAAAAAAGTCAATGGCAACACCATTGAAAACCAAGACATTTATTACAGTCAAATCAACAGATATGGTGAATGGAGCGCCCCAAAAAAAATTCCTGGAAAAGTAAACACCAAGGGTAGAGAAGAAAGTGTCTTTGTTCATCCCGATGGTAAAACCCTCTATTTCTCTTCGAATGGGCATCCGGGTATGGGCGGATTAGACATTTTCGTAAGCACACTGAATGCCGATGGCAATTGGGGTACTCCACGGAATCTTGGTTATCCAATCAACACGCATGGCGATGAAAACTCCATACAAGTTACCACCGATGGAAAAGTAGCACTCATTGCTTCAGACCGTGAGGGTGGATTCGGCGGACTTGATCTCTATGCATTTGAATTAACGGATATAAACAGACCCCGTTTTGTTACGTACGTGGAAGGATATGTATACGACAGCAAGACCAATGCACCTTTGCAAGCAAGTCTTCAACTTACCAATCTAAACACAGGCGAACTTGTTGCCGATGCCGTCTCGAATAAAAGTAGAAACGGATATTTCTTGGTATGTCTTCCAACCGGTGAAGATTACGCATTGAATGTTTCTAATCCAAATTACCTTTTCTATTCTTCTAATTTCTCACTGAAGAATTACACCAGTCAAGAACCCTTTCGAAAAGATGCTCCCTTGAGTAAAATGGAAACAGGAGCAGAAATCATTTTAGAAAATATTTTTTTCGCAAGCAACAGCTTTGCTCTTGAACCACAATCGTATGTTGAATTGAATAAATTGGTTGACTTGCTAACGCGAAATACACAACTTCGCATTCGCATTGAAGGACACACAGACAGCGATGGCGATGAGGATAAAAATTTAACCTTATCCAAAAACAGAGCTGCAAGTGTAAAAACTTATCTCGAAAGCAAAGGTATTTCCGCTGATCGATTAGAATCTGAAGGATTTGGGGAGACGAAACCCATTGCACCGAATGACAATTCGGTTAACAAGGCCAAAAATAGAAGAACAGCTTTCCGAGTACTTTAATTGGAAATAGGAACCCACTCTCCTATTTTCGGAGTACACAGATGAAGGTTTTTATTCTCAGACTGAGTGTAGCTTTTTTTGACCTGATAAAGAGGTTCACATACAGGCTCATCTGATAAGTCAAAAGTGCCAAAGTGCATGGGTATAAAAACCTTCGCCCCCATTTCATCAGCTGCTCTCAATGCATCATTCGGAGAAATGTGATTCACGTGCATAAACCATTCGGGTTGGTACGCTCCTATTCCAATTAAAGCATAATTAATTTGAAACAATTCTCCCACTTCTTTGAGGTGTTCATTGTACCCTGTATCGCCACTGAAATATATGGTTTTCCCATTACTCTGAATAATAAATGCACCCCATAAGTGATCATTGTAATCGAATAATCCACGTTTCGACCAATGCTGCGAAGGAAGAAAAGCTATTTTCAATTGGTCATGGTTCACGGTATACCACTGATACCAACCTGCTTCTTCAATATTTTTCAAACCACTAAGATTTGAAATAAGCGTTGACATGGCCAGACCTGTTTTCACCTGCACCAGCGGAAATCGTTTTTTGATTTGCCTCAAGGTTTTTTTCGACAAATGATCTCGATGGTTGTGTGAAAGAAGAACATAATCAATCTGAGGCAAATCGCCTATTTCAAAAGGAATGGAAGAATATCTTTTGTGAATCGCAGAAATGGAATTGAAAACAGGATCAATGAGAATATGAACACCATTCAAACGAATAAAAAAACTCGCATGACCTAACCACACCAAGCCGTCGCTGTTGTTTGTCAACCAAGATAAATCGGAAGAAACTTCCATTCCCTTCATGGACTTTTTCTGCTCAGCATAAGGATTAACAGCCTTTTTCCATTTTCGAAAATCGGTGTAGTTCGGTTCGAATTGTATGAATTGATTTTGGTATTTATTTCCCGAAGTAAGGGGCACTAAATATCCTTCCCTCGCTTCATTCACATATTTCAAATTTGGATTTGATTGTAGTTTTTGCGCAGCCATGACTTCAATAAACAAAGTAAAGATTAGTATTGTATAAACTCTCACCATTCAGGAACACCTAAAAAGAAAAGGTGTTCAACCTGAACACCTTTTTCTCTGTTTCATAAATTTTTATTGAACCACCGTAATGTTGCGGTTTGGTGCTCTGTACTTTCCACGAATCACGCCCCCTTTTGAGGTACCTTGAATATTCAACAGGCGTGTTGCTCTATCTAAATAAACGGTTGATGTACCAAGTGTTAAATTCGCCAACGAATTGGTGCCAAAAACCATGTTTGTAGCTCCAACTCCTGTTGTATAGTTCCACGTATCATCGCCCCAAGACCATGTTCCAACAAAAATTCCAACTTCTTGATTTTGGCTCAACGGAGTACCTGTCCAAATAAAATTGTAAGCCGTTGATCTGCTTAATTGTGTAAAGTCAGCAGGGAAATCAATGCTCTCAAATGCAGGCACTGTATTGGTAAATACATTTCCATCTAAGTTCGTATATACAAAAGTACCCGGTGCAATGTTTCCCACATATTGCTTCACGTGAGCTCCCCACCAGATGCTGTATGGAAGATCTTCTCCGTTGAATGTTACATTATCTGTAGAATCTAACTCCAATAAAGTTCCCAATGGGCCACCAAATCGGAAACGAGCTATCACCGTTGTAACTCCCGTATTCGCATCATAAAACTGCTCATATTCGGTATAGATTTTATCTTGGTTCACATCACCGGCAGACTCACCTGTGCATGATGCAAGAAATGCCAAACTGGCAATGGCTAAAAATAAATAAACCTTTTTCATTTTATGTTTTTGATTTCGTTCGAAAATAATTCAATTGCAACTCGCTGAATAACCTTTTTCAAAAATTTAGACCAACTTACCCGGGTATTCTTGCAGAGCCACTTCCAAACAACGTACAGCATTTCGTAAAGATTCTTCATTCAGCACATAAGCCAAACGCACTTCATTCACACCTGCTCCGGGAGTTGCATAAAATCCTGTTGCTGGAGCCATCATAACCGTTTGATTCTCGAATGAGAATTCTTCCAACATCCATTGGCAGAACTTATCTGAATTATCAATGGGAAGTTTTGCAATGCAATAGAAAGCACCCTTCGGTTTCGGACATACAACTCCTTCAATGGCGTTTAAACCATCTACCAAAATGTCTCTTCGTTTTACATACTCCGCTACCACCCCGTCAAAATAAGATTGTGGCGTTTCCAATGCAGCTTCAGATGCAATTTGACCGAATGTTGGTGGAGACAATCTTGCTTGCGCGAATTTCATTGCCATGCCCATCACTTCAGTATTGCGTGTTACCATGGCTCCAATACGAGCTCCGCACATGCTGTAACGCTTACTCACACTATCAATCATTACCGCATGATTTTCTAACCCCTCTAAATTCAATACACTGTGGGGTACTGCTCCATCATACATAAACTCACGGTATACTTCGTCTGCGAAAAGAAACAAATCATGCTTCAAAACCAAATCTCGCAGTTGTTCCAATTCTTCTTTCGAATAGAGATATCCCGTAGGGTTTCCTGGGTTACATATTAGAATGGCCTTGGTCTTATCCGTAATTTTTTCTTCAAAGGAAGCAATTGGAGGCAATGCAAATCCGGTTTCAATGAAAGATTGAACAGGAACAACTTTCACCCCCGCCATAACTGCAAAGCCATTGTAATTCGCATAGAAAGGTTCAGGAATAATAACCTCATCGCCCGGATTCAAACAAGTCATAAATGCAAAAATCAAAGCTTCAGACCCTCCGGTTGTAATCATGAGGTTACTCGAATCTATTTGAATTCCTTTCGATTGGTAGTAACCAGCGAGTCCTTTTTTATAGGAAGCAATACCATCTGAATTGCTGTACTCAATTACCTTCACATCAATGGCCTTCATTTCATTGCGCACCACCTCTGGGGTTTCAATATCGGGCTGACCAATGTTCAAGTGATACACTTTCTTACCAGCGGCTTTTGCTGCTTCTGAATAAGGCACCAATTTGCGAATTGGTGAAGGTGGCATGGCCACTGCTTTTTGAGAAATTTTCGGCATAACGTAAATTTGCGTCACAAAATTAGCACATTCCAGCCTCAACCTTCTTAATTTGTGACCATGTTATTTTTTCAAGACGAAATTCCAGACCAGACGTGGAAACTCAATGAAGATGAGAGCAGACACATCAAGGTTTTGCGCATGCACGTGGGACAAACTTTTTTTGTGACTGACGGAAAAGGAACAGTGGCTACCGTTGAATTGGAAAAAATAGACAAGCAATGCGTGGTGAGGACTCTAGAAAAAGATATCAAAGCCAATACAAACCCTGAAATACATTTGTATGTTGCTCCCACAAAAAACAGTGATCGCACGGAATGGCTGGTGGAAAAAGTTGTGGAAATGGGAATATGTTCCATTCATTTCATTCAGTGTAAAAATTCAGAACGTGTTCATTTAAAATCAGAGCGAATACTTCGTGTTGCCGTTGCAGCCATGAAGCAAAGTGTGCAATACCATTTGCCTGAATTTTATTTCGATGTTCCATTCGCTCAGGCTTGGAATAAAGCTATTGGAATGAAGTGTTTGGCGCATTGCGCAACTGGAGAAAAACACCAACTTTCACAAATCAAAAGCCACGAAAATCAACTATCGCTTTTTATTGGTCCGGAAGGCGATTTTGCACCAGAAGAAATTGAACTCGCTGCAAATGGCACGGCACTAACCCTTGGAGACAACCGACTTCGAACAGAAACCGCGGCCATGAAAGTAGTGGTTCAGGCCCACACCTATTTTGAAAACAAATGAAATTAAATTCCTTCCTACTTATCCTTCTTTTTTCGCTTTCTATTTCTGAAGGAAATTCTCAATCTGCGTTGGATGTTCTTTTGCCTACACCCTTAAGTGCCGTCTGGGATGGCCAATCTTATTTAACGGAAACGAAATTGGGACCTGCAAAAGCCATAGGTAATTGCCAAATTGAAACTGCGCTATTCAACGCTTGGTTTGCCGAGAATTGCCCTCAATCATGCCAGGGTGTCAATGAATCGGTTGCTCTTGAGTTCAACGCATCAAAATCAGAATTCAAACCTGGCGGATACCTCTTGCGCGTCTCTTCTCGCGGAGTAAGGATTGAAAGCAACGGGGCTGAGGGATTGTCATACGGAATACAAACATTGAAGCAATTGCTTTGGGCTTCGTTCCAACAAAATGAAACAAAGATTATGCTTCCTATGGTCATCATTCAAGATGCACCGGTTTTCCCTCATAGAGGATTGCTACTCGACTGTGGAAGACATTTCATGGATGTTGCAACGGTTAAAAAATACATAGACGCCTTGGCCTATTACAAAATGAATGTCTTGCATTGGCATTTGACAGAGGACCAAGGTTGGCGCATTGAAATTAAAAAATATCCGAAGCTCACTGAGATTGGAGCGTGGCGCTATGACGACCAGCTGAATAAATATGGGGGCTTCTACACACAAGAAGAAATCAAAGACATTGTTGCCTATGCCGAAGCCAGACATGTAACCATCATACCTGAAATTGAATTACCCGGTCACAGCGTGGCAGCGCTTGCTTCGTATGCATGGTTGGGATGTTTAGACAAGAACATTGCTGTTGAGACCGAGTGGGGAGTTTTCAAAGACATTTATTGTGCGGGAAATGACAACACCATGCAATTCATCAAAAATGTAATGGATGAAGTGTGTCAACTTTTTCCTGGGAAATACATTCACATTGGTGGCGATGAAGCTCCGAAGTTCCGTTGGGAAAATTGCGAGAAATGTCAAAAGCGAATGCATGATCACAATTTGAAATCTGAAGCGGAATTGCAAACGTGGTTTATTGAAGAAATTGCGAAATATTTATCTGGAAAAGGAAAACAAATCATTGGTTGGGATGAAATATTGGAAGGTGGAATTCCGGCCGACGCACTCATACAAAGTTGGCGAGGCATGGAGGGCGGAATAGCTGCCGCGAAGTTGAAGCACGGCGTTATTATGAGTCCCACTTCTCACTGCTATTTAGACTACCCGTTGTCTAGTATAAACCTTGAAAAAGTGTATTCGTTCAATCCTGTTCCTACAAATTGCACCACTGAGGAAGCGAAATATATCTTGGGTGCAGAGGTGAATATGTGGACCGAGCATGCACCGCAAGAAGTGGTAGATACGAAAGTATTTCCAAGAATGTTGGCGTTGAGTGAAGTGTTATGGAATGCTCCGAAAGTTAGAAATTATGAATTGTTTTATGGGAAGGTAAAACAACAATATACGGCCTTACAGAACATGGAAATCAAGTATGGATTTCCAGACACACCAATTAGCATTCGCAGTGAGGTAAATAAAGACCATCGGGTGGCAGTTCGTGTGCTAACCTACAGTTCAGACGTGCGTGTCAATTATAGAACGCCAAGTATGGACTCTGCGTTGAAATGGAAAGACACTTTGGTTGTTGAAGGCATGCAACCCATTCGGTTCTTGTATAAGTTAGGTGCCGAGGGTGAAATTTTTGAGGAGGAGCGCGTGTTCAGTTCGAATTATGCTACCGGAAGACCGTTGACTTTGAATTACACACCCAGTGTTTATTATACAGGTGGGGGCGTGAATGCTTTGGTAGACGGACGCTTGGGCACCAACAATTTCCGAGATGGCATTTGGCAGGCGGTTCAGGGTCAGGATATGGAAATGGTCATTGATTTAGAGGAAGTGCGTCAGATTGAGCACATATCTACCAATTGGTTTCACTATGCCAATGCATGGATTTTCAGACCAGAGACCGTTCGGTGTTGGGTTAGTTTAGATGGAAAAAAATGGAGCGTTTTTGGCGATTGGAAGGCAGAGATTGCCGCAGACAAAAGCGGTGAACAGCTGGTGCATGTAGGTGGTGGAATAGGGCAAGTTTTTGCGGCTCGTTATGTAAAAATTCAAGCAAAGAGCATTGGTAAGTGTCCGGAGTGGCATGACGCCGTTGGCGAACCCAGTTGGTTGTTTTGCGATGAAATTGTGGTTGAGTAGTTTACACCTAAAGTAAACGAACTTTATTTTCCTGTTAAAACGAAATTCACATCAGATAGATAACTTGAAATATTATCTTGAATCTTTGGTTTTGCAGGATCTAACTTTGTTTCTTTACCAGGCCCTTTCACCTCTTCTCCTCCGTCGGCTTCATTCTCTAACAACTGAATTAAGTTTTCGTCTTTATCACAATAATAACGCTTTACATAGCTCCATCCTTCAGATGCTCCTTCTACGAGCACGAAAAATATCTTTCCGTCTTTTTTGTAAATGGTTAATTGCTGAGACCATTCATACCCCATAAAATCTCCACGTATTAATTCGTAATGCTCATCTAATTTGCATGTTTTTACCACTTGGTCGAATGGAATTTTTTCATCTGGGGAGAACGGATTGTCGTATTTCACCCTTTTTTTCGACTCACAATTCTTCATTCCAATTTTTTGAATCTCGGAATACCACAACTTAATTTCTTGAATGCGTTCTTCTTTGGTTTGCGGCTTCTCTTCAACCACCGGGGCTTGAGTTGCAGGAGTTGCAGGAGTTTCAGGCGCTGCAGCAGTGGGTTGTGGCGATGTTGGCTGTTCACTGCACGCTATCAACGATACAACGCCAACCAATAGAATAAACTTAATGTGCAATTTCATTCAGTAAAAATAGACAAATCAAATGTTCGTACAATAATCCGCCAAAGAAAAATTACTAGAAGAATAACAGAAGAAATAAAATGAATCTCTACTTCATTTCATTCTTTTGCTGCAATTAAGAAATCACAAGGAAAAACTTGTTGTTATTTATAGCGATGCTGAACTTAGTGGCGCTGCCGTGCATTAAACCTCGCGTTCAATTTCACGCTTCTATACCACAAACAGAACTTGACTAT
>CAYSEX010000054.1:0-14687 GCA_964430305.1 uncultured Chryseobacterium sp.
GCATGAATCAAGCGAACATGAACACACTGTGGAAGATGATCACCACCACGAGGAGAGCGCGGAGGAAGGGGTGAGTGGAGAAGAAATAATGAAGCGCGTTCAAGAAAGAAACAATGGAATGCACAGTGAACACGAAGATGAGAGAGAGGTTACTGCGTACCTGATTATAAAGAAATTACCAAGCGCTATGTGGATGTTGCCGAATGCGGTTAAAAATACGAACATGCAATTGGCTCAGCCTGCGATTGAGATCAACCGGTTGAATGAAAATTTTGGTCTAGGAATGAGCATTGTGAAAGGCGTAGCACTTGTTATTATGCTGGTGTCTATGCTAAGTGTGTTTATCTCTCTCTTTTCTGCTTTGCGTGAACGAAAATATGATTTAGCGATCATGCGCACATTGGGTGCAAAGAAAATTCAATTGTTCTTTCTTGTTTTAGTAGAGGGTTGTATCTATATGTTCATAGGCATTGCATTCGGCTTGGTATTGAGCAGAATTGGTTTACTCATTTTGTCTGGTGCAGCTCAACAAAGTTTTCACGATGAATTTGACCCCATGATTTTCTTGAATGAAGAATTGATTCTCGGATGCATTGTATTGGGATTGGGGGTAGTGGCATCGTTGTTGCCTGCCATAAAAGTGTTTTTTATGGACATCTCAAAGACTTTAGGAAATGAAAAATAAAATGAAGTTATTCGCTTTAGTAATATTAACCGGAACGTGCCTGAGTTCCAAAACACCTGAGGCACCGTTGGATGCGAAGAAATACAAACGTGTTGAATTGGCTGTTCAACCGGGGTCATTGGTACCATACATTTCAGATGCTTTAGGTCCAATTGAAATCAATTGGAAAATATTGGCCGATGTGACCTATAAGGACATGTATGTGAAAGAATTGGACGCCTATTATTGGAAACCAACTTTTGGAGCAAGCGTGAAGGCGTTGGCAGGGAAGGAAGTTTTCATTACGGGATATGTTATACCCGTTGATTATGATGCAGGATTCTTCGTTGTTTCGAAGTATCCATACGCGAATTGTTTCTTCTGTGGAGGCGGTGGCCCAGAGTCAGTTGTTGATTTGCAATTCGCCGGCAAACACAGAAACTATAAAACGGATGAGCGATTAACCTTCAAGGGGAAACTGGTATTAAATGCAGATGACATTTATAAAATGAATTATATTCTTCAGGGCGCTGTAGAATATGCCCAATAAAAAAGCGGCCATTAGGCCGCTTTTTTATTTCTATTTCACCTTCGCCTTACATCATTCCGCCCATTCCACCTCCTGGCATTGCAGGCATTGGATTATCTTCTTTGATGTCTGATATAACACACTCTGTAGTTAAGAACATACCTGCAATAGAAGAGGCGTTTTCTAGAGCTACACGCGAAACTTTTGTGGGGTCAATGACACCCGCTGCGAATAAATCTTCGAACTGCTCTGTTCTTGCATTGTACCCGTAGTCTCCTTTTCCTTCACGAATTTTCTGCACAATTACAGCACCTTCACCACCCGCGTTTGCTACAATTTGACGCAAAGGCTCTTCAATTGCTCTACGAACAATGTGAATTCCAGTAGTCTCATCATCATTAGCACCTGTTAAGTTGTCTAAAGCACTGCTAGCACGAATCAGGGCTACACCACCACCTGGTACTATACCTTCTTCAACAGCAGCTCTTGTTGCGTGCAATGCATCGTCTACACGATCTTTCTTTTCTTTCATTTCCACTTCGGTGGCAGCACCAACGTAAAGAACTGCAACACCTCCAGCCAATTTTGCCAAACGCTCTTGAAGTTTTTCTCTGTCGTAATCAGAGGTGGTTTTTTCAATTTGAGCTTTTATTTCAGCAACGCGAGCAGTTATGTTCTCTTTATTACCAGCCCCGTTAACCAAAGTTGTATTGTCTTTGTCAATGGTGATTTTTTCAGCCTTGCCTAAATCTTCAAGAGTGGTATTATCTAACTTCAATCCCGTTTCTTCGCTGATTACAGTTCCACCAGTCAAGATAGCAATATCTTGAAGCATTGCTTTTCTGCGATCACCAAAGCCAGGAGCTTTGACAGCAGCAACACGAAGGGCTCCTCTAATTTTATTTACTACCAGTGTTGCAAGAGCTTCCCCATCAACATCTTCAGCAATGATTAAAAGAGGTTTACCTGTTTGCGCTGTTTTTTCAAGCACGGGAAGAAGTTCTTTCATGTTCGAAATCTTCTTGTCGTAAATTAAGATGAAAGCGTTTTCCAACTCAGCTTCCATGCTTTCTGCATTGGTAACAAAATAAGGCGAGAGGTATCCACGATCGAATTGCATACCTTCTACTGTTTTAACTTCAGTCTCTGTTCCTTTTGCTTCTTCAACAGTGATTACACCTTCAGTTCCCACCTTTTTCATTGCGTCAGCAATCAGCGCTCCAACAGTTTCATCATTGTTTGCTGAAATGGTTCCAACTTGCTTAATTTTTTCGTTATCTGAACCCACCTCGCGAGAAATCTTACGTAACTCTGCAACTACAGCTTGAACCGCTTTATCCATTCCACGTTTTAGATCCATTGGATTCGCGCCGCTGGCAACGTTTTTAAGACCCGCAGTAACCATAGCTTGAGCCAAAACAGTGGCAGTAGTTGTACCGTCACCTGCTTGATCTGCGGTTTTACTTGCAACTTCCTTTAACATTTGCGCTCCCATATTTTCAATGGGGTCTTTCAACTCAATTTCTTTCGCTACACTTACACCATCTTTTGTAATGGTAGGAGCGCCGAATTTTTTATCGATCACTACATTTCTACCTTTTGGTCCTAATGTAACTTTTACTGCATTCGCTAATGCATCTACACCGGCTTTTAATTTCTCTCTTGCCTCTGTGTCAAATGTGATTTCTTTTGCCATAGTACTTTAAATTTTTTAGATGATTGCAAAAATGTCTGATTCGCGCATGATGAGGTAATCTTTACCTTCCACACTTAGCTCTGTGCCTGCATATTTACCGTAAAGAATAGAATCTCCCACTTTGACAGTCATGGGTTCATCTTTCTTTCCAGGACCAACAGCAATCACAGTTCCTCGTTGTGGTTTTTCTTTCGCTGTATCAGGAATAATAATTCCCGAACTTGTTGTAGTTTCAGCCTGTGATGGCTCTACCAACACACGGTCTGCTAAAGGAGTAATGTTTGTAGACATAGTATTTAAATTTTTGCTTTGGGTAGGCACCTTTTATGCCAATGCCGTTTGCGGGTTAGATTTATGAAGTTTAGTCAGATGAATAAAAAAAATGTCAGACATTGTCTGACATTTTATGACTATTTGTGATTTTTTATTGTGCAGATTGCTGGTTGTTATTCTGTTGGTTTTCCCCACCGTTGCCACCGTCAGCTGCTTGCTCAGTTTGTTCATCGGCAGGTGTTTCTCTTGGCGTAGAATGAATACTTGTTGCAATAACACAAAGAACAAACAAGATACCACCCAACCACCATGTAGCTTTTTCAAGGAAATCTGCAGTTCGCTTTACACCACCAACTTGGGAGCTTCCGGCAAAACCTGAAGCAAGTCCGCCTCCTTTTGGATTTTGAATCAATACAACCAATCCCAATAAGAGGGCAGCTAACACACACAGAATTAATATAAGGTTTTCCATAGTTGAAAAAATTGAGTTGCGAATTTAGGTTAAATCTTCCTTTTCACGAAATTATTTCCTTGAATTCAAGGCTTTAAGTTGCTGTTCGAAGTAAATGGTCTTTTCAGGATGAAGTTTTATCAATTGTTTATAGGCTTTTCTGGCCCTTTCTGTTTTACCCTGAGCCACGTACAATTTGGCCATGGTTTCAGTCACCCAGTCAAAATTATCATCGAGACTGTCTTTCGCCAAGTGCACGCCCGTGTATTGCTCAACTTTACCCGGTGTAATCTTCGGTTCGTTGGCAATGAATAGGTCTATGAGATTTTCAGCAGACTTTATTTCATCATCAATCACAGCTGAATTATTACTTCCACCACTCAACCAATGAATAAATTCGTCTTCAGATTCATCAACTACATCAATTGTCGAATCAGGGTTTGTAAATTCTTTTTCGGTTGGAATTTCTTGCTCTTCTGATACTTCCTGAAGTATAACACTCGATACGGCAGTGGCTAAAATGTGTTTATCGAGTTCGTCAAATTCAACTTTGATATCTTCTTGTTGCGAAGTCTCCAAAGTCAAAGGCGCACTTTCAGTTTCAAAGCTTTTCTCAATAGTGTTCTCCAATTGAATTTCAAATCGAGATGCGTTATTTTCTTTTGCTTCAATTGACTTCGAAACTAATTTTTCTTCTTCGTCTTGGAGAATTTGCTCTGCAAGATTTTTTGTTTCAGGTTTGGGTTTTGATTCTATTGTGGCAGTGGGCTCTACTGGTGGCGCAGTTGCTATTGTTGTAGAGGTTTCGATTTCAGATGTTGAACTATCTACTTCGTTGGTTATGGATGGAGCAATTTCTTCACGCACAAACTGGTGCATCCACATGCGATTGGCATGTTGTGTAGCGGCAACGGCCATTTGTTGCGTTGAACGAGCGTCACCTGCAGATTTGTATGATTTAGCAAGTAAAACTTGAGCAAGAGAAAACCAAGGGTATTCTTTCACTACAGACTCTAAATCTGTAATGGTCAGCTGACTCAATAGGTTTGGGTCAGTCAATACCTGGTTAAAATTGCTTCTATTCATTACCAATTTCCAACACTTGAATTATACACTTCTTGAGTCAATTGATCATTGATTTGTTGCCACAGTTCTTCCTCAACCGAAAATAAACTTTGACTGGCCGGAAAGTCAGCAAATTTCGTAAAACTTTTTTCAAAATTTAAATCGGGTTCCAATGTATTTGTGTACACAATTTTTATGGTTATGCTCAATCGGTTCAGTGATGCCGTTTCGTTGCTTTGGACGGCCACGGGGGTAATGGCATATTGTGTAATGGTTCCTTCGTACTGCAGATCCCCTTTTGATTCTGTGAGTGAAAGGGGGGATTGTGAAAGCATAACATCTTTGAACGATTCTGTTAAACGTTGTGCATATGCAGGAGAGGCAAGGGCGGTTTGTGGTTTTATATACTGCACAGAAAATGTCTTCGCACCACTGAACTGCCCGCCACTAAAAGAGTATCGAATCTCACATCCCGTTGAGAGTATAGCAATGAGCATGAAAAGAATTGTACTTTTTTTCATTTTTTGCCTAGATCGTATTCTTTAATCTTTCGGTATAGTGTTCGTTCAGAAATTCCGAGTTCTTCAGCGGCATATTTGCGCCTGTTTCTGTGCTTTTGTAGTGCTCGCTTAATGAGTTCTCGTTCTGTTTGTGTTAAAGATAATGTTTCTTCGACCTCTTCGTGTGTAGAATTTCCATGAATTGAAATTCCTGAATCCACGTGAATGACCTGATCTTGATTACTAGAAGAAGGTAAAAGCATGGTATTCGATTCAGGTTGAAAAAGTTTTTCAAAGAGAACGTGATCTACTTCAGATAAATTACCTGATCCCCTTTGAATCAGTCCCAGAACCAATTGCTTCAAATCTGTAAGGTCGTTTTTCATATCGAACAAGACCTTGTACAATATTTCCCGCTCAGAGAAATCATTTTGTTGGGTGCCACTTCCAACCAAACTTGTGTTATTTGGTCCAGCTGCGGGTAAGTACTTCGTGAGCGTTTCAGCTCCAATGATTCGGTTTGATTCAAGCAAAGAAATTTGCTCAGTAATATTTTTTAATTGTCGGATATTCCCAGGCCAGCGGTATTGACCTATAAATTGAAGACCTGAATCATCTAATTGCAAAACAGGTACATGATATTTTTCAGCAAAGTCTGTTGCAAATTTTTTAAATAAGAGACCAACATCGCCGCCCCTCTCTCTCAAAGCCGGCATTTGAACCGGAACCTGATTCAATCTGTAAAAGAGGTCTTCTCGGAATCGTCCATTTTGAATAGCATTTCCGAAATTTACATTGGTTGCCGCCACAACCCGCACATCTGTCTTCTGTACTTTAGAGGATCCAACACGAATGAATTCTCCTGTTTCCAAAACACGTAAAAGTCGAACTTGTGTGCCAAGTGGAAGCTCAGCAACTTCATCTAAAAAAATGGTTCCTCCATTCGCCTCTTCAAAATAGCCTTTCCGCGCATCATGAGCACCGGTGAACGATCCTTTTTCATGTCCGAATAGCTCACTATCAATGGTTCCTTCTGGAATGGCACCACAGTTAACCGCTATGTAAGGACCGTGCTTGCGCGCACTCAAATGATGAATAATTTTTGGTATATTTTCCTTTCCAACACCGCTTTCCCCAGTTATTAAAACAGACATATTGGTCGATGCAACCTGAGAGGCAATATCTAACGCACGATTTAAGGATGGTGCGTTTCCAATTATTCCAAATCGGGTTTTAATTGATTGAATTTCCATGTCGCAGCTGAAAGCAAAGAGTGAACAAAGGTAAGAAATCAGACAAAATGTCAGTTGTAAATTTCTAAATCGGACTTATTGAATGATTTCTCCGATTAAAGTAACCGAGGTGGCGTCTACATTCTTTACATGTACATATTCACCAATTCGGCTGTTTCCTTTTGGAAAAACCACAACCACATTTTCCGAGTTTCTTCCGTAATGATGCGCGTCAGATTTTTTTGAAACGCCCTCTACAAGAACCTTTTGAATTTTACCTATGTGTTGCTTTGTTCTCAGAGACGCAGATTGCATTTGAAGATCAATGATTTCGGTTAATCGTCTGCCTTTCGTTTCCTCGGGCACATTGTCTTCATATTTTCTTTCGGCAAGTGTCTTTGGACGTTCAGAATACTTGAACATGTATGCCATGTCATAACCAACTTCCTTCATTAAACTCAGGGTGTCTTGGTGTTCCTGCTCTGTCTCATCGCAGAATCCTGCAATGACGTCTGTGCTAATTGCACAACCTGGTATAATGCGTCGAATGGCTGCTATTCTTTCTAAATACCATTCTCTACTGTACCCTCGATTCATGCGTTTCAACACATCAGAATTTCCACTTTGAACTGGTAAATGAATGTAATTGCAAATATTTTCATAGTTCGCCATGGTGTGTAAAACCTCATCAGTCATATCCTTAGGGTGCGAGGTTGAAAATCGAACACGCAGTTCGGGACTAACTTCTGCAACCAGGGCAAGCAGTTGAGCAAAGTTTACGGTTGGCTCATTGGGCTGAATGATCTCACCTTTCGAAGTAATATTCCATTTGTAACTATCTACATTTTGGCCCAATAAGGTGACTTCACGGTATCCTTTATTGAATAAGTCAGTAGCTTCATTGATGATGGTTTTTGGGTCTCGACTTCGTTCTCTACCACGGGTGAATGGAACCACACAGAATGAGCACATGTTATCACAACCGCGCATGATTGAGATAAACGCAGTTACTCCATTGGAGTCAATTCGAACCGGAGAAATTTCAGCGTACGTTTCTTCGCGACTTAAAAGAACATTAACAGCTTTACTACCATGTTCAACCTGCTCTACCAGTCGAGGAATATCACGATAAGCATCTGGACCAACTACTAAATCTACCAATTTCTCTTCCTCCAACAACTTCTCTCTTAGTCGTTCAGCCATGCATCCCAACACACCAACAACCATATCTGGATTTTTTTTCTTGACACTCTTGAGGTGGTCTAATCTATGCCGAATGCGTTGCTCTGCGTTATCACGAATAGCACATGTGTTCAAGAGAACAAGGTCGGCTTCTTCAATTTCTTTGGTTGTTGTGTAGCCCGCTTCTGATAAAATGGAAGCTACAATTTCCGAGTCGGAAAAATTCATTTGACACCCGTAACTTTCAAGGAGTAATTTTTTTCCAACAGGTGATGAATTGGTGTTCGGTGAAGTGAAAACTTCACCTTGTCTGTTTTCTAGTATTTTTTTTTCTTCCACAGTGTTTGGCTGGTTTGAAATGAGTGACAAAAATAGTCTATTTAGGAGAAACTAGAATTGTTATGAATGAACTAGTTTGGTTTGAAAGAAAAAAATAAATATACCTTTGCGACCATTCAAATTAAAAATATGGCCAAAAATTTAGTCATTGTAGAGTCGCCTGCCAAGGCAAAAACAATTGAAGGATACCTCGGTAAGGACTACGTTGTCAAATCGAGTATTGGTCATATTCGTGATCTTCCCAAGAAGGACATGGCTGTGAATCCAGCGAATAATTTTGAGGTGGTTTATGAAATTTCTGCAGATAAGAAGGAAACAATAAAGGAACTCAAAAAACTTGCAGATAAGGCGGAATTGATATGGCTTGCAACGGATGAGGACCGCGAGGGAGAGGCTATTTCATGGCATTTGTTAGAAGCATTGAAGTTAGATGAAAAGCGAACAAAGCGAATTGTGTTTTCTGAAATTACCAAGAAGGCAATTTTAGGTGCCATAGAAAAACCAAGAGCCATTGACATGGATTTGGTGAATGCACAACAAGCACGAAGAATCCTTGATCGCATTGTGGGATTTGAACTCTCACCCGTATTATGGAAAAAAGTGAAAGGTTCTTTGTCCGCAGGACGTGTTCAAAGTGTAGCCGTGCGACTAATTGTAGATCGTGAAAGGGAGATAGAGGCATTTGCAGCTAGCACATACTTTGGTTTACGCGGTTTCTTTCATCTTGATGGTGGTGTGGTTCTTAAGGCAGATTATACTGGAAAGTTGGGTGGAAAAGAAGATGCGAGCGCTTTTTTGAATGATTGCAAAGGTGCCGAATATACCATTTCTCAAATCGAAACCAAACCAGCGAAACGAACCCCCCCTGCTCCGTTTACCACTTCAACCTTACAACAAGAAGCGGGAAGAAAATTAGGATTTTCTGTTAAGGCCACCATGACCATTGCTCAGAAATTGTATGAAAGTGGTAAAATAACATACATGAGAACAGATAGCGTGAATCTATCTGATTTCGCACGAGAAGCAGCTAAGAATGAAATTATTCAGTCTTACGGGTCACAATATGCTCACGAAAGACGTTTCCAAACCAAGAGTAAAGGAGCGCAAGAAGCTCACGAGGCTATTCGACCTACCGATATGTCAAAACATACCATTGAAGGTGATGCAAACGAGAAAAGATTGTATGATTTAATTTGGAAAAGGACCTTGGCGAGTCAAATGGCTGATGCAGAGCTGGAAAAAACAACAGCCGCAATTCAAATTTCAACCCGAAAAGAAGAACTCGTAGCTAAGGGCGAAGTAGTGAAGTTTGAAGGGTTTCTTAAGGTATACACTGAAGGGAAGGACGATGATGATTCAGAAGAAAGTGGAATGTTACCTCCCATCATGGAGGGCCAAATGTTGCCACTGAAAGAACTTGTTGCAACTCAAAAGTACACGCAAAAGCCACCGCGCTATTCAGAGGCTAGTTTGGTGAAAAAAATGGAAGAATTGGGAATTGGTCGCCCTTCAACCTATGCCTCTACAATTTCCACCATCCAGGCAAGGGAATACGTTGAAAAACGCGATCAGGAAGGCACGCCAAGAGCTTACGTCCAATTGATTTTGACCAGTGATCAAATTCAAGACAATACTCTCTATGAAAACACTGGCGCAGAAAAATCTAAAATGTTTCCTACAGATATTGGCCGCGTTGTCAATGATTTCCTTGTTGAATATTTTCCGTCAATTGTTGACTTTGGATTTACGGCAAAAGTAGAGGAGGAGTTTGATATCATTGCCGAGGGAAAGATGGATTGGAAGGACATGCTGCATCGGTTTTACTCACCTTTCCACGAAACTGTAGAAAAAACAAAACAAGAAGCATCACGAGCATCAGGAGAAAGAGAATTGGGTAATGACCCTGCAACGGGTAAGCGAGTAAGTGCGCGAATTGGTCGTTTCGGTCCTATGATTCAATTGGGTGAGGCAGACGATACTGACAAGAAATTTGTTTCCTTACGTCCAGGTCAAAGCATTAATACCATTACCCTTGAAGAGGCGCTCACATTGTTCAAAATGCCCAAGCACTTGGGTGAATGGAATGGAGAGCCTGTAATAGTTGGTCTTGGTAGGTTTGGACCATATGTAAAGTTCAAGTCAACCTTTGCTTCTTTGCGCGTGAAAGAGGGTGATGATCCTTTTACAATTGAATTACCTCGGGCAATTCAGTTGCTTGAAGATAAAATCAATGGTGTTAACGCGAACCTAATTAAAACATTTACAGAGGATGAAAATGTACAAATTATTCGCGGTCGGTTTGGTCCTTATTTGAAATCTGGAAACTTGAATTTCAAACTTCCTAAAGGATCAGAACCCAGCGAAATAACTTGGGCGGAGGCACAACAGATCATGGAAGAGCAGATGGAGCAAGCAACGAAGAAGGCGGCTTCAAGGAAGCCTTCTCCGAAAAAAGCCGCAACCAAAAAGGCAGTAGTGAAAAAGGCCCCCGCAAAAAAAGCGGCAGTCAAAAAAGCCGCGACTAAAAAGAAGAAATAATCGTCTCGTTGTTGAAATCATTTTTGCACCTATGCAAAAATGAGTGGTGGGGCCAGTAGATTCGTGAAATGGATTTATCGGTTTTTTTAGTTCAATCTGCATATTGGGAAACCCCAGAAAGTTCGTTGTTCTCGAAACAAGTGGAGTTGTATGACAATGAGCAAAGTATTGTTGGAAAGCAAATCGCTTTGTTGGGTGTGTTGGAATCAAGAAACTTTGAAGATGGGGAGGGTATAGCCAATGGACCAGATGTCATTCGATCAGAATTTTTCAAATTAACCCCTTTTGATGACTACACAAAAATTGTTGATTTAGGAAATATTTTACCGGGTGAGCGAGTGGAAGATACGTATTTCGCACTCTCTCAAGTTTGCAAAGCATGTGTGAAAGCCAACGTCTTACCCATAATTATCGGTGGGTCACAAGACCTTACTTTTGGCCAGTACAAGGGTTATGAAGATTTAGAGCAAACAGTCAATGTTGTAACAATTGATCACTCCCTCGATTTCGGTACATCCCCGAATGATCATTCAGCAGCGGGGTATTTGAATAGCGTCATTCTACATCGACCAAATTTCCTCTTCAATTACGCGAATGTTGGAAACCAAAGATATTACAATCAGAAAGCAGTGTTGGAGTTAATGGAGAAGATGTATTTCGATACCCATCGATTGGGAGAAATGCAGCAAGATTTAGCTCAATCTGAGCCTGTAATTCGATACGCAGACATGATAAGTTTTGATGTAAGTTCCATTCGGTTTTCCGAAATGCCAGCCACCAATACTGCCGGTCCAAATGGTTTTTTTGGAAATGAAGCGGCGCAAATGGCAAGGTATGCAGGATTAAGTGAGCGACTCTCGAGTATAGGCTTTTATAACTACAATGAGCAACTGGATATTCGGAATCAGGGCGCGAAATTGGTGGCGCAATTGATTTGGTTTGTTATTGATGGGTACCATGCACGTATGGGAGATTATCCAGCAGGTGCTATTTCTGATTGCGAGAAATACATCGTAATCGTTGATGATAATGGTGAGGAAATGGTTTTCTACAAAAGCCACTTAACCAATAGATGGTGGCTTGAAGTGCAGTATCCGGCCGGACCTGAGGAGAATCACTTGAGGCATCATTTGGTGCCCTGTAGTTATCAAGATTTCATGATTGCATCGAACCAAGAAGTTCCTGATCGGTGGTGGAAAGTCTACCAAAAATTGGTTTAATTCTCTTGAGATTTCAAGTTTGCTTAAAGTTATGCACAAATATTAAGTATTTGAAATTCAAATAATTAGTCACTCTCAAGTCTAGGAATAGTTGAAAAGTGAATATTTTTTTTGGTTTTTCAATGAGTTTTTCTATTTTAGCAAACTCAGATTGACCCAAAATATCGTCTGAGACACGATAAACCAAAAAACCAATGAAGAAATTTTATCTTTCATTATTTGTTTTCTCAGCAGCCCTAAGTAGCTTGGGACAGCAAGATCCACAGTTTACCATGTGGATGTTTGATCGGCTTTCATTCAATCCGGCTGCTGCGGGTATGGACAAAATGCACCAGGTGCAAGCCTTTCACCGTGACCAATGGGACGGATTTGAGAGAGACCCAAAGACCTATTTATTTAACTACAACGGATACGCAAATGTTGCCGGTAGAACAGTAGGTATTGGAGCGTCATTCATGACGGAAGTTCTAGGTCAAGAGCAAAACAAATTTGCTCGTTTATCGGCTTCATTTCATCAACCCATTGGTGATAATTTCCTTTCTGGTGGAGTTCAAGTTGGTTTGTTAAGCAAGAGTTTAGGTAACAGTTGGATTGCCATTGATCCAACAGATCCAAATATTCCAATCAATGGAGTGTCTCAAGGTGGTTTTGATATGGCTGCTGGATTAATGTTTTATAATCCAAATAAATATTATGCCGGTGTAAGTGCAACACACTTACCCGCAACTGCTTTAAGCGATTTGGGTTTTGCTAGTGCGCGACACATTTATGTAATGGGTGGTTACAATTATGAATTACCGAATGGTTTGGTGCTACGCAGTAATGCTTTAATCAAAACAGACATGAAAGCTTCTCCAGCAATTGATATTAATGCCAATGTGCTATGGAACAACCAGCTTTGGGGTGGTTTAGCCTTCAGACCTGGCGATGCACTTGCTCCAATGTTGGGATTTCAAATGGATTTGAATACCATTCAAAAAGGTTTAATGACCTATGAGCACGGCTTCAAAGTTGGATATTCTTATGATATTACACTTAGTGAAATTAGAAATTATAGTGCAGGCTCACATGAGTTGTTTTTGACCTATCAATTCAATATTGGAAAGACACCCGTTCGAAGAATTAGTGGTGATCCTCGCCAATTATAATCGGTTGTGCAATAAAATGAATTTGACTGCAGTTATAAATACGTTAAACCAAGCCCAACAAAGTTTAACCCGTTAAATTAGGAAATCATGAAAAAATCACTTTTTGCGTTTTTCGCAGCCATTGTAGTTCTCTCTGGTTGTTATTCAGGACCTGCCGGTGAATTGGTAGGTGTTTATCCAAGAGAAGAATGGGTGCAAGTGAATCCTTATGGAATGAACTATATTCACTATGGTTCTTTCACTATGGGTCCAAATGACCGCGACTTAGTCGGAGGTCTAACCACCAAATCGAAAACGGTAACCATTTCTCCGTTTTACATGGATCAACATGAAATTTCAAACAATGAATACCGCCAATTCGTTTATTGGGTGAAGGACTCGTTGATGAGACATTATTTAGCCAAAGATGACATAGCAAACGATGAATTTCAATACGGAGTAAAGGATTGGGAGGATGAAGTTTTTGGTGCTGAAATAGTTGCTCAAAAAGACGGTGTGGATTTTACAGAATTTTATTCAGATGAAATAAAATTGATGTGGGAAGAGCCCATAGATATGCTGAATAATGATGTTTTTAAAAGTATTTACGAGGGGTTTTATCATCAAGGTAGTGCTAAGTTTTATGATCGCCCAGAGATTATTGCAGAAAAACTAACATTCAAATATTTTTGGATAGATCTACAGGAAGCGGCTAAGAAAAAGAATCGTTCAACCGAAATTGGTACGGTAAATAAGTTGGATCAATTGCATTCGGTTAAAGTGCATCAAAGTCGTGACCAATTTGTTATTGAAGAAGAAATTCCAATTTATCCTGACACCTTGGTTTGGGTGCATGATTTCACCTATTCAGACAATACACAGCTTGCTGAAACTTATTTTTGGCATCCAGCATATGATGATTATCCAGTAGTTGGTGTAAGTTGGGGTCAATGTCAAGCCTTTTGTGTTTGGAGAACACAATTGTTGAACGAATGGAAGCACCAAAATGGTGAAACCTTTGTGCAACGCTTCAGACTGCCTTCAGAGGCGGAGTGGGAATTCGCTTCACGCGGAGGTCTTTCAAATGAAGAATATCCATGGGGTGGACCATATACGCGCAATTATCTTGGTTGCCCATTGGCGAACTTCAAGCCCATGAGAGGTGACTATCCAGATGACATGGGTGTGCATACTGTGCCGATTGCATCTTATTCTCCAAACGGTTATGGTTTGTATAATATGGCTGGAAACGTTGCTGAATGGACGAATACGGCATACCTTGAGTCGGGATATGAATTCACTCATGACCTAAACCCAGAGTACGATTATAAAGCTAAAAAAGATGATCCACATGCATTGAAGAGAAAAGTGATTCGCGGTGGTTCATGGAAAGATATCAGTTGGTTCATCCAGTGTGGTACACGCAGTTATGAATATCAAGATACAGCAAAATCATACATCGGTTTCCGTTGTGTTATGAGCTATCTTGGAAGAGGAAAGTCAGGTCCTAGAGAAGATTGGAACATGGCCTCTGAATAAATTTGAAAACCAATTAAACCAAATAATAATTTAAAATCTAAAATCAATGAAACCTGGAAGTAAAGCTTGGAAAAAATTTATGGCGAAGTTGTACGGAATCGGAGCGGCTGTCGTTATTATTGGAGCGATGTTTAAAATTCAGCACTGGCCTTTCGCGTCATTGCTACTTGTAGTAGGTTTGAGTACAGAAGCTGTGATTTTCTTTTTCTCTGCTTTCGAACCTTTACATGAAGAGCCAGATTGGTCTTTGGTATATCCTGAATTGGCATTACCAGAGGACGCAAAGAAAAATATTCAAAGTTCTCACAGTAGAAACCACGGTGGTGGTGGAA
>CAYSEX010000055.1:0-14019 GCA_964430305.1 uncultured Chryseobacterium sp.
TGAAAACTACAATACGTGGAACTCCTACCTGACGACCAAGAAGGATGTGCTCACGAGTTTGTGGCATTGGACCATCTGTAGCAGCTACTACTAAGATCGCTCCGTCCATTTGAGCAGCACCAGTTACCATGTTTTTAACGTAGTCAGCGTGACCTGGACAGTCAACGTGAGCATAGTGACGGTTAGCTGTTGCATACTCTACGTGTGCAGTGTTGATGGTGATACCACGCTCTTTTTCTTCTGGAGCATTGTCGATAGAAGAGAAGTCGCGCTTTTCAGCCAAACCTTGGTTTGCCAATACAGTTGTAATGGCAGCAGTCAACGTAGTCTTTCCATGGTCTACGTGACCGATTGTTCCAATATTCACGTGTGGTTTGGAACGGTCAAATGATTCTTTAGCCATTTTCAGTTGTTTTTTTTGTGTTTATTTATTCAGTTGTTATTTGCAAAATTAAGCCGCAACTCTTCAGATCAACGCAAAACATGTAATGTAAGTTAAAGAAGTGAGCCGTTGACGGGAATTGAACCCGTGACCTCTTCCTTACCAAGGAAGTGCTCTACCCCTGAGCTACAACGGCTTGGTGGGAAAGTAGAGCGGGAGACGAGGCTCGAACTCGCGACATTTAGCTTGGAAGGCTAATGCTCTACCAACTGAGCTACTCCCGCTTTTTACCCTCAGGCTTTAGTGTACCCACGTCGAAAAGAGTGGGGAGAACAGGATTCGAACCTGTGAAGGTGTACACCAACAGATTTACAGTCTGTCCTCGTTGGCCGCTTGAGTATCTCCCCTTTGGAGCCGGTGGAGGGATTCGAACCCCCGACCAGCTGATTACAAATCAGCTGCTCTGGCCAGCTGAGCTACACCGGCATTTTTACATGCATTTTCGTTGTCAAAGAACTACAAAAACAAACCCCTATTCCGTAAAATAGGGGTGCAAATGTAGTGAACTTTTTTACAAATGCAAAAAAGTTCAAAAAAATTATTTGTCTTTACTTCGTTCAACTTGTTTTTTTAACGCGTCAATGCAATTGTCTACCGCTTCTTCAAAGCTTTTGCATTGTTTTTTCGCAAATAATTCTGACCCAGGGATTTTTACCGTGTACTCAGCTATTTTGTTCTCATGATTGCTGTTTTTATCCAAGCGCAATGAAATTTCAACTTTGTGAATCGATGGATGCAGTGTATTCAACTTATTTGTTTTTTCTTCAATGAAGTCAAGTAGCTTTTGATCCGCATCAAAATGAATGCTCTGAATGGTAATTTGCATGTGTTCCTCCTTTTTTAATTTCCTCTCGGATGTAATTGTTTGTGTATGGCTTTGAGTCGCTCGCTGTTCAAATGAGTATATACTTGAGTTGCGCTCAAACTCGAATGTCCCAAAAGTTCCTTTACATGATTTAAGCCGGCTCCGTTGTTTAATAAGTGCGTGGCAAAACTATGTCGTAAAACATGGGGGCTCTTTTTCTTTTGTGTTGTGATTAATCCTAAGGCTTTATTGACCAAATCATAAATCTGCCTTCTTCCAAGTGCGGTTCCTTTTTTGTTTAAAAACAAGGGCGAATTCGCATCGGTAATTCCGTGTTCTTGAACATGCAAATGAATGGCTTTCAGCATATCGTCCGTAACGGGAATGTATCTTGTTTTGTTGCGCTTTCCAATTACTTTTATTTGCTTCATGGAATGGTCAATATCTCTCAATTGCAATTGCGCAAGTTCACTAACACGCATCCCAGTCTCGTAAAAAAGTTGCAGTATAAATGCAATATGCATGGTTTCATGGTCTTGCAATAAGGTGTACATGTTAGAAGCATGCTGCTCTTGCAATACCTCAGGTAGTCTTTTAGGAATCTTCGGCTTGGAAATGCCTTTCAAGGGATTAATCTGAATGATTTTGTTCTTTTGAAGTTGTTTGAAATATGCTGACAATGCAGAACATTTTCGATGTATACTTCTCGCATTCATCCCATCATGCATGAGCGCGGCAATCCAGCTTCTAACGTGAATAGCGTTTGTATGCTGAAGCTCAAGCTCAAATGTTATGTTCAGGTAGTCTTGGAATGAAATTAAATCATTGAGGTATGCCGAGACGGTATGTCTTGACATGCGTTTTTCGCTCTCGAGGTATGATTTGAATCCTTCCACATTCATGCTAACGAATAAACGAAAAAAGCCTTGGAATTCCAAGGCTTTTTGTGAGAGTTTTCAATTCTTATTGTTCCGCAGCGCGAAGTTGACCAATGTAAACGGCCTTCTTTACTTCTTCACGACGTCTTACACTTTTCTTTGTGAACTGCTGACGATTACGAAGTTCTTTTACTACACCAGTACGCTCAAATTTTTTCTTGAACTTCTTTAGTGCTTTATCAATGCTTTCGCCTTCTTTAACAGGTATAATTAACATGGTTATATCTTTTTAATGGGCGACAAAAGTAATTCTAATTTCGGAAAAACCAAATATTATTTTAGAATTTCTCTTGAAATGACAAGTTTTTGTATTTCGGAAGTTCCTTCTCCAATGGTACACAACTTACTGTCTCTATAAAATTTTTCAACTGGGAAATCCTTGGTATATCCATATCCACCGAAAATTTGAACTGCGTCTGTACTCACTCGAACAGCTACTTCACTTGAGAAGTACTTGGCCATGGCTCCTTCCTTCGTAACTTTCTTTTTATTGTTTTTTAAATGAGCAGCCTGAAGCAAGAGCATTTCAGAAGCCTCTATTTCAACTTGCATATCGGCCAATTTAAATGCTATGGCTTGAAATTGAGCAATGGGTTTGCCGAACTGCTCTCTCTCTTTCGCATATTGAACAGCCGCTTTAAACGCTCCCTTTGCTATTCCCAAAGAAAGTGCGCCAATGCTTATTCTTCCACCATCTAAAATTTTCATGGCTTGATAAAAACCATCTCCAACTTGACCAAGAATTTGGCTTTCATGAATTCTACAATCTTCAAAAATGAGTTCGGCGGTTTCGCTCGCGCGCATACCAAGTTTGTTCTCTTTTTTTCCTCCTTTGAAGCCGGGAGTGTCTCTTTCCACAATAAACGCGGTGATGCCCTTTGAATCTAGAAGCTCTCCTGTTCTAACTAGTACCACGGCAACTTCACCACTAATGCCGTGAGTGATCCAATTTTTCGTTCCATTAAGGATCCAATACTCTCCGTCTTTCACAGCAGTGCACTTCATGCGCATTGCGTCTGAACCGGTATTAGCCTCAGTTAGTCCCCATGCGCCAACCCATTCTCCAGACGCTAATTTTGGTAAGTATTTTAATTTTTGTTCTTCGTTTCCGAATTCTAAAATGTGATTGGTGCAAAGCGAGTTATGCGCTGCAACACTTAAACCAATGGATCCGCATACTTGGGCAATTTCGGAAATGACTGTGATGTATTCGTAATAACCGAGCCCTGCACCCCCATAGGCACTGGGTACCAAAACACCCATGAGCCCTAATTCTCCCATTTTTGAAAATAATTCACGTGGGAAATGTTGGCGCTCATCCCAATCCATAACATTTGGACGGATTTCCTTCTCTGCGAAGTCACGCACCATTTGCGAGATCATTGCTTCGCTTTCTTCTGTTCTGAAGTTCATGGTAGCTGTTTTTAAACGGTCACAAAAGTATGCACAGTTTGATCTGTACAATCAATTTTTTTTGCTCCTTCTAAGAATTTAATTTCAAGCAGAAATACATAGCCAATAACTGTGGCAAGCGTTTTTTCGAGCAGTATTTTACTTGCCTCTGCGGTTCCTCCGGTGGCCAAAACATCATCGTGGATCAGTATTCGGTCGCTGCTGGACACTGCATTTTCTTGAATTTCAATTTCAGCATTGCCGTATTCCAATTGGTATGAAACTGAAATTGTCTTACCAGGTAGTTTGCCTTTTTTTCGTATACAAACAAATGGAATGTTTAATTCCTGCGCAATCAAAGGACCTAGTAAAAAACCACGACTCTCAATTCCTGCAATGACTGTAGGTCTTAAATGCGCCACTTGGTTTGCCATTGCGCGCACAATTTCTTTGATTAAAACGGAATCACGAAATAGAGGCATAATGTCTTTGAAAATAATCCCTTGTTTCGGAAAGTCGGGAATATCTTTCAAATGGGATAAAACTTGTTCTTGGAGAGTCATGTTTTTATGAAATCTTTCGCAAGATAAGGTTCAATTTTTTTGATCGTAAGACTATCAATGGTTTTGATTTGAAAAATGTCATTTATGGATGTAAAGGGTCCGTGTTCTCTCCTGTAATTGACTATGGCATGACAATCTTTTTTTGAGAGATAGGGGTGAAGCATGAGTTCAATCTCTGACTTTTCATTTATACCAAGTGCAGAAATTTCAGTGGGTGAAATGGCACTTTGATAATATAGTTTTTCGAAAAAGAATTCCGGGAATCCGTATATGTCCATCAATTGATTAATATGATAATAACCGCCAAGCGCAGTTCTGAATTCAATGATTTTACTTGCCCACCGGGAATTAATATTCAACGACCTCAGTTCATTGGTGTCGCAAAGATTAAGGTTTATTTTTTTTGTGAATTTCTTCGCTAGATTAGATTGAGTTGAATGCTGAGCGTAAGGCGGTTCATCGAATTGTTCAACGTCTGTAGAGTCTTTGCGCTCATACATCGCAGTAATGTTAATTTCTGGCTCGGGTAGATTTGAATTGCCTAAAAAGCCGAGAAAAAAAAGTGTGAGCCAAAGAATTAGACTCACTTTCATTTCATGTGTCATTCGCTTCATGTTTTTTTTGTGAAAATGCATGGAAGTGTTGTGAAATTGAAATTCAGTTTATTCGAAATTCACATATGTATTTATCATTAGCTTTGCGAAATGCTTGAATATTGGAACGACATAGTAGCTCATCCATTACCATCACTGATGGTGGTGCTTAATCTCATTGTTATTGAAAGTTTGTTGTCTGTAGATAATGCTGCTGTTTTGGCAACTATGGTTTTAGACCTTCCTGAGAGTCAAAGATCCAAGGCGTTGAAATATGGCATAATCGGCGCATATGTATTTCGTGGCATTTGTCTTTTACTTGCTTCTTTTTTATTGCAGTTTTGGTGGTTGAAGGTTCTTGGTGGATTGTATCTGCTCTATTTAAGTCTCGCATATTTTATAAAACAATTCAGGAAGAAGGGAGAGGAAATCTCTCATGATTCCGAAATACCGCCCAGGAAGACTTGGTTTCGATTTTTAGGTCCTTTTTGGTCAACCGTGCTCATGGTTGAGATTATGGATTTAGCATTTAGCTTGGATAACGTTTTTGCTGCGGTTGCATTTAGTCCGAATTTACTTTTAATCTGGATCGGTGTTTTTATTGGAATTTTAGCTATGCGTTTTGTGGCTCAAGCTTTTGTGAAGTTGATGGAGAAGTATCCGTTTCTAGAGTTCAACGCTTATTTGGTCATTTTTGTTTTGGGCTTGAAGTTGGGTTTTTCTTTGTTTACTCATTATTTCCCAGAGCATGCTTTTTCGATTTTTATGGAAGGAAGTCCTCATTCGACCGCACACGCACATGAGATGGTTCCCGGTGAAATTTTGACGACTATTTTAACCATAGTTATTTTCGCTGTTCCACTTTTTTTCGCATGGCTCAGAGGGAAAAAGGGTTAACGAAATAGGATGAGATGTCCACGTATTTCTTCTACGACATCAAAATTAGTAGCATATCGTATAGCATAGGTATACGCGCCATCTTGAGCAACGTGTTGTCCGTTTCTTACATTGCCGTTCCAAACAAAATTAGATTCATTACCCCGAAAGACGAGCGTTCCCCATCGGTCGTAAATGCGAATATCTAATGAAATCATTTCAGTGAATTGTGGTGCCCAAACATCATTCTCGCCATCTCCATTAGGTGTGAACGCATTTGGAATCCAAAGTGTGTGCTCACAACTAGAAAAGTTTAAAATTACTGATTCATTAATGGATTCGCAGGAATTGCTAGTAAAAAGTGTGTAACTACCTGATTGAGTAAAAGTCTGCTCGGGTTCGTTTACACCATTTGACCAAGAGTAATTTGTTGCTGTGTTCTGCGCTCCGCTCAAAATAACTTGTTCGCCGAGGCATCTGTCAATTGTGTCTGGTAATATTTGTTGCAAGTATGGAATATATCCAATTTCAATTTCATCATAAGCTTGGCAAATTCCATCATCAAACGAAAAAGAGTAAGTCCCTGATGAATTCACATTAAACTGATTGTTCGTGATTGAATTATTCCAAATGCCTGGAACATCAGTTGTGAGCAGTAACGTTGTTCCTCCGCATAAAATGGTGTCATTACCAAGATTAATTGTGGGTGGGGTTTGAAAGTTCACAAGAATGGAGTCTCGCAATGGACATTCTTGTATTATACCGCTGAACGTAATGTAATTCGAAGCGTTTACGGTATATGAATTAGATAAAACATTGTTGTTCCAAACACCGGGTATTGGTGTGGTTAATGTGACTGATTCACCAAGGCAAAGTGTCTGATCAGGGCCAAAATCAAGCGTGGGGATTTGCAGTTGCTCAATGAAAATGGAGTCTGTTGAAATGCATCCGCCCGTTTGCATGGTAATAAAAACAGTATCTGAATTTGTTAATTCGAATGAAGGAGATTCATCTCCGTTTTCCCAAGTCCAGAATTCGGCATTGAGAACTGGTGAAAGAACAAAGGTGCTATCTGGACAGAATGTTGTTATTTCAGGCCAGATAACATTTGGAGTAGGTAAATTGGAGATTGAAAAGGATTCAGAATACGTGCATCCGTTTGTAGATTCAACGAATATTTGGTAATTACCAGCTCCAGAAACCGTTGGAGATAGGGTGTTGTTTGGGGATAGACTTGTTCCTGGAGTGCCGTACCAATTGAAATTGGAATACGAACCATTAATTTGTGCTTCGATCTGAATTTGATCTCCGATACACAAGCTGGTGTCATTTGGTAATGTAATTTCCAACCCAGGTGTTACGGAAGCTAAGTAGGTATATGCATATGAATTCCCGCAAGCGTCTTCGAATGTGAGAAAAAATTCTGTGTCTTCAGATATTATAGCGGTTGTGTTGGTCGCATTTGGAGTGGCCACAACGTTAGCTGGTTCCCAAGCAAGGTTAGTATAAGCATTAGAGGGGGCAGATAAATTCACAGGATTTCCGGGGCATACGGGAGGTAAAGTTATTTCTCCTTGCACCGTTGTAGGTAGGCAAACACTTTGGTTGTTGAAAAGGCCTCCGGTGCTTCCCGTGAAGCCCCAATATACAATTGGATTTGCGTTGAAAGTTGAAGTAATTAAATTTTGATTCAGGGTTAAACGCAAATTACAATCGATAAAGATTTGAAGCGTGAAAGTTGTGGCATTCCATACTATTCGCACATTGTGATTGAGGCCATCTTCAATGTTGATATTTGTAGCTGAGATATTTACTGGCCCTGCTAACTGGTTGGGAGAAGTGTGATTGACAATTCCGTTCTTAAAAATGGCCATGTGGTCTGCAACCGGGTCGCTGGAATTATTTAAGGGGTCATTCGGAATGTTGTTTTGAAAAGTATCGAATTCTATTCCAATTGAAGGAGAAAGCCCCTGAAATCCCAATCCAGAACCCGCGGTTCCTATTGCGTTTATCCCTTGCTGCTGCATAACGAAAACAATTCCATCGGCTCCGTTTCCATCTTGATTTCCTAAATTCATGGTGAATTGGATATCGAAGTTTATGCTGAGATCAATAGGCGTATTATTCCAAATGGATCCCAATTGCCAAGATGAATTTGGGGTTACAGAAAAACACGTGTTACCATTTGATAAAGCACTTCCATTCAAGGTATACTGTCCAAAGCAAAGGACAGGCAGGATGAGAATGAAAAAACAAACGATTCGCAGCATTGGAGCAAATTTAGGCATTGCGGCTTGTAAACAAGATTCTATTCGATCTTTGATTTCAATTTACACGCTGTAAATTTGATATTAAAGAAATAAATGCTTTCAGGTTATGGTGTAATTTCTCCTGAAATGGGCTCCAATAATTTGGCTTTAAATAGATCTCCTGTGTACCCTAAAGAAAGCAGGTACATGCTTTTTGTGATGGCCGCTTCAAAGGTGAGGTCAGCGGCAAAGACGGCACCTACAGATTCAAACTGTTGTCCCGTTTTATAAAGTGAAGAATCAACCCTGCCTTTCTTGCACTGCGAAATATTAACAATGGAAACACCGCGAGAAATGGCGGACTTAAACACATTCAGAAATTCGATTTCGCTTGGAACATTACCGGCGCCAAATGATTCTATGATGCACACTTTCATGTTTGGTCGAGACAACGCATAATCTATAGATGAGGCGAGAATGCCAGGGTAAAGTTTTAAGACTCCAACTCCTTCGACCATTTCATAATGAAATTTCTTTTCTAGTTTAGAACGAAGTAGTAGCTCTCTTTCAAAAAAAATGTGTGTTCCAATTTGAGCAAGACTTGGGAAGTTTGGCGACTCAATTGCGTTGAATATTTCGGTGTTTGATTTCCAAGAACGATTACCTCGCATGAGACGATCGCCGAAGCAAATGGCTACCTCTTGAATAATTGGTTCACCATTTTCTTTTAAAGAGGCAATTTCCATTGCGGTAATAAAATTTTCTTTTCCGTCGGTTCTCAATCTTCCCATTGGTAATTGCGAACCAGTAATGATGATTGGTTTATTCAAACCCTGAATCATGAAACTTAAGGCTGAAGCGGTATAGGCCATGGTATCAGTGCCATGGAGAATCACAAACCCATCGAAATTAGACTCATTCTTTTCAATAATGGAAACTAGCTCTTTCCATACAGCGGGGGTCAATTGTGCAGAGTCAATAGGCTCTTCAATTGACACACCTTCCCAATTTAATTTCATGGCTTTGATTTCAGGTAGCTGCTTGGTCAAGTCACTGAAATTTAATGGTGTAAGTGTGCCAGTTTCTAAATCTTCCCACATGCCAATTGTTCCACCGGTATAAATTATAAGAATGTTCGACTTCATGTTGCCAAGGTAAATTGAAAATCCATTAGATTTGCCATCCTTCAATTATAAAAAAATGGCAACTGAATTAGAAAAAATTATTAGTGTGTCTGGAAAACCAGGCTTGTTCAAAGTGATCTCTGCAGGGAAATCAGCAGTGGTGGCGGAATCTCTTTTAGATGGTAAACGCACTCCAATTTTAAGTACACAAAAAGTTAGTACACTTGCCGATATAAGCATGTTCACTTATGAAGAGGATGTTCCACTTCGTGATGTTTTGAAAAAAATGGTTGAAGTGTATCCGAACGAAGGCCCAGATAATAAGCTTTCAGGACAGGCCATTCGAGAAGAATTTAAAAAAACATTACCCGATTTTGATCAAGATCGAGTTTATGAAAGTGACATAAAAAAACTGTTTACTTGGTTTAATTTATTGAAAAAGAACGGTTTAGTGGAATTTGATGAGGAGTCCCAACCTGAAGAGTCAGAAAAAGAGTAATTTTTTTTGGGGAATAAAGCAAGAATTGTATATTTGCACTCCCGAAAACGATTGGGAGTTTAGCTCAGCTGGTTCAGAGCATCTGCCTTACAAGCAGAGGGTCACTGGTTCGAATCCAGTAACTCCCACAAAAAGCCCGAAAAATCGGGCTTTTTTTATAGATTTTTTTTTCACTTTGTTTGGATTTACGCGATGTTCTGACCGAAGAGGTCTATTGCATTTTTTGAAGTTAAATGGGTTAGCTCTTTCAAATCCATACTCAGTGCGTTCGCCACAAATTCAGCTGTGTGCTTGATGAATTGAGGTTCGTTTCTTTTACCTCTATTCGGAACAGGTGAGAGGAAAGGGGCATCTGTTTCCAGCACAATGCGATCTTGCGGTATTTCAGTCAAGACATTTCCATAATTTTTTTTCGGATAGGTGCTATTTCCGCCAATTCCGAAATAGAAATTATTTAAGGACATAATTTCTTCGACCTCATTTTTTCCCCCAGTAAAGCAGTGAAAGACTCCCCTTAATTCCGGACTGTCATGTTGTTTTAGAACTGAGAATATTTCTTGGAATGACTCTCTTGCATGAATAACAATGGGTAGACTATAGGTTTTAGCCCAATCAATTTGCATTTCGAAACTTTTAATTTGTATATCTAGAGTTTCTTTTTCCCAATGCAAATCAATTCCTGTTTCACCAATGGCAATTACGTTCTTATTGGAAAGGTATGGCTTCATGTTTTCCAATATTTGTGGGTAGTCTGGCGTTACATCGCATGGGTGCAGTCCAATCATTGCGCGAAATAAATCCGGTCTTTTTTCACACAGACCAAGCATAGCAGGAATAGTATTCAAATCAATATTCGGAAGTAAAATGCGCTGAACATCATTGGAAATGGCGTTAGCAATAACGTCATCTAAATCATTCTGAAATTGTTCAAGGTATAAATGGCAGTGTGTGTCAATAATCATGATGCAAAGTTAACCGATGTTTCATTGTAACTTGCGTGCCGTGAAGGTCAAGAAAATTTTAATTGTTCGATATTCAAGTATGGGTGATATTGTTCTCACATCACCGGTTTACCGATGTTTAAAATTGAAATGCCCTGAAATTGAAATTCACGTTTTAGTGAAATCGAATTTTGCTTTTATTCACAGCGAAAATCCATACATCAGTAAAATTTGGGAAACTGCTGGCAGTGGCTTAGAGCTCTTGCAGGAACTGCAAAATGAATCGTTTGATTTTGTAGCCGATTTACAAAACAATCGCAAGAGTAATGCATTGGTCGCCGCTTTGAAGGTGGCGAGTCAAAAACTTGAGAAACATAATATTAGAAAATGGTTTCAAGTTGTTTTTAATATTCGCAGCATTCAAATTCCACATATTGTTGAAAGGTACATACATGTATTTGCTTCCCTAGGATTAGAATTAGATAGAGAAGGTCTTGATTTTTTTCTACCCCAAGAAAGCGAGTCCTTAGAAAAGATTCTGCCGACAAATTTTGTTGTTGAAAATGCTCTAGTTGTTGTTGTAGGTGGGGCACATGAGGGTAAAAAGTGGAGTGCTGAACGATTTCAAGATTTGTTGAGATTGTTGAAAGAACAGCGAGTTATTCTTATTGGTGGAAAGGAAGATGAATATCCATTTGAATTGGAGAATAACCAATTGAATTTAATTGGAAAGTGTACAGTGTTTCAGAGTGCCCGAATTTTGGCAAAATCTGAGATTGTTATTACAGGAGATACTGGAATGATGCATATTGCGGCAGCCTTGAAAAAAGATATTATCTCACTATGGGGGTGCACGACTCCCTCGCTTGGTATGAGCGTGTTTAGAGGGAAGGGAATAGTTGGTGAAAATTTGCATTCAGTCTCCATTCAATCTAAACGCACATTACGTCCTTGTTCAAAATTGGGCAACCGTTGTAAATATGGTATGAATAATAAGTGCATCGATGTAATTCAAGCAACAGATGTCTATCAAGCCGTGTTACATTTGCAAAAACACAAAGAATGAAGAAAGTACCCGCTTCAAGTACATTAACCTTGTCAACGCACTTGGTTCTGCCGGAAAACACAAATACACTTGGGAATTTAATGGGTGGGCAGCTGTTGAATTGGTTAGACATAGCTTCCGCAATTTCTGCTCATAGGCTTTGTAAACGAGTTGTAGTGACGGCGGCGGTGAATAATGTGAGTTTTCAGCATCCCATTAAATTGGGTGATATTGTCATTATTGAAGCAAAAGTGTCAAGGAGTTTTGCAACATCCATGGAAGTTTTTATGGATATTTATGTTGAGCATCATACAACCGGAGAACGCATCAAATGCAATGAAGCCATTTACACGTTTGTAGCTGTGGATCAATTAGGAAGCCCCATACACGTTCCTGAAGTATTACCTGAATCTGAGGAGGAGATTAAACGATTTGATGGAGCTTTGCGAAGAAGGCAACTTAGGTTAATTCTTGCAGGCAAAATGAAGCCAGAGGAGGCAACAGAACTAAAAGCACTTTTTGATTAATGGAAACAATTAAAGCATTACATATTATTTTCATGGTAACCTGGTTTGCAGGTTTATTCTATATGTTTAGACTTTTCGTTTATCAAGCGGAAGCGGAAGAAAAGGAAGAATTGGAGCGCAATATTCTGGTGAAGCAATACCGGATAATGCAGTGGAGACTATGGTACATTATTACGTGGCCAGGCGGAATTTTAACGGTTCTTTTTGGTTTGGCTTTGCTTTGGATTAATCCAGGTTTGTTGTCACAGCCTTGGATGATGGTTAAGCTTTTTTTTGTTGCGATTTTGATTGCATATCATTTTTGGGGACATCGAATTTTTAAAGCTATGTATGAAGGGAGAAATTCCTATAAACCCATTACGTTGAGATTTTTAAATGAAATTTCAACACTGATTCTTATCTCTGTTGTTTTCTTGGTTGTTCGAAAAGATGAATTGTCTTGGGTTTGGGGTGTTTTAAGTATAGTTGGTATTGCCCTGATAATAACTTTTGCTGTACGGAGATATGCTGCTCTTAGACGGGGGAAAGAGCAAGAGTCGGATGTTGTAGAATAAAAGTTGCACGGTTTTGGTTTTCAAGCTAGAAAGCTATACTTTAACACTATGAAATTCAATTTGTTTATTCTGTTTTTCTCGCTTGTATTTTCTATCCAAGCGCAAATGCCAAGTTGGTTATCAGCAGACCCTACCAACACTAAGCTTGTATACGTTACCGGATTAACAGAACACAACCAAACCGGAACGGAACTTCCAACAACAATCAAAATTGAACTTATTGCAGCTGAGAAGCTCACGTATTCCATGAATACATTCGATGATCATGGTCATTTCGAGTTTTTTCTTCGTCCCGATGGACTTTATCACATTACTTTTCAAAAGCCCGGTTACCTAGCTAAAAAACTAGAAGTTGTAACAGGAAATGTTCCAGATGATCAGTGGGATCTTGGTTTTGTGCTCGATCTTACCGTTAGTATGGAAGAATCGATTCCTAATTTTTCCAGTGCATTGCAAGATGAACCATTCGCCCGATGCATGTATTCTGGAAAGACTGAACGAATAGAATTTGATAAGTCATATAGTAAGCAGCAACGCGCGAAGTGGGACTCTGAGCGCCAAAGATGTTTAACTTCTCAGCAATAACGTGATATGATTTTGTCGGCCAATACCTGTGATAGCTTAAGATAACTTTCTTTGGTCCAACCGGCAACATGGGGTGTGAATATGACATTTTCAAAATGAAGCAATTGCTCAAATTCTGGTCCCGGGTTAAGTGACTCCAATGACTTTTTTTCGAACGGTAGTACGTCTAAACCACAGTGTGTAACCTTTCCAATATGAAGCGCTTCAATAAGATCTTTCACTACAATGTGATTTCCTCTTGCAGTATTCAACAGCACAATGTTTTTTTTAAACTGATTCAAAAAAATTGAGTTGACGTATCCATGCGTTTCTTCACTTAAGGGCAGGTGAATTGAAACCACATCTGATTTTTCATAGATTTCCTCCAATGTTGCTTCTCTTGCATAGTTGTCACTGAAATTTTTTAAATATTTATCGTGCGCTAGCACAATGCAATCGAAACCTGAAAGCCTTTTCGCGAAAGCCCTTCCCATGTGACCATAGCCAATTAATCCAATTGTTTTGCCTTTCAATTCGAATCCGCGATGTTTCTCGCGTTCCCATTCAAAATTTCGAACACTTGAATTGGCTTGGGGAATTTTATTCGTTAGTGCTAATAAAAGGCCCAGACAGTGTTCACCAACAGCATCTGCATTTCCTTCTGGAGAGGATATGACTTCAATTCCACGGTTGTTGCATTCTTGTACATCTATATTTTCTAAGCCACTACCAGAACGAGCAATAAACTTCAGGTGAGGAGTGTGATTTAGGAACACCTTATCTATTGACAACCTGCTGCGAAGCACTATTCCGAAAGCATCATGAAGTTCTTCACGCATCTCAACAACATTCTCATTGTATCGATGAACACAAAGAAATCCGTGTTCAGCTAGTGCGTCTTCCAAAC
>CAYSEX010000056.1:0-6478 GCA_964430305.1 uncultured Chryseobacterium sp.
AATTCACTTGCTGAAGTTGGATTGGATTATGTTCGGTTAGGTCAAAGCAACAGCAACCTTTCTGGAGGGGAAGCACAACGCATTAAACTTGCCTCATTTTTAGTGAAGGGACCCAACCAACCGCATACTGTTTTCATATTTGATGAACCTACAACGGGGCTTCATTTTCATGATGTACAAAAGCTCATGAACACCTTCAACGCCCTATTAAAACAAGGTCACACGATCATTGCCATTGAGCATCATACTGACGTGATTCGCAATGCTGATTGGGTCATTGACTTGGGACCCGAGGGTGGTAATAAAGGTGGCAAACTGCTGTATTGTGGACCCAAGGAAAAATTTTCTAGTGCAGATACTTTTACTAGTCGTTCTGTGTTCAAGTAGTGAACATTCTAACTTTTAAATGGTTCTGTAGTTATGGTCAGCAAACTAATTTTCTTTCTTTCAATCGCCGTGCTCGTAGGAATGAGCTGTACCACAGCGCACACATCAAAACAAGATAAAACCATGAGTTATCCCACTTCAAAATCTGAACAAGAATGGCAAAATGAATTGTCGCCTGAACAATACCGAATACTTCGTGAAAAAGGCACCGAGCGCGCATTTACAGGTGAGTATTGGAACCATCATGATTTAGGCATTTACAGTTGTGCCGGATGTGGACAAGAATTATTTGAGAGCAACTCGAAGTTTGACAGCGGTTGTGGATGGCCCAGCTACTTCAAGCCAATTCGAGACCTTGTTATTTCTGAGGCCAGAGACACCAGTCATGGAATGATTCGCACTGAAGTGATGTGCAGTCAGTGTGGTGGACATTTAGGCCATGTGTTTAACGACGGGCCACCACCGACAGGACTTCGTTATTGCATCAATAGCGGAGCTTTAAAATTCAAACCGAATAACCCTTAACGGCGCTATCTACTGAACGTAAAAGTTGTTGTGCGTCTTTAACCGACAATTGCTTACCGAAGCGATATTTAATTCCTTTATGCGAAAATCCCAAACGATCGCCTCCCATGATCCAAAAGCTATCATCTAAAAAATAAAAAAACGAGTTTGAATCTTGTTTTACAAGGCCCAACTGAGAGACCTTAGCCAAATCGAAATTCTCTTTTTTACCTCGGTTACCAAAGGCCATTTGTAATTGCATTTTCCCTTTTGAAAACGTGAGGATTTCTCTTCCCATTTTTCTCCAAAAGAGAACTTTTACAATGCGATAAAAAAAGTAGGCCCATAAACCTGCACTGACTCCAAAAAACATGCGTTCGCTAGACACCTGTGAGGTTGCGGCATAGAAAATAAAGACACCACCACAAAAGGTCCAAGCCAAGATCCACGCATAGAGCAAAGCCTCTTGCCACCTTTCAATTTGCTGGCCAATACTAATTTTAAGTTCTTCTTTAGAACGTTCAATTCGGATTCTTTTTCCGATAAAAATGGGTTGACTATTCATGATTTAAAACGTGTTCATAAATGGCCTCATATTGAGGCAAAACAGTTTTCAAATTAAATGATTCAGATCTTTCCTTCGCTTGTTTTTTGAATTTGTTCAATCGATCGGGTGTTTCAATCAAATATAAAACTTGCTTAGCCATTTCGCTGACATCTCCAACATCACTCATGAGTCCTGAAACACCGTGCCTATTTAATTCTGGAAGACCGCCCGCATTGGATGAAATTACAGGAACACCGCATGCCATGGCCTCAAGAGCTGCCAAACCAAAGCTTTCTGATTCAGATGGAAGTAACATTACATCTGCGGCCGATAGAAGTTCCATTGGGTTTTTCACGTTTCCAACAAACACCACATTCAGTAATTGGTGCTCTCGAGCATATTGTTCGGCCTTTGAGCGTTCAGGTCCGTCACCAATAAGCACCAAAGTTGCATTGCGTTGCTCTCTCACTTTAGCAAAGACTTGCATCACATCCATGACTCTTTTTACAGGTCGGAAATTTGAAATGTGAATCAGCATTGGATTTCCTTCTGGAACATATTCTTCACGCAGCGCTTGTTTTATTTCATTTGAAATATGCTGTGGTTCAATAAAGTTCGGAACAACCTGAATTTCTTTATTTATTCCAAAAAGCTTGTAGGTATCAGCCTTTAAGCTTTGAGATACCGCTGTAACTGCGTCACTTTCGTTAATTGCAAAACTAATAACCGGCTCAAAAGATGCGTCTCTGCCCAGTAGCGTAATGTCGGTACCATGCAGTGTAGTAATGAAAGGTAAATGATGGCCATTTGCTTTTAAGATCTGCTTAGCCATGTATGCGGCACTTGCATGTGGAATGGCGTAGTGCACATGTAGCAAATCTAATTTTTCGTGAAGGGCAACATCTACCATTTTCGATGCTAAAACCAACTCATATGGCGGATATAAAAAAAGTGGGTAATCGCTTACGTTTACCTCGTGGTAACGCACGTTTTTTCTGAGTGACCCCAAACGAACAGGCTGGGAATAAGTAATGAAATGAATTTCGTGTCCTTTTTCTGCAAGTGCCTTTCCCAACTCTGTTGCCACTACTCCACTGCCTCCAAAAGTTGGATAGCATACAATTCCTATCTTCAATTGCCTCATGTTATGCATGAAACAAAGGTAATGTTATTCGGTTCAAGTTACTTGGCAGGAAAAACCTTATAAATCTCTTCTTGAATTTTCATTCGAGTTTTCAAGTCATTTATTTTCCAATTTTCTGCATCAGGAAAAGTTCTGTTTGACAAGAAAACATAAACAGTGTTATTGGCAGGATCTGCCCAAGCCAAAGTGCCTGTAAATCCTGTGTGTCCAAAGCTTTGTTTTGAAGCGCTCGGTCCAGTTGACCCTGACCAAGCCTCAGAAGAGGGTTTGTCAAAAATTAATCCTCTTCGGTTGTTCGGGAAATAGCACGTGTTGAAGTCTGAAACAACCTTTTTTGAGAGGTACTGCGTTCCTGCATATTCGCCTCCGTTAAGTAACATTTGCATCAATGCAGCAACATCTGTTGCATTCGAAAACAGTCCGGCATGCCCCGCTACACCTCCTAAAAGTGCGGCTCCTTGATCATGCACATATCCTTTCACAATTTGTTTTCTCCATTTGGTATCATTCTCTGTTTCTGCAATTTGAGAAAGTGGAATTCGTTGTGTAGGTAAGTACCCAATAGTTGAAAGCTGCATGGGCGCGTAAAACTCTTTTTGAAGAAATGCATCTAGGGTTGTACCGGTTAATTTCTCTATGATTTTTTTATAGTAGTAATAACCCAAATCACTGTATTTGTATCCTTGACTTGGGTTGATTTCTGCTTTTAAAATCTCATTGTAAATTTTATCTGTGATTTCCTTTGTTGTGAACAAGTCTTGTGCTACCGGATTGCAGCATAAATCGGAATGCGTTTTCGACAAGCATTCTCCATTCCATTCACCGTTGGTTAAAGTAGTTAGTGGAACGAAATCTTTCCAACCGGGCAACCCGGCGGTATGAGCAAACATGTGTTTCAGCGACAAAGATGCATGAGGGTGCCCCTGTGGAAATTCAAGGTAGTCTCCCAATTTTGCTTGAATACTCAATTTCCCTTCATCGACCAATTTCATTAATGCGAGCCCAGTTCCAAGCATTTTGGTTACAGATGCTAAATCGTAAACAGTATTTTCATTGACTACATTTCCGCCTTCATAATTCGTACTTCCAAAATTTTTATCATAAACCACCAAGCCATCTTTGAGAATTACAATTGAGCAACCTGGAAATGCTTTTTGAGCAATACCGTCTTTTGCAATTTTATCTATTTGAGAAAAGATTTTGTCTAGATCTCCGGTGACATCTACACTCACGTTGCCCATCATATCTTCTTGATAAACGCTTCCGGAATTGCTAGTCACATTCGAGGCTGATTTTACGTTGAATAGCCCGGTATATTCTAGAGGGTAGTGCTTGTCTGTACGATACGCCCTTATCTGACTTCCTTCACCCGCCTTGAATATATGTGCAGAAACTGGCAAACTGCCGTTGAGGTCTGAACTGCCGCCAAGTGCATTGGCAACTGCGTATTGTGTTAACGCGTCGCCTTGATAGGCAATGATGAAGTTCTTCACCCCTTTCCATTCACCGCCATTCAATATGTATGGGCAACCGAAAATAACTACGGAAGTTGGAGCCACAGTCTGCATTTTTTCAGAAACTAAAATTGAATTTTGAGTGACACCAAAATGATCCGCTGCTTTGTTGTTCGTTCCTAAATATGCGACAACAATTCGAGTTACATTTTTTGCTTTCAGTTTAGATGAGGCGTCTAGAATCTTTTGTTGGTCGGCATCTTTTGGTAACGAAATAACTTCTACCTCATAGAAATTTTTTAGGCCCTGAACGAAAGCTGTGTTTGCTTGATCTCCTACGATACACACTCCTAGTCGCTCATCTTTTTTCAATGGCCAAACCTCTTCGCCCAATTGGGTTATGCTGGCTTCTATTAATTCTCTTTTGATTCGAATCGCATCACCGTTGTTCAAATCGTCATGAATACCCTTCAATTGAATTTTTGCTTTTTTGGTGATTGCTGCCAATTCTTTTGCTTTCAGAATTCGAAGCACCTTTTCATTGATATCTGCTTCGGTGATGCGCCCAGATGCAAGAGCTTCTTTAACCTTTTTGATCGCCAAGGGAACATCAAGCGGAAAAAGCACTATATCATTTCCAGCAATTAATGCTCGAATATCTGCCTCGCCAGCGGGAAAATACTTGGCAACACCTTGCATATTCATAGCATCAGTTAGCACCAAACCTTCAAATTTCATTTGCTTTCGAAGAATATCCGTAACAATGGTTTTGGAAAGGGTTGAAGGAACGTGTGGTTCTGGATCTAATTGAGGCATGGATAAATGTGCAACCATAATGCTGGCTAGTCCTTCATTGAAAAGTGGTTGATACGGCCACAATTCTTGCTGCATTAATTCTGAGAGTGATTTGTTCACAACGGGAAGATCCTTATGTGAATCTACATTGGTATCGCCATGTCCTGGAAAGTGCTTCGCGTTAGCAAGCACACCAGCATCTTGCATACCGTGCATATATTGCAGAGATGACGCTAGAACATCTTCTCTTTCTTCTCCGAAAGAGCGATTGAGAATAACGGGGTTGTTTGGATTGGAGTTAATATCTACAACCGGGGCAAAATTCATTTGAACACCAATTCGTTTTAATTGTCGAGCTACTTCTTTACCCCAAACATAAATGATTTGCTTGTCGCGAATTGCTCCCAAAGTCATTTGTCTGGGATATGATATGGTGCTATCTAGGCGCATACCCAAACCCCACTCTGCGTCGATACCAATGAGTAATGGTATTTTTGAGGCTTGTTGAAACTGATTTGTGAGTTTAGCTTGGCGAACGGGGCCACCTTGAAAGAATATGACTCCGCCAATACCATATTGTTTGATTAAATTTTGAACTTGGCTCGGATTATAGCTTTCTTTTTTCTCATCACTCCAGGCAGCTACCATGAAAAGTTGTCCAATTTTTTGATCAATTGAAAGCGTATTGAATACACTATCAGACCATGGCGTTGCAATTGGACACCATGATTTGGTTACTGGTATTTGAGCAAACAAGACATTGCAAAAAGCAAAAAAACTGGCTATTAGAATTATTTTTTTCTTCATGTTAATCAAGATAATCATTAACTATACCATCCATTGTTTTTTTCATTTCAATTGCTCCAATTGGATTAAAACCTGCAGGCAGCTGAAACAATGCGGGGTCAACTTCTTCAAAGACAACTTCTCTTGCTCTTACTTGCATGCGTTTACCATATTGTTCAACATCATAGCCGAGCAGCGTGCCTTCCACACCGGCGTACGTGTTCCACCAGTTGTCTCCATCTAAATTTAATTTAGTGGTTGAATACAGGTCTACAAAAGGTAGCGAGTCGTTGTTGAATTTCGCTATGGTTTTTTTACACTCATATCCGGCTATTACCAATGTCTCATCAGTAGGAATCAATTCTACAGCCGGGAATTGATTGATCCAAACTGGAAATTGTTGCTCATTTAATGACATGATTTGTTTTGTTCCCATGGAAGTAAGTAAATGATGAAATTCTTTATTCTTGTGATCAATAATAAACTCTGATTTCACCATTCCCCAAGCTGACTCAATGATTGAGTGTTGCTGTTTTCCATTGAAGTAGCATATCATTTCAGTTGGATACAAAGCCATTTTAATGCTTGGCTGTTCATATGGAAATGAAACATCAAAGACTATACGTCCTTCTCTTTTACCAAAAAGTTCTCCATTACCACATTGAACGAAGATTAAAGAGACCATTAAACACCAAACTATATTTCGCATAAGTCGAACTTAATGTAAAATTTAAATGCTCTCATATTTTGTGAAGGAAGTTACAGCTTGTGCATTGTTAATATATTTTCCTTGTTAAAAAAGCGCCAAAGGTTTCGGTATTCATGCGTTACATTGTATTTTCGAACTCCAATTACCAAAAC
>CAYSEX010000056.1:6578-13812 GCA_964430305.1 uncultured Chryseobacterium sp.
AAAGGTTTCGGTATTCATGCGTTACATTGTATTTTCGAACTCCAATTACCAAAACCGTGAGTTCTACTAAAATCAATATAGCCATAGACGGCTATTCGTCATGTGGAAAAAGTACCCTTGCTCAGGCCATTTCGCGCGAGTTAAATTATTTGTATGTTGATTCTGGAGCCATGTACAGAGCCATTACTTTATACGCACTAGAACATGGATACATTCACTCCAATGGCACAATTGAAAATCAACTTTTATTGGAATCATTAGATCTAATATTAATTCAGTTCAAGTATAATTCCACTAGTCAAGAAATTGAGATTCATTTAAATGGCACATGCGTGAACAAAGAAATTCGAAGCATGCAAGTCAGTGCGCATGTTTCTGCCATTAGTGCAATTCCTGAAGTTCGTAAAAAATTAGTTCGACTTCAACAGCGCCTCGCTGAAAACGGCGGAACTGTAATGGATGGTCGAGACATAGGCACAGTTGTTTTGCCAAGTGCTGAAGTAAAAATATTTATGACTGCATCACCTGCTGTTCGTGCAGAAAGGAGATTCAAGCAACTCATGCTGAATGGTGTTCATTCAACCTTGGAGGAGGTAAGTGCTAACTTATCTCAACGTGATTTGATGGACACTACCCGCGTTGCAGATCCGTTGGTACAGGCACCTGATGCATTGGTTTTAGACAACACTTATTTGACCGAAGAAGAGCAGTTCAGCTTTGTTCTTCAACATGCCCGAAAGGCCATTCTATCGAAGGTTTCAGCTACGACTGAATAATAGCTTTATTTTCTTGCTTAATGTCAAAATGAAATTCTTGCGATAAAGGCTTGAATTTTTTTGGATTAAAAACAACTCCGCCTCTTCTTCCGATTCGTTTTTCAGTTGCATTCAACTCAATTGTTGCTGAATAAATTGAAAGGTCAGAGACCATATCAGCCGCGGAAATATGCAGTTGAATATTCACTCGCATGGAAACATTCGAGCTATTTTCTAGTTTCAAGAAAACCCGATGATCACCTTGTTTATAAAAAGGAATTTTCGGTCGAAGCTGATAGTGCACCGTCAAATTCTGAATGTTGTGCTGAATTTCTTTCCATTCATAAAGCGAATCGCGTTGTGAAAATCCGAATAAAACCTGCATGACACAACAGAGAATAAGAAAAAATTTGATTTTCATGAACCAATTTTTATGTAGTATGTACTGCATCGAAATTACCTAAGTCATGAGAAGCATCTTAACCTCGACCCAAAACTTTTTCACAACAGATGGAAGACATTTTCAAATTGTTTCGCAATTCATATTTCTGAGTATTGGAATCATGTATTTGAATTGGGATTATAATCTTAATCACGTCATAGCAACTTTTTTAACATGTATAGGCATTCAATTGATGTTTGCTTATTTCCTATCTCTGCCCCTTTCAACCATTAAAAGTGCTGTGGTTACATCATTTGGCTTAACACTTTTGTTAAAGAGCGATTCGGTGCTTGTTTTTAGTTTGGCCGCTGGATTATCTATTGCACAAAAATTCATCTTTCACAAGTATCGATTCCATCTCTGGAATCCTGCCAATTTTGGAATAATGGTGGGCATACTTCTCACTCAAAACGCTTGGATCTCTCCGGCGCAATGGGGAACAGAAACACTACTTGTTTTTATTATTGGAACATTCGGGTTGGCGGTGCTTTCAAACATTAAGCGTTTGGATACCGCCCTTGTCTTCTTAGTTACCCTACTGGCCCTTGAATATATTCGAACAGTACTTTATTTGGAATGGAATATTGAAGTCTATTTACATAAAATTTCACAAGGAAGCATTTGGCTCTTTGCGCTTTTCATGATTACTGATCCTATGACCACTCCGAACAACAAATGGGTAAGAAGATTCTGGAGCGCTGGTGTTGCAGTAGGCACATTCTATCTCGCTAATTTCCATTTCATCAATGGAGCGGCGCAATACATTCTATTTCTGAGCACCCCTCTTGTGCCTCTTTTGAATTGGGCATTTAAAGGAAAAACGTTTAACTGGATAAATACAATACCTATGATAAAAAAACATGCAATTTCTAGCATGAGCATTCTACTTATGCTCTTGCTTTTCTCCAATCAAGCTACTGCCTTTTGTGGTTTTTATGTAGCCAAAGCTGACGCTACTTTATTCAACCAAAAAAGTGAAGTTATTTTGGTTCGTGATGGAAACAGAACGGTAATCACCATGTCGAATGACTACAAAGGTGAAATGAAAGACTTTGCTATTGTAGTGCCTGTTCCAGTGGTGCTCCAAGATGGCGATATTAAAGTAGTTTCCAGACATATCTTTCAAACTCTCGACGGTTACAGTTCACCTCGATTGGTTGAATACTATGATCAAAACCCGTGTTATTCAGATGATTACTTAAACTATAATTCGTTCAATACAATTCCTCAAGTCGCAGAATCAAAAATGATGAATGACAATGTACTTACTGAAAAAGAATTCGGAGTTACTGTTGAAGCCACATACGAGGTGGGTGAATATAGCATTGCCATTCTTTCCGCGAAAGAAAGTGAAGGGCTGAAAGCTTATTTGATTCAAGAGGGATATAAGATCCCCGCAACAGCAGAGAGTGTTTTGGCGCCGTACATTAAAAGCAACATGAAATTTTTTGTTGCCAAAGTGAACCTTGATCGCCAGAAGAGTTCAGGTTTTGATTATTTACATCCCATTCAAATTCGCTTTGAACATGAAAAATTCATGCTTCCCATTCGCCTGGGTATGGCCAATAGTACAGGTGAACAAGACATGATTGTTTATGCATTTACAAAAAAAGGACGTGTTGAATGCACCAATTACAGAACGGTTAAAATTCCGACCGACCGCAACATTCCGTTGTATGCTCGTGAAATGTTTGGCGAATTTTATAAAAATCTATTTCAACGCGCTTACAGTCGAGAAGGGAAAAATGCTGTACACCTTGAGTATGCCTGGACAGTAACACCAAGTTGGGGCGGATCGAAATGCGACCCTTGCGTTGGCCCCCCTCCTATTTACAATGATTTCGCTGAAGCGGGTGTTTGGTGGGCGCAATGGAATAGCAATGAGAATGTCTTTTTCACGCGATTGCATGTTCGCTACTCCAATTCAAAATTCCCAAGTGATTTGCAATTTCAGGTCACTCCGAACAACGAACATTTTCAAGCACGTTACATATTGACTCATCCTGCTCCTGGTCCATTTACTTGTGATGAGGGACAAGCCTACCTTGAATCGTTGAGAAATAGAAGAAAACTTGAAGTTGATGAAATGTATGCTTTGGGAGGGTTCATGCCAAATTCTAAATCGGATCAATACATCAATGAATTCGTACCGTACATGAATAACAAGCCCAGCGAGTCGAAAGATCGCGGAAGCAATGAATTCGAGCCTTTCAACTACCATGAAATTTCGCCAGAAAGTTTTGAAGTAGATATGGCCTACGTGAATGGTGAGAAAGACAATTCAAATGCATCGCCCTTTAAAAAAGAGACTCCGTGGGACGTGCCTGTTTTTGTAGGATCCATGTTGGCATTCGTATTTTTCATTCAACGATTTAATAAAAAATAAAAAACGTTGGGACATAAAAAAAGGGGAAGCAAGCTTCCCCTTTTTTTATTGCTATAAGCTCAATAGTAAAGACTTCTTCTCACGTTCGCCACGTATTTCGCCAATCTTATTACTTGCTTGGTATATCCGAATTCATTGTCATACCAAACATAAAGCACCACCCCTTTTCCGTCTGGGCTTACAATGGTAGCCTGGCTATCGAAAACGCTGCAGCAATCATTTCCAACAATATCTGACGAAACCAATTCTTCGCCGATACTGAAGAAAATTTGATTGACTAAATCACCTTCTAAGGCGGCCTTTCTCACAATTGCGTTCAAATCTTCTTTGGTTGTTGGCTTGTCTGTATATGCATGAATGATGGCTAATGAGCCGTTTGGTGTTGGCACCCGCACTGCATTGGATGTAAGTTTGTTCGCAAGCACAGGGATTACTTTGGTAACTGCTTTACCTGCTCCGGTTTCGGTGATAACCATATTCACAGCAGCACTTCTACCCCTTCTGCTTTTCTTGTGCATGTTATCCAACAAATTTTGATCATTGGTGTATGCGTGCACCGTTTCAATGTGCCCTTTATCTATTTGAAGTGCATCATTCACAGTTTTTAGAATTGGACAAATTGCGTTTGTTGTGCAACTCGCAGCTGAGAAAATGGTTTCATTTTCAACATCTAAATCTCTGTGATTAATTCCGTAAACTACGTTTGGGACTTCCTTACCTGGAGCGGTAAGTAACACTTTGCTTATTCCTTTCGCTTTTAAGTGAACACTCAAAGCTTCTCTGTCTTTGAATACACCTGTATTATCAATTAACAGAGCATTCTCAATTCCATATTGTGTGTAGTCAATTGCACCAGGATCTTTTGCGCCAATCATGTGTACACGCTGACCATTGATGATGAGACACTTGTTCTCAAAGTCTGTATCTACGGTACCTTTAAATCTGCCGTGCACACTATCATTTTCAAAAAGCGCAGCGCGTTTCTTGATTGAAAGTTCATCATCTTCGCGAGTAACAATGGCGCGAAGTCTTAATTGTTGACCTCTACCCGCTTGTTTAATGAGTTCGCGTGCAGCTAACCTTCCAATTCTTCCGAAACCAAATAAAACAACGTCTCTTGGTTCCAAATCATGCCCCTCCTCAACCATGAAGTTTTGGAGCTTATCTTCTAAAAATTCTTGTTGTGATTTGTAATGTTCGCGTGAGGCACTCCATTCAGAGGCTAATTTTCCAATGTCAATCTTGGCTGGTGCCAAGTCCATATCATAAAGTGTCTTCGCCAAATCGGCAGAGTCAAAAACACTAATTGGTTTTCCAACCACTTCTGCTGCGTATTTATGCAGACGCAAAATTTCGGTAATCCGTGTATCTGAAAGGTGATTTCTGAAAAGCACCAATTCAATGGATTTGTCGAACAGCAATTTGCCTACCATATGAGCTAGGTCAACCGCTGCCTTTTCTTGATTAACATACACTGCCAGTTCATTGCTGTAAGTGTCATTCATCTTGGATTGATTTGACATAAAATAAAATTTAGTTTAACATAGTCATTGAACTCATTTTTCAATGCGGTGCAAAGATAAAAAGAACCCCTCCAAAATGTTGGAGGGGTTCACTTGAAAAGTTATGAGTTATAAACCGAATCCGTAATAGGCCCTCGTGCCATTTGGATATATGCCTTCAAGGAGTATTCCACCAGACTTCTGTTTCAAGATCTCGGTTAAATCTTCGGGACTAGCTACTATTTCACCATCTACTTTGGTAATGATGTATCCGTTCTTTACTCCTGCTCCTCGAAGTTTGCCTGCGGTCATGGACGCTACCTTTGCACCGCCTTGAATTCTCAATGCCTTGCACTCGCTCTCGGACGGTGCTGTGAACTCAGCGCCCAATGAGGCAATTGACTCTGCTGCTAAACTTTCAGAATCACGTATTTCTGTACCCCCCTCCTTGTTTTTCAATTCCACGTCCATTGATTTCTCTTTTCCATTTCTCCAAATAATCAAATTGACTTTATTGCCTGGTCTGTATTTGCTGATTTGCTCTTGTAATTCTGGCACCGTATTCACTTGAATTCCGGCCACCTTTAGAATGATATCTCCTACTTCCACACCTGCAATTTGTGCTGCTCCTTGATCATTCAATGCATTGACATAAACACCCGCAACTGAAGGCAAACCTGCCTGTTTGGCCTGCTCTTCAGTAACATTACTGATTTGAACTCCCAAAAATCCACGTTGAACATTACCAAATTCAATAATGTCATTTGCCACTTTCTGAGCAATTGATGCGGGTACCGCAAAAGAGTACCCCGCGTATGAGCCCGTTTTGGAAGCAATGGCCGTGTTAATTCCAATCAGTTCACCATTTGTATTCACCAACGCCCCCCCACTGTTTCCTGGATTAACGGCCGCATCTGTCTGAATGAATGATTCAACTGGCAAGACATCTTGTCTGTTTCCTTCACCAATTAAATTAATGTTGCGACCTTTTGCACTAACAATTCCCGCGGTTACGGTTGAGGTTAACTCGAATGGGTTTCCCACAGCAAGAACCCACTGCCCCACACGCACTAAATCTGAATTTCCCCATTGTGCAGCTGGCAAATTGGACTCATCTATTTTTAATACGGCTATATCTGTGCTTGGATCTCTTCCCACTAAAGTGGCATCATATGTTTTGTTGTTATTGAGGGTAACTTGAATTTTTTCAGCGCCGTCAATAACGTGATTATTTGTTACAATGTATCCGTCATTGGTTATGATTACACCTGAACCGGAAGCCATCTGTGTTCTAGGGTTTTGGTTATGTCCAAAAAAATCGGCCCACGGATCATATATGGGCGCGGTTCTAATTTCTGTTTTCACATGGACAACCGAATTGACAGAACGCTCTGCTGCTGCTACAAAATCTGTGGTGCCTGGCGGAAGCTCTGCATAATTGACAGCATGAACTGGAACTTCAGAGTTAAACCAATTTGAATTTGGATTGTTAAGATTAACTGCGAGTTGAGAAATGAGAAATGCAAACGCCCCACCCGAAAAGGCAATTGCAAACATAACAAGACCTTTTTTCATATTCGATTAATTGATTTTAAAAATGCCTACGAAAAACGATACCAAAATTAAAATATTGCCTAATTGTCAGAGGCATTTTGAAACAAAAACAAGCTACCTTCGCCCCATGAAAAATAGCATTGTTGTATTTCTCTTCGCCCTTATCATTGCCCTTTTTTCGGTGAGCTGCGAAAAGGAAATTGAGATTGATTTACCCGCATATGAAGAGCAAATCGTAGTGCAAGGCAGCATTGAACCGGGCATGCCACCGGTGGTTATTCTCACATACAGCAGTGGTTATTTTCAGCCAGCAGACTTCAACTCCATTGCCAATTCCTATGTTACAGATGCTATTGTGACGGTCTCGAACGGACAAAATACAGTTACCTTAACACAAGTATGCTCTTCTAGCCTAACACCAGAACAGCTTCAACTTGCAGAAACCATTTTAGGAATTCCTGCTGCAGCCATTTCCGCATTGAACATCTGCCTTTACACCACCTTTGATCCGAGTATGTTTGGAACCGCTGGTACCACCTACACGTTGCAAGTTCAGAAGGACAATCATTCCCTCCAAGCTGTAACAAAGTTGAAT
>CAYSEX010000057.1:0-13740 GCA_964430305.1 uncultured Chryseobacterium sp.
TATCGAAGGCGATTGCAGGAACCGTTCTCAATTCTTTCGTTGGAAATATTTCAATTTCATGTTGCGTAATGATTTCTTTTTGCAAGAGGTGTTCAACTGGTAATTGAATAATATGAGCAACTTCATGATTGGGTTTTACAGGTGGAAGTTGATTCAGAAAACAGATATACGGCTGCACCAAGAAGTGACTGGGTGGAATGTAAAGTTCTCGAAGCGCAAAGAAGGAGTTATGCAATTCTATCAGAATTCCCAATTCCTCATGAACCTCACGAATGGCTGTATCCAATAATGACTTATCGCTTTGTTCTCTTTTTCCTCCCGGAAATGCCATTTGTCCGCTATGCACCCCCGCATAAATGGGGCGTTTAATTAGAAGCAAATGTGGTTTGTTTTCTATGAGGTGCAAAAGAATAAGAACGGCACTCTCTCTTGGAGCAGGAGACATGAACCGAGCCTCATCGGCGGTCTTTCGAATGTAAATATCCAATTCACGAAACTCGCCTTGGTTCAATGGCAATTGGAATGCGCGCTGCAAATGTGAGATGTCCATATCTTTGAATATGCCAATTTACAGACTAAACGAAGAACTTTGGTTTCCCCCTCCAAGTGAATTTGAAGATGACATAGTTGCTGTAGGCGGTGATGTTACCCCTCAACGCGTATTGTTGGCAGTTCATTCAGGAATTTTCCCTTGGTACAGTGAACCCAATGAGCCCATGTGGTATTGTCCGTTGGAGCGCTGTATTTTTCCAATTCAATCTTTTCGTGTTGCAAAATCAGTTATTCAATCGGCTCGGAAAATGAAATGGACTGTAACATTTGATCAGGCCTTCCATGAAGTCATTCAACAGTGTTCAAGTTGGAAAAGGGAAGGTGAAACCTGGATTTTTCCAGAAATAATAGCGGCTTATAGCGAATTACATGATTTAGGATTTGCTCATAGTGTGGAGGTATGGCAAGCAAATGAGCTCGTTGGAGGGTTGTATGGAACATCACTTGGAAAAATGTTTAGTGGTGAAAGCATGTTCAGCAAAGTATCGAACGCCTCGAAATTCGCGCTAGCTTGTCTGATTCATCATCTAAAAAAAAATGATTTTTTGTTACTCGATGCGCAAGTAGAAAATGAACATCTCATGTCTCTTGGAGCTGAATTGATGGATCGAGAGAAGTACTTGGAGCAATTAAAGGAAGCCCAAACTTTTCCAACAAATCGAGGAAAATGGGCATTCGAATTAAACCAATTCAGTGAACTTCGTTCCTAAATATGATGACCATTGAAGAAAAAGAAATTGTTCGTTTACTAACATCTGAATCGGGTGTGAATGAAGGATTTCAGAAACTTCTAGATGCGTATCAAAAACCGCTTTATTTTTTTGTTCGACGATTATTGATTTGTCATGACGATACGCATGATGTATTGCAGGATTCATTTGTTCGTGTTTTACACGGCATTCATTCTTTTAAGGGTGAGAGTCAATTATCTACCTGGTTGCATACCATTGCCTACCGAGAGGCGTTGAAACATTTGAAACGAAAGAGGAAAAATAATCACGTGGAATTGAATGAGGAAATATGGAATAATATAGAACAATTGGAAGATGATATCTATTATACAGGAAACCGAATTCAGTTGATCTTACAAGCGTGTGTGGCTGCACTTCCGGAAAAGCAAAGGGCAGTATTCATTATGAAATATTATGAGGAGAAGAAATACGATGAAATTGCAGCAATTACGGGTACATCAGTTGGGGCCTTGAAAGCGAGTTACCATCATGCTGTTGAAAAAATTAAAGCTACGTTAGAAAAACAAAAATTAGAATGGAATGAATATGAAACCACAACAAAATGAAGATTTAAAGGTTCCAGACCAATATTTTGAAGATGTAAAGTTGCATTGGCGAAATGTTTTAGAAGTTGAAGATAACTCCAATACTGAAGCAACTAAAAAAGAAGGGTTTTCAAGGAGTAAAATCGGAGTGCTTTTCACCGCGGTTATTATTTTGGGAGTAAGTTCTTATTTCATTTCAAACCAATTTAATGATAACCATGCTCAGAAGAATATTACTGAAAATATAACGGTATCACAACCGACAAATGCAATAGAAAATGCAGTAGAGAGCAAGTTGGAATTAGTCAATGAAAACAGCTTGGTAAATCAAACAAAAATGGTTCAAATTCCAGAAGAAAATCTGATAGTTCTTGAATCAAAAAAGATGAATGATAGTCAATTTTTGAGACAAGATTCCACCTTTAGTAATGAATTGGCGGCCCTCACTTCAGAAGAGATTGAAGCTTACTTTTTACATGAGAATCCTGAGGTTCTTGTGGAGACTATATATTAATAAAACAATGAAATAGACGCTTATGAAAAAAATAATCTTTTGCTTGGTAACTTTATTGGTTTATCAAATTTCATTTTCTCAGCCAGAATTAGATTTTGAGTCAAATGAAAAATCAGAGCGAATTGAATCGTTGAAACGCGCTTACATCACACAAGAATTGAATTTGAGCGTGGCTGAATCGGAAAAGTTTTGGCCCGTTTTCAATGAGAGCGAGGAACAAACTCAAAATTTGAAAAAGGAGATACGTGTTCACCTCAAAGCGCTTCACAAAGGAGATTTATCTGATGAAGAAACCATGAAAAATATAACTCAGTTGGCGGAAAAAAGAAAGATGGAGGTAGATATTGAACTTGCATTAATAAAGAATACGATACCTATTTTGGGAATTCAGCGCGCTGCTCGTTTACCTATGATTGAACATGAATTTCATCACATGTTAATCGAAAAATTTAAAGATCATCATAGAAAAGGTGATGAAAAACACGAACATGGTGGAAAGCATCGCTAATCATCGAAAATTTAAAACAAATTGTGATTGAAATAAGATTCACAGCAGTAATTTGGTAATATGAAAAAATTTTTAAAGATAATTGGAGGCGTCTTTTTAGCACTTGTTGCCTTGTATGTCATAAGTTGTTTTTTTGGACCAAAACACTTCTTCATTGAACAGAAGATTTCCATTCAAACGCCAAAAGATTCTGTATACAAGTATGTTGCTGACTACAGCAAATGGGATAAATGGAGCCCATGGACAGATGAGAGCATGTCTAGTGATTTTATTGGATTGCCGGGCACTGTTGGTCACAAATGGCAATGGAAAAGTGAAAATCAAGGAAATGGAGCTCAAACTATCTTATCTATTGATTCGGACAAGAATATTCAAATGCAGCTCGACTTTGAAGGGATGGATCCGAGCTATACCCATTGGAAATTTGTGTCTACTTCAGGTGGAGTAGAGGTGACTTGGGGAATGGATGGTGGTGATGTTCCCTTTATACAGCGCGGTATGATGCTGTTGTTTCAAGGCATGATTGAAAGTGACTATGAGAAGGGATTGAATAAGTTGAAATCAGTTTGTGAGAAAAACTGATTTTTTTTTCTTTTTTATTCGCTCTTTAAATGCTAATTTGCTTGACCTTAACTAATTTCCTTTATGAAAAAATTCTATGCACTAGTTCTCATACTATTGTCATGTTCCTTCGGTATTGCACAGGAAGTATCTGTTGCCCGGCAGTGGGATGAAGTGGTTTTGCAGGCCATTCGCAATGACAATGCGAGGCCAACCATTCACGCGAGGAACTTATTTCATATTCACGCGGCCATGTATGATGCATGGGCCATTTTTGATGACACCGCCAAAACATATTTGATTGGTCAAGAGCTGAACGGGTTCACTTCCAACTTCAACGGAATTCCAACTCCAAATAACCCTACTATTGCGCAAGAAAAAGCCATTTCCTATGCTTGTTATCGGATGATTACGAATCGTTACCAATTTTCACCGAATTGGGTATATACGTTGTCATTTGCTAATGCTGTCATGAATGGTCTTGGTTTCAGTACGGCCATAACTTCAACGGATTATTCTGACGGTGATCCAGCGAAATTGGGAAATTATATTGCGCAGCAGTATATAGCATATGGAAATCAAGATGGCTCGAACCAATTGTTAAATTACGCCAATCAGTACTATTTTCCTGTCAATGCTTTTTTACAGCCTCAATTTGGGGGGAACCCAACCATGACAAACATCAATCGCTGGCAGCCATTGAATTTGGCCACTTTTGTTGATCAGAATGGTTTTCCAGGAGCACCAAGTCAAGTTGCTTTATCACCTGAGTGGGGTAATGTAAAGCCATTTTCTTTAACTGAAGCTGACAAAACCGTTCACTATAGAGACGGCGCGTATTGGAATGTTTATAAAGATCCTGGTCAACAACCGCAGTTATTGCCCGGTGACACGGCTTCAATAGATCATCCCATGGTATATGGAAATTTATTGACTTTGATTTGGTCGAGCCACCTCACGCCAGATGATACCACGCTTATAGATATTTCTCCTGCAAGTGTTTGTAATGTTCTTGTTTATCCAAACAATGTTTCTGAATATCCTAATTTTTATAATTTACTTCAAGGTGGTGATCCTGGTGTAGGAAGACCTCTTAATCCAATTACAGGTCAACCTTACACACCTCAAATAGTAAAGCGAGGAGACTTTACGCGCGTACTATCTGAATATTGGGCAGATGGACCAAGCAGTGAAACACCTCCAGGACACTGGTTTAAGATATTAAATTACGTAAGTGATCACCCATTGTTTGAGAAACGTTGGATGGGTCAAGGAGAAATATTGGACAATCTAGAGTGGGATGTTCGATCTTATTTTGCTTTGGGTGGTGCTATGCATGATGCGGCAATTTGTGCTTGGGGTATTAAAGGTTATTACGACGGAAATAGACCTGTATCTGTGATTCGAAAGATGGCAGAAAACGGACAGTCAAGTTCGGATACTTTACCCAATTTTCATCCGCACGGTCTACCATTGATTCCCGGTTATATTGAACTCATTACGGCTGCAGATACGTTAAACGGGTTCCATTCAGGTGATATTAATGAGATAAAAGTATATGCTTACAGAGGTCCTTATTTTGTCGCAAATACTGCGACAGATTATGCTGGGGTGGGATGGATTAAAGCAAAAGATTGGTGGCCTTACCAACGTCCTACTTTTGTAACTCCGCCCTTTCCAGGTTATGTTAGCGGGCATTCTACCTACTCTCGAACGGCAGCAGAACTGATGACAGTGCTTACTGGAAGCGCTTTTTTCCCCGGTGGAATGGGAGAGTTTTTTGCTGGTCAAAATCAATATCTCGTCTTCGAAGAAGGACCATCAACAGATATTGATTTGCAATGGGCAACCTATCAAGATGCTTCAGACCAATGTAGTCTTTCGCGCATTTGGGGTGGTATTCACGCAGGGTATGATGATATTCCGGGTAGATACATTGGTATGGAAATGGGACCTCAAGCATTTAATTTCGCTAACAACATACAAACCGTTGGAGTGCCTTTGGTTACAAGTGTTACATTCTCAGATAATATCATTTCGTCTTCAGACATTGGTCAATTGGTAAGCGTTGATTTTCATTACAACAAGCCAATGAATACCAATATCATTCCCCAGGTGAGCTTTGTGAATTGGGATCTTTCATCATTAGGTATTTTATTGCAATCTTCAGTGACTTGGATTGACAACACCACATTGAGAGCACAGTACATGGTATACCAGGCCAATCAAGTATACAGCGGAGTTAACTTCCGTGTTCTTGGTGGTAAGTCAGAAGACGGATGTTTGGCTAGAACATTCATTGGTGGTTCTTGGAAAGTAGATATGGTGCAGCCCCTTTGTGTGAATGCAACACCCAACACTGGATATATCACTGACAATACAGTACAATCGGGAAATTTCAGTGTTACTTTGAATTTCAATAAAGTCATGAATCAAACGTCTACTCCTGTATTAGAAGTTGTAGACAATCAAACTCAAGCCATTGCTATATCAAGTGGAGGTTCATGGATAAATGCAACCACATTCAATGCGGTGTTTAATGCACAAGATTTCAATGAAGAGGTTGAAGGTGTTAGTTTGAAAACGCTCAACGCCATTGACATTGCCGGAAATTTACAAATCGTTGATACTTTAGTTGGGGTTATATCTGTTGACACACGCAATCCAATACTTGTTGCTTCGGTTTCTCAAGACACCATCAACGAATTTTTTGCAGGAATGTCGTTGACCGTTTCATTTAATTCAGATGAGGCTTTAGATATTTCAGTTACACCCATTGTTTCATACAATGAAGGAACACCAGAGTTAAATTCTTTACTCAGTTCGAACACCTCATGGGGAAGTGAGACATCTTTTACCACTGCATATATTGTAGCAGATGCGAATGAAGCTTTTCCGCTGTTATCGCCAATTACTTCAGCAACCGACTTAAGAGGCAATACAGCCGTTGTGATTACAGATAGTTTAATTTGGCTTGATACCGAGAATCCGACCGTGGCAAGCATTCAGACTACAGACTTTTGGTACAATGAGTCGAACTTCTTAGCTTGGAACTTAGACGTAACATTTAGTGAACCTATGGATACAACCATAACACCGGCCATTGCCTTCAATGATCCCAATTTGGCTGTTATGGGAAGTGTTATGATTGAATTTGCTACGCAATGGTTAGATGCTTCTACGTACAGAAGGTCTTACAATTATCAACTGATCGACGGAGGGTATTACAATCCTTCGGTAGATGTTACAGTTTCTGCTGCAACTGATGCCATTGGAAATCCACTTATTCAGGGTGACTTCGCAGGAGTCTTCGGAGTAGATATTTTTAATGGAGTGAATGAGAATGGAATGTCGAGTGTACTGGTTTATCCGAACCCAGCTAACGATTGGGTACAGATTAAACCAAGTCATACAAGCATGTATCAATTCGCAATCCATGATCAGGTGGGAAGAATCATTCAAACGAAGCAGGGCAGTGGACTAGAGTTGATAGACGTTTCAACTTGGGCTGCTGGTGTTTATGTGATTGAAGTTGTTCAGGATGGAAATGTAAGCAGAACAAAATTGGTTGTGGAATAAGGAGGGGGGTGTTATAAATTATTGCCATACATTTATGGCATAATTGAGTTTACATTTTTATGTACATCGTATGAAGCACATTATTTTTAAATTTTTACAAGTTCCAATAATATTAATTTCAGGAGGTGTATTATTAAGTAATTGCAATACCAAAAGTTCAACTGGATGGGAATATAACACCAGTGAAGGATTTGAGATACCGATTTACAAAGTGTTGAATCTAAATGATTATTATTTAACACAAGATATCAAATTTATTGAAGGGGGGTCTTTTAGAATGCCTCCTGACACTTCTGCCATTGCTTCTCGATATGTTGTTTCTTCTTTGTATTTATTGGATCATGAAATTACCAATGGTGAATACCTCGAATTTGTAAACTGGATGAAGAAAAGAGAAATCATGGAATTGATTGCTGAATCAAATCCTGATCGAAGATTAGAAAACGGAAACTATAATGAGAATTTACCGATAACAAAAGAAGATGAAATTTTTCTCGCCCCTTTGTACTTAAAAGTAAATAACGAAAAGCAATTTAACAATCATCGGCTGTTATTTAAAATTCCTAAAAAGGCTAGAGAATATTATGGTCTAAAAAATGATTCTATAATTGAAATTTATCCTGACACAACGTGTTTTGAAAGAGAAGTGCAGTTAGAGATGCGACAAAGGATTTATATGAGAAATTATTTTTCGAATCCAAGATACGCTGATTACCCTGTTGTAGGTATCAATTGGCTTCAGGCGATTGCATATTGTGAATGGAGAACGGACAGGTTATATGAAGACGTATTATTAAAACTTGGAGAAATAACTCAGAAATCGGTCTACAATACCGCAGAAATTTTGCAAGTAATTTTGAATGAGAAAAATAAATCAAATGGGAATATATTCATAAAGTCTCCTGGATATTTTAGATTACCTACTGAGTCGGAATGGATACTTGCAACGAGGTTATGGGATGAAAAAAAAGGCTCCATTGGTCAAATTTATGCTTGGGAAGGAATGAACCTAACCAATAGGAAGGGTGAGTATTACGCAAATTTTTGTCAAAAAGAATTTGAATATTGCGATCCTTATGAATTTCCAGCCCCATCTAAATCTTTTCATATTTCTCCGAAGGGAGTGTATAATTTGTGTGGAAACGTTGCAGAATTGACCACGTCTAAGATTACAAATGATAATGTAATAATAAAAGGGGGGAGCTGGGCTGATACTTTTGAGTCAATGGTGTATACCAATTTTCAAAGTATGAATTATAGGAGTTCATCTGCTCGCGTTGGTTTCAGAGTAGCACTGGATTCACACTATCAATTCAGGTAAATGTTCAGATTTATTTCAAAAACACGTTTTCCCAAATCATTGGAGTGTATTTTGGATGAATTTCCACAATATTTTTATCTCTCAATTTGGCACTAGGATTTAGTATTTTTTGAATTTCTTCAAAATCACCTGTAAATCTGCCGTCTTGCGATATATGAATTATTTTATGACCGTTATCGCCAAAGAGATACGTAGAGATAGTCATTTTCATTTCTTGGAGATCCCAGAAAGCAATAGAGTTATTTCCAAATACAGTAACAAGTATAGAGTCATTCTTTATGAAACTCATACTTGTAATTTCTTTGCAGCCAGGAAATGTTCCTATGATATGATCATGAATAATGTCTATTAAATAGACTTTCTCCTTATCTGCAATTGCTAGAACATTACCAGAATTATTGAATGCATATTTCACAATAAAATCTCCCTTGTACGATTTTATTTCACTAATATCATTACCCGAAATTGTTTCCTTGATGAATATTTTGTTGTCGGAAATAATAAAAATAGAATCTCCATGTGAACTAAAATGGGCACTAGGCCAATTGTCACTGCTGAAAATATATTTTATTTCATTTGCTACTAAATCATATAACACCACTTTGTTATCGGCGGAAGCCGATAAGATATAGTTTTCATTTGGACTATAACAAACGCTGGAAACAACATGATTATGATGTGCTAGTGTTTTAAGTGTTTTTCCTGAGTACAAATCCCAAATTTTAATGGTTTTATCATCAGAGCAAGTAACTACCTGTGTTTCATCATCATTTATATCAAAATGCTTAAATCCATTTAATTTTTCTCCACCAACAATTTGTATTGGAGAATTTGTTGCGATGTCCCATTTAAAGATTTGATTTTCATTTCCAATGTATATGTGGTTTGGATTTTTTGAAAATTGGGTTTGTAATAGTTTATTATTATTTCTTTTTATTACCGAAGCTATATTTCCGTCCCGTAAATCTAGGTTTATACAATTGCCATTATTTGTTGAAAGTGATAATAGATTTGAATTGTTCCATTTTATTGCGTTAACGTATGTCTGATTATTGGAAATCGAATATTTTACTTTTTTATTAATTTCATCTATTACGTCAATTCCATTTTTCGTCTTAACTATAACATATTCATTTTTTGGGTTGGTTGCGAAACAAAAAAAATCATGATATTCGTTTAATTTGTCTTTATGATTATTCACGTAGTCATAAGCCCAAAGGGTTTGAGTATAATTCCAATTCTCTATAGATTGAGTAACAAATAGTAATCGATTTTGCGAATCAAATCCAATTTGTTTCATTTCACAATCTTGACATCCTGTTTGAATTTCAGCAATTTTTTGATTCAAATTGAAACTCCACACTTCAATAGTACTGTTGCTTGTACTCAAAGCAAATAAATCATTTGTGCTATTTATAGCAAAGACATTATTTCCTTCGTGATTTGGAAATGATTTTAAGTTATTTCCGGAAACGACATCCCACAAAAGCGTATTTCCAAGTATATCATGTGTTATTACATGTTTACTATTGTCATTGATATATGTTTCATCTACTTCGTCAAGAAGCTTTTTCTCATTTATTTTTTTTCCTGTTTTAGCGTCGTATACATAGCAGTTTTTTTTATTTGTGCCGAGCAGAATATAATTTAATTCGCTGCTGTATTTCATAATGTTTACATATTCATCATGACGAATAAGAATTTGAATTGGCTCCTTTTTTTCACTAAGGGAATGTATAGACACATTTTCCCCATGATTCAAAATTAATTGGTTGTTCTTACTGCTCAGAATTGCTCCATCAAGAAGCATGTCATTATTTATGTTTTTGAGAGTGTCAAAGGCTATTTCGTTGAGCCAATCCCAAATGATTATATCATTTTTACTTTCTGATCTACAAAATAAATAGACCTTATCCCCGACATTTTGAAATCCGAAAATTTCTGATGAAAACTGGAAGCTGTTTGCAATTGTTTTTCCTGTTTCTAAATCATGTATAAAGTTATCATTTCCATATGAAGTAATAAATTGCTTGCCATTATTTAAAAATCTACATTCATATGTATTACTGCTATGAAAATTAGGGAGTATTAAATCATTATTTATTATCTGTCCATTGATACTATGTGAAATTATTAGAAAGAAAATAAATGTAAATGCATTAAAGTATGATTGAGAGTAGGATTTTTGCATTGGTTTCAAATCTGTGGAATTGACAATTTTTCTAATTTACCACAAAGCCCGCGAAAGCGGGCTTTGTTACATATCATTTTTCTAGATTATTTCTTATAGAAAGGCAGGGTCGTCACTACAGCTTTCAACGCTTTGCCGCGAATCAAAACCTGTATTTCACTTCCTTCTTTACTTAAATAATTCGGAACATAACCCATTCCAATAGCTTTTTCCAAACTCGGACTTTGTGTTCCACTAGTCACAACCCCAACTACATTGCCCTGCATGTCTGCAATTTCATAGTCATGTCTTGGTATTCCACGATCAATCATTTCGAACCCAACCAACTTTCTAGTCACACCCGCTTCTTTCTGCTGCTTCAAGTTTTCACTATTCATGAAATGCTTTGAGAATTTCGTTATCCAACCCAAGCCTGCCTCTAACGGAGATGTCTGGTCATTGATATCATTTCCGTATAAACAGAATCCCATTTCTAAACGCAAGGTGTCTCTCGCCCCTAATCCGATAGGTTGAATTCCAACACCCGCGCCAGCGGCAAAAATTTGATCCCACATGTGGTTGGCATTTTCATTCGGAAAATAAATTTCAAATCCACCTGCTCCGGTATATCCTGTTGTAGAAATAACCACATTTTCTACCCCTGCAAATGTGCCTATTTTGAAGGTGTAATATTCCATGTCTCCCAAAGTCATGTCTGTCAATGATTGCAAGGCCTCAGCCGCTTTTGGTCCTTGAACAGCAAGTAGGGAAGTAGCTTCCGATTTATCTTCCATGGTAGCACCAAAATCACGATTAATCATGGAAAGATGATTCCAGTCTTTTTCAATGTTTGAGGCGTTAACAACCAAAAGATACAATTCTTCATGCACTCTATAAACCAACAAGTCATCTACAATTCCTCCCGTTTCATTGGGCATACAGCTGTATTGTACTTTCCCGTTAAACAATTTCGAAACATCATTCGATGTGGCGAATTGAATTAAATCAAATGCTTTCGGTCCGCTGATCCAAAATTCACCCATGTGACTTACGTCGAAAACACCTACGCCATTGCGAACGCAGTGATGCTCTTGTATTAATCCTGCGTATTGAACAGGCATGTTGTATCCTGCAAATGGAACCATCTTGGCACCAAGTGCAATGTGTTTTTCAGTTAATGCTGTATTTTTCATAATCGGAATCGAAGTTATAGATTATCTGTAATGTATTCAATGATTTTATTCATGAGATGCACACGGTCTTTTCCGCGCACGTTGTGTGCATGACCCGGATACAAAAAGAAATCAACCTCTTTGTTTTTCTTAACACACATTTCCAAGAAACGCGCATTGTGCTGAAGAACTACCACATCATCATCTGCTCCGTGAATCATAAGTAGTTTTCCCTGCAATTGATCTACATAATTTAAGCAATTGGTTTTATCAAAACCTTCTTTGTTTTCTTGTGGCGTGTCCATGTATCGCTCAGTATACATGACCTCATACAATCTCCAATCAATTACAGGTCCACCGGCAACACCCACTTTGAACGTACCTGGTTTTTTGGTCATGAGACTGGTAGTCATGAATCCACCAAAACTCCATCCATGAATGGCCATGCGATCAGCATCAACGTAAGACTGCTTCTTCAACCATTCCACACCCGACAATTGATCTGCCATTTCTTGCTCACCCAATTGTCTGTGAATGATTTGTTCAAATGCTTTTCCGCGGTGAGCTGATCCTTGTCCGTCAACGGTGAAAACAAGATATCCTTTTTCAGCCAAATAATTCATCCACAAAGAGGCACCACCTAAATAGGTGTTGGTTACCAATTGAACATGAGGACCATTGTAGACATATACCACAACAGGATATTTCTTTTTCGGGTCGAAGTTGGAAGGTTTAATTAATCGGCAATACAACGGTACTCCGTTGTTTGCATTAATAGTGAAAATTTCAGTTTTTCCAATGGCGTATTCTTTTAATTTGTCTTCAGAAGCAAGCAGTGTGTTAGCTACTTTACCATCTTTTGAAAAATGAATGCTCACGCGATTGGGTGTATTCATGGATTGAAATTGATCCAAGAAATAGGCACCTGATCCAGAAATTTTTACTTCATGTGTTCCTGCATCTTGTGTCAAAGCATTTAATGATTTAGCCTTGATATCCCATACAAAGGCGTGCTTTTCTGTAGCATTTTTTCCGGTGCCGGAAATGTAAATGAAATTCTTATCAGAACTAACCTTTAGAATTTCCAACAATTCAAAATTGGCGTTGGTATTACTCAATAAGCGTCCGTCTATGTCATATAGATAATAATTGTGAAAACCTCCTCTCCATGAATACCATAAAAAGGTTGTGTTGTCTAAGAAATACGGCGCTTGGTCGGGTTCAACCCATTTATTATCCGTTTCAGTGAAAAGCGTTCTTACCAGATTACCGGTTAAAGCATCATATAAATTCACCTTACATACAGTTGTTTGTCTATTCAACTCTGCCAAAATCACATATTTCTCGTCTGGAGACCAAGCTAAATTGGTTGCATAATATTGGTCGTCTTCCTTGCCACCATTGAGTTTTAAATAAACTGTTTTATCTGTCGAAGAATTATAAATTCCCACACGAATAATTTCACTTTGGTCACCAGCCATGGGATATTTTATTTGCTTCACAACTGCAGGTGTGGCTTTGTAGTCTACCAAAGGATAGGTGGTAACCTTGCGTTCGTCTTTTTGATAAAAGGCCAAGTACGTGCCGTTCGGCGACCAAAATGATCCATTGTTTATTCCATACTCATTTCGTGATACACTTTGTCCGCTTACAATGCCATCTGGATTTGTACAAATGGTATGCTCTTGATTGTTGAAATAAGCAATAAACTTCAATGAAGGAACAATTCCAGATCCCACTTTTTCTGTTTTCGTGTAGCACGCTTTACCTGAATCATGAGCAACAACATTTGTATGTGAGTTCGGATAGGTATACTTCAGTTTAGCAGTTCCACTGGAAACATTGAATTCGTAAACCTCAGTCATGTTTTCATCTTTTGCGCTATTCATGGCATATTGCAACATTCCTAAACGTGTCCACTCGGTTTCTGTTAAGCTAGCGAGATTGTGTCCTGTTTTCTTATTGAAATCAGCCAATGTAATTGCCAATTGCGGTAGAGCTTTATTACCCGGGCTTGCTAGGTACCAAGATTCATTTTCAATATAGGCATAGGTGTCTGTCTCTGGAATCCAGAAAACATCTTTTTG
>CAYSEX010000058.1:0-13333 GCA_964430305.1 uncultured Chryseobacterium sp.
TAAAAATTGGAATCGTTCATTTTCAGAATGTAAAAAAGAACAGAATTCATTTTTTAAGACAGAAACTAAAAATAGATTGTCATTCAGCATCACCTTGTTTTCGTCTCCAAATGCTAGTTGAGTTATTAGAAACTCATTTGCAATGAGCACTGAAGAATTGTGTATGAGTTCAAGTGCCTCCACATTTGAAAATCGAATGCGAATGTTATTTTCAGAGAACTGGATTTTCATTTTTGAATTAAACCAATCTCGGCTAGGCGTTCATTTAGAAAATCAATCGCTGTAATCGGGGCATAATTCGCAGAGCTTCCGGGTGGTATGCAAGAAGGAAGGCAGTCTAAATTCATTTCCATTCTGGGATGCAAAAAGAACGGAATGCTGAATCGGGGGGTGTGCCATTTTTCTTTGGGTGGATTCACAACTCGATGCGTGGTTGACTTCAGTTTATCATTTGTGAGTCTTTCCAGCATGTCACCAACGTTAACTACAATGTGATCTGGTAAAGCAGTGACAGATACCCATTCATTGTTCTTATTTAATACTTGCAGCCCTTCAGCTGATGCACCAATGAGCAAGGTAATTAAATTGATGTCTTCGTGTTGGCCTGCACGCACTGCGTTTTTTGGCTCTGAAGTAATGGGAGGGTAGTGAATAGGGCGAAGTATGCTATTTCCGTTGTGAATATGTGAATCGAACCACGTCTCGTCCAATTTTAAATGCAGTGCAATGGCACGAAGAAGGTGCTTGCCGGTGTTTTCGAGATCTTTATATGCCTTCATGCCTATTTCGAAGAAAGAAGGAATTTCTTCTACATGAATATTGGCTGGATACTTTTCTTTAATGGGATCATTGTCTGTGACTTCCTGACCAAAATGCCAAAATTCTTTCAGATCTCCCGCATTGCTGTCTTTGGCATGTTCTTTCCCAAAACCGGTATAACCGCGTTGTCCCGCAAGTTCTGACCTTTCATATTTAAGTTTGGTTTCTAAAGGGAGGTTATAAAATTCTTCAACTACGCGATACAAATTTTGAATGGTTTCATCAGAAATGAGTGGGTTCTTGACAGCTACAAAACCAATTTCTTCATATGCTTTACCAAGATCTTTAACAAATTGTAGTTTTTGCTCTTCGGTGCCAGATAAAAAATGTGCGAGATCCACTGAAGGGATGCCCATGGGTAATTCAGATTGCGACATGATTTGTATTCCTGAAAGGTTTCCTACAAATCTAATTGTATTTTTTGAATAGAGAGTTGAGAATACTCAGTTTGTAAACTGAACACCGCCAATTTCTATGATATCCTCTAGAGCAATGCATTTGTCGCAAGCCGTAATGGCATATTCTGCGTTGTTCTGTTTTTTGAGGAAAATGATTTGCGTGAAAATGTGTGTTAGTTTATTTCCATCTACAAATACCAACTGTGTTTTTCTGTTCATGTTGCATGAATGATTTGAAAACAAAGAAAAAGGACATCATCAATTCGTGTATAAAGCGGATGTTAAGAAAAAGAGAAGGAATAGAAATAAAATTCCAACTTACCTTTGTTTTCTATGTATCCGACATTATACCATGTTTTCTACGATTGGTTCGGTTTCGATTGGTCGTGGATGAAAATGCTCAATAGCTTTGGTTTTTTTGTAGCCTTGGCCTTTATTGCCGCAAATTATACGCTTACGCTTGAGATCAAAAGAAAAGAAGCCTTGGGATTTATTAAAGGCGGAGTGCGCAAAGTAGTTCAAGGAGGAGCCCCCAATTTATCTGATATATTCACTGCTTCTTTGTTATTTTTTGTAGTCGGATGGAAGCTTATTTATTTGCTTGTAAATGCCTCAGAGTTGTTTCAAGACGGGGCTTCACCACAAGCCATAATATTTTCATCAAAAGGATATTTTCCGTTGGGAATTCTTTTCGCTATTGGATTTGCAGTATATCGTTATAACAAAGACAAGAAAACGCAATTGGATAAACCAATCATTTCGGAAGAGTCATTTTCAGCTACTGAGTATACGGGTACCATTACATTTCTTGCGGCTGTTGGTGGTTTTGTAGGAGCCAAAATGTTTCATTTATTTGAAAATCCGGATGAACTGAAGGCGTTTTTTGCTCATCCAAGTTTGAATGGGTTCATTGCAGGTCTTACTGTATACGGAGGCTTAATAGTTGGTACAGTGGTGGTCATTTCATGGGCGAAGATGAAAAAAATACCGCTACTGGTTTTAAGTGATGCAGCCACACCTGGAATGATGCTGGCCTATGGCATTGGTAGAATGGGATGCCATGTAAGTGGTGATGGAGATTGGGGAATTGTTAATACTGCAAATAAACCTAGTTTTCTCTCTTGGCTTCCTGATTGGGCTTGGAGTTATGACTATCCGAACAATGTGTTGAATGAAGGAGAACCGCTTCTGAACGGCGCTTTTTCAGACTACGGAATGCATCTGGTTCCGGGCGTATTTCCAACTCCGCTCTATGAAATTTTTATGGCTTTTATCATATTCGCTATTTTATGGTACATGCGAAAAAAGACCGATATTCCCGGAATAATATCTGGAGCATACTTAATTTTTAACGGAATTGAGCGATTCATGATTGAGAAAATAAGAGTGAACAACGTTTCAACTTATTTAGGTATGAAAATGACACAAGCAGAATTCATTTCAATCTTATTTGTGCTTGCGGGAATAGGGTTAGTTGGGTTTCTGTTGTACAACAAGAAGAAAGGTCTAACTAGTTAGTTATCAGTCCTTAGGAAGTAATTGTTAATTTAAAAATGCTTTTTTTATTGCATATTTATAGAAAGTTCGTCTTACCTTTGTCGCCCGTTCATAAAATAAACTAAAAACGAAACTTATGGCAGTTGAAATTACTGACGCGAATTATGCAGATTTACTAGCAAATTCACAACAACCAGTTATGATTGATTTTTGGGCAGAGTGGTGCGGTCCATGCAAGTTGATTGGTCCAGTAGTTGACGAATTACACGAAGATTACCAAGGGAAAGCGATTATTGGAAAAGTAAATGTCGATCACAATCCAGAGATCAGTGCTCATTTCGGTATTCGTAACATTCCGACTATTATCTTCATTAAAAATGGTGAAATGGTGGATCGTAGTGTAGGAGCAGTGCCTAAGAATGTGTTGACTGAGAAGTTAGATGCGATTCTTTAAACTGTTGATTATTTCAAAGAAAAGGGACTTTTTTAAGTCCCTTTTTCTTTTACCACTTTTATGGTATTGCACCTTGATGTGCATTCGTTGTTTCTTTGCAATTAAGAATTAATCTAAATAAGTTGCGTGATTAAAAAATACATTTTCGCTGCATTGTTCATGGGAGCAATGCATGTGGCTTTCGGTCAAAGTATGATGAAGGATAGTATTATCACTGGTGAATACATTGACCTCATTGAAATAAAGGATTTCTATGGTGGTAAAAGTGGAAATATGCCTGCAATTGATGGTGTTAGAGTTCAAGGTGGTAAGAAATCAAATTTTGTCAATATTCAAGCACAAAATGTGGATTTGTCTTCTAACAATTCCAGACAACTTTTCGCTCGAATTCCAGGTATTTCAATTTGGGAAAGTGATGGAAGTGGAATTCAAGCAGGGGTTGCAACGCGCGGGTTAAGTCCGAATAGATCTTGGGAATTCAATGTTCGTCAGAACGGATATGATATATCGTCAGATGTTTTCGGCTATCCAGAGGCGTATTATACCCCACCAGCCGATGCCCTGAAACGCATTGAAGTGATTCGAGGTTCTGCTGCGCTGCAATACGGTCCCCAATTCGGTGGGTTATTAAACTATGTGTTTGAGGATGCTCCAGTTCAGGATGGTTCAGAGACTAAAGTGAGAGAGACATTCGGAAGTTACGGCTTGTTCAACCATTTTATTTCAACAGGATTAAGGAAAGGAAATTTTTCATTTTATTCGTTCTACCACAGAAGATCGGCAGATGGTTGGCGCTCGAATAGTGCATACACTACTCAAACAGGTTTTGTGAAAATGGGTTATCAGATTAGTAAGGCACTGCAACTTTCGTTAGAGATGACGCACAGCAACTTTGTAAGTCAACAATCGGGTGGATTAACAGATGAACAATTCCTAACTAATCCACAACAGAGTTTTAGGGAACGCAATTGGATGAGTAATCCATGGAATGTAGCTAATTTAACGTTGAGTTGCCAACCGAATGAACATTGGTTGATTGAATTGAAAACATTCGGAATGGTATCGCAGCGGAATAGTGTTGGATTTCTACCTTCTGGTGGTATTACCGTTTTAGATGCGGTTGATACACTTACGAATGAATATTCCGCAAGACAAGTTGACAAAGATGAATACACGAATTGGGGGGCCGAACTTCGTTTGCGCAGAGATTACATGCTTTTTCGCAGAAGTCAGTCCGTTGTAGCAGGTGCACGCATATACAATGGAAATACAGATCGCTTTCAAAAAGGAATAGGCACTACAGGGCATGATTATGACATGACCATTACAGAGGTAGGATACAGGAATAGCTATGACTTCAACACACAGAACGCTGCTTTGTTTGCAGAGATTCCTGTATATGTATCGAAGCGTTTTTTGATTGTCCCCGGAATTCGCTATGAGTTCATTCATGCAAAAACAAGTGGAAGAACGAATTATACGACTGAATTACCGTTGCAGGAAAAAACAAGACAACGGTTTTTATTTGGTTTCGGAACAGAGTATCATATCAATGAAAAGAATGAGGTCTACGTCAATGCCTCTCAGGCATTCAGACCAGTTCTTTTCAGTGAATTAATGCCGTCGTCAACTACAGACGTTATTGATCCGAATCTGAAGGAAAGTGCGGGCTTAAATATAGATTTTGGTGTTCGCGGTAGTATAAATCGAGCGGTGCGATATGATTTCAATGTATATCAAATGAACATTGATAATCGCGTAGGGAATTACACCGAGAATGGAGTTCGCTATGTGACCAACATTGGAGCATCTGAGAGTAAGGGGGTAGAAGCATACGTAGAATGGAGTGTTTTGAGATTTGGAGGTGGAAAACGCCAATTAGCAAGTTCTGTTACCTTATTTGATGGTTTGTTTAAAAGAAGCAAAATGAATTTAAATCCTTTCACATTGGATGTTTTCGGATCTATTGCATACAATGAGTCGGAATATACATCTTGGTCAGATCCCAATTCTGCAAATGATAGAACAGGTAATGCCGTTGAAAATGCACCAAGAAGAATACAACGTTTTGGAGCAAATGCGAATTGGAGAGGATTTACCTTGACCTATCAATTCAATAAAGTGAGTGATTGTTATTCAGATGCACTGAATACGGTTACTCCAACAGCGAATGGAAACAATGGGTTAATACCAGGGTACCATGTTAGTGATGTTTCTTTGGGATACAAGGGCGAAAAAGGAGGGTTTGTTCAAGCAGGAATCAACAATATGTTTGATGCGAAATACTTTACGCGACGTGCGGGTGGTTATCCCGGACCAGGACTGTTACCTGCAAATGGCAGAACCTTGTTCTTGACCATTGGATTTGATATCAAATAAGCTTACTCAATAATCAATTGGCCGGTTCCTTGTTGGTCGAAGTCAACTTGGACCGGTTGATTTTTTAGAATCACATTGCCTTTACTTTCAATTTTTACAAAAGCATATTGCGATGCTTTTGAGGTTATGGTTTGAAGTGATGAGTTATTGATGTAAACGTAATTGCATAATAAATTTTCGCTGTTGATGTGTCCGTAACTATCGTTATACAACTCAGCTACAGCCGTTAAACCTGATAGGTAGGTATCGCAAGCTCCGGTGGGTGAATCTATCGAAATTGTATCAGTAATAAAGTTTAAAAAAACGTTGCCGTTGGCATGTTTGTTCGACCAATGGAGATTTGGGGTATGAATAGGTGAGGGGCAATCAATTAGAAATGAACTGAAATTGTCTACTTGATATATGTTTGTGAAGTAGATGGTTACATGAAAAAGTTGGTCGAAGGAACGAACAAAATTGCATGTGTTTTCATTGGTAATTTTCAGTTTGTTGTTTTCAACGGTTGCAGAAATTTTATCAATGAGATTTTGTGGTCCTTCTATGAGCACGCCGCAAAAGGTGGTGTCAACAAGTGAGTAATGAATTTCATGATGCAGTTCAATTTCATTGAAAGCGCTTAGCACCCGAAGCTCTTGGCTTGCCTCACCCGCTTGCGTGAAGCAATCGGGTGCCTGTGGTTTATTGCAAGCCATAAACCCAGTAACGCAAAGCGTTAAGGCAAGCCTAGAAACGATAACCAAGTCCAATTTCACCATGATCAGCTTTTGCAAAATGTGTTTTTAATCCTATTTGAACAAAGTAATTTCTATTTCTCGGTGCATGTCGCAAAAAAACACGCTGATAAACCGGCGTTGTTTCTCGCCAGTGATCGCGCAGATAAATACCCTGCTCAATCCGAATCTGCGTGTTTCCAAAATATTGAATGAAATGCAGTCCTCCACCAAGTTGCATGACCTCAGCGGAATTCGGTTTTTCGCCATCTCTTTTCTCCATTAATACCAATAGTGAGCTGTTGTAAATTCCTTCCAAACTAAATCCCCATCCGTGCTTCTTTTTATTTCGAATATCATAACCAACAGAGGCTAACCAAATTGGATACTTGGGTCCGCCTGGCTCCATAATTTCCTTCCAACCGTTGCTTATGGAAAGATTCCAATGATGAAATGCAGGGAGAATAGCCACAACTATTTCGGGTTCAACTAATTTTTTGATATGCTGATTCTGCATGCCAAGAGATACAGCAATGTGATTGGTGCCCAAGTTTGGTAGTTGAAATGCCCCGTTGGAGAGATGTGTAATTCTTAATCCCAATAAAAACTGTTTCTTTTCTGTAGCAAATAACTGCTGTTCAAAAGCCAAAGACAAGGCAGCGTTGACATGTGAACCTAAAACGGGCGATTGATAATTTGAAACTAAATCCCACGTCATAGATGAATATCCAATTCCAAATCCCAATGAGAAAAACTTCCGTGTTTTCAAATCGCTTGGTTTGCGTCCCTTGTAAACTGGAAATTTATTCCAAAAACTCAACGTCATTTGGTTACCTAGATAATCTGGACTACCCGTTCGTATGTAGGAAAAGTCTATTCCTTGATACGGGTTATTATATGCTCTGGAAAAAGATCTCTTCTCAACAGATTTCACCAATTGAATAGCCCCCGCAACACTGTGCGATTGAATTAACGGATCCATGAGGTCATGGTGCGGAGCAATGAATCCACCTTGCAATTGCCCCTGAATTTGCCATTGCGCATTGATGCTAGTGAAGCAAATGCAAAAACAAGCAAAGGCAATGGTTCTCATCACAAATTCTCTTTCAAAAAGTTGGTCATCTTTGAGAATAAATGCAAACGTGTATTACCTCCATAAATGCCGTGGTCTTTATTCGGATAAACAAACATGTCAAAAGGTTTATTTGCGGCAACCAATGCAGTTACCATGTCCATGGTGTTTTGAAAATGCACATTATCATCAGCACTTCCGTGAACCAACAAATAGTTTCCTTTCAATTGTTTCGCGAAATTGATAGGCGAGTTGTTTTCGTATCCACCTGAATTCTCTTGCGGTGTGCGCAAGTATCTTTCAGTATAAACGCTGTCGTAATATTTCCAATTCGTAACTGGAGCAACAGCAATACCGGCCTTAAAGAAATCGGCACCTTTGGTCATGCACAACGAAGTCATGTATCCGCCGTAACTCCAACCTTGAATACCAATTCGGCTTGCATCAATGTAGGTTTGCTGACCTAAGTATTTTGCAAAATCAATAAAGTCATTGGTTTCATTTTTTCCAAGGTTCATATAGGTGCTGTGTTTGAAATCACGACCACGATATTGCGTTCCGCGCGGATCACAGCTAACAACAATGTATCCTTCCTGACAAAGCAACTGATACCACAGGTAGTTTCTTCCACCATAATTATCTAAAACGGTATTGCTGCCGGGGCCGCCATAAATGGCCACTAATACAGGGTATTTTTTGTTCGGATCGAAGTTGGCAGGCTTCATCATCCAACAATTCAACGATTCACCAGCTGAATTTTGAAAGCTAAAGAATTCTTTATTTACAGCTGCGTATTCTTTCAGCTTAACCATTAAACTTTGGTTTGTAATTAAGGTGCGTTTCAATTCGCCTTTATTGGTATATATCGAAAAGGCAGGTGCACTGTTCGCATTGCTGTACGTGTGAAGAAAATATTTGAGACCAGTACTAAATGCTGCATCATTGGTCCCTTGTATTGGTGTTAAACAAAGCCAATTTTGTTTTTTCAAATCTAGGCTGAAGACATACTTTCTGGTGGCATCTAGTGGTGAACTTAATTTTTTTGAGAAAGCTGAAAATGCGGCACCAGTTGAACTGAAATAGATTTTGTTGGCTTTTTCATCGATTCCGTAAAAATCAAGAATCTCCCAATTTCCGCTAGTTAATGCTTTCTCTACTTTCGTTACCAAATCAATCTGATACAAATGCGCATATCCGCTTTTATCGCTTGTATAGATCATACAATTTTCACCCGATAAAAACTGTATGTTGTCGTTTACATCGATATACGTATCAGATTTCTCTTCCATTAAGATGGCGGTTGGCCAAGTGTCATTTCCATCAACACGAATGGGCGCCGTTAATTCGTAAACCAAATGATTTTGATGACGATTCATTTTTTGAACCAACAACTGCCATTTTTGTTTACCCCACTTGATGCGTGGAATGTATTCAAACTCGTTTGAAGTCTTTTCTACCAAGAAACTTTTGTTGGAAGTCAATTCATAAATGTGAATGCTCACATCTGAATTTTTTTCTCCGGCTTTTGGATACTTGAAAGTCATTCTTTCCGGATATAAGCTTCCGTAAATATCCATTCCGTATTCAGGAACTGCGCTTTCATTGAATTTATAATAGGCGAGAAGCGACCCCGATTCGTTCCAATACAAGCCTCTGTCGAATCCAAACTCTTCTTCGTACACCCAATCTGTTGCACCGTTAATGATTTTGTTTTTCTCTCCGTCGAAGGTGATTTGCTTTTCTTCTTTTGTTTCAATATTGAAAATGAAAATGTTGTTGTTTCGAACGAAGGCCACGCGCTTTTTATCTGGAGAGATTGTGGCTAGACGTTGTTTTCCATTTGCGAAATTGGCAATGGGTGCGGTTTCACCTGTCTGCAAGTTATGCACGTAATAATTGGCTTCTGAACTCCAACGGTATATTGATTGACGATCGGTTTCAATGAGGAGCATGGTTTCGTCGGCATTGAAAGAGTAGTTGTCAAACGAGGGGAGAGCTCCTTTAAATATTTTTTTAGCATTTGTAATTTCTGCGAGAGTGTCACCCGTAGAGAAGCTGCATTTGATAATGGTCAATCCATTGAGGTCAGAGTCTTTCAGGTCTGAAAAGGTCTCTCCGTCATTCATTGAATTGAATCCGCCCAAATATTCGGCGTTGAATTCTCTGCTATTCCAGATTAATTCATTCGAAAATTTTTTCTGAGCGAAGGATTGCAGAGAAAGTGCCAAAAGGCCAATGAGGAAAAGGTTGTTTTTCATAATTTAAATCAGTGCCGAAAGATAAGTTGAACATGAATTCGTTCGTTAATTTGCACCATGAAAATAATAGGCCAAATTGTAGTTTTATCTTTTTTGTTTGTTTCGTGTGCATCGGAATTAACGTTTACTACGCTTCCAGTAACTACCGAACCAGGTCCCATTCAGTACGAGAAAGAAAAGCATTTGAAGAACATTCATCAGTTGACTTACGGTGGAAACAATGCTGAAGCTTATTGGTCGCCCAACGGTCATGAGCTTATTTTTCAGAGTGACAACGGTCGCTGGGGGGTAGGTTGTGATCAAATTTTTGTTCTTGACGTAGAAGCGAAGGCCGATAGTTCAAAACGAAAACTGGTGTCAACCGGAAAAGGAAGAACAACATGCTCATGGTTTATGCCGAATGGAAAATCTTTTATCTATGCATCTACCCATGAGGGTGGTGAAAGTTGTCCTCCGCCAGCACCGAACACGGGAAAATATGTTTGGCCCTTGTATTCAAGTTATGACATTTACATTGCTAACATGCAAGGCGAAATTGAAAAGCAAATGACTGATGTTCCGCGTTACGACGCTGAGGCAACTGTAAGCCCGAAAGGAGATAAAATTATTTTCACATCGCTTCGGAATGGAGATCTAGATTTATATACCATGAACATTGACGGGACCGAGGTGAAGCAAATTACGTTTGATTTAGGGTATGACGGGGGTGCATGTTTTTCTCCTGATGGAAAAAAAATTGTTTGGAGAGCTTCAAGACCAAGAACGAAGGAAGAAATTACGGCTTATAAGTCGCTTTTAGAACAAGATATGGTGGAACCTTCGAATTTAGAAATTTGGGTTGCTGATGCAGACGGTGCTAATGCGCATCAGGTCACCAATTTAGGAAATGCCAATTGGGCACCAACATTTACTCCCAATGGACAAAAAATTCTATTTTGTAGCAATCACGCAAGTACGAGGGGTTTTCCTTTCAATTTATTTTTGGTGAATCTCGATGGATCTGCATTGGAACAAGTGACATTCGACACCGAATTTGATTCATTTCCTATGTTTTCTCCAGATGGCAAGTATTTGGTTTTTTGCAGCAATAGACACAACGGCAGAACGCGCGACACCAATATCTTTATAGCAGAGTGGGTAGATTAACCTTCAAAGGTGATTGACACAACGAATGCGCGTGTTTTAAGCTTTTCTAGAGGTGCCGAATAGCGCGTGTTTTCCTGAAGTAAAACATTTTTCAAGCCCATACTGGTCTTGAATTCGATTCCAAATTTGAAATAGGGAAGAAAGAAATCAAAACCGCCACCGGCTTCAACGGCATAGTCTGTTTTGGTCAATTTGAGAACCAGCTGTTGAGCCACGTTATTATCTACATCTTTCTGTGACTGCATATCTATCGCGTACTTTCCTCCAATCAATGCGTAAGCAGCAAAATTGTTTGTTCTATTTGTTCTAAATTTTGTTATGATTGGAAATTCCAACCACACCGATGAAACAGGTTTCAATTGAGTGTCTACTTTTCCATTGGGTTTCAAGAACGAGTAACTTAATGTTCTATCTTGGAATGAAAGCCCCGGAACAAATCTGAAGTTAATGTTGGGTATAGGATTGTATGACGCCAAAATAGCCAAGTTGAATCCAGCTTGTGGAACATTGGTAATGGCTAATAAAGAATCAGAAAAAGTAAAATCGGGTTTGTAGTCTAGGTAAAAAGAAGACTGATTTCCGCTCAACGCAAATCCAAAATGATATTTTCTTAAATCGAATCGTTGCAAATTTTGAGCTCCACCAACTCGTTTTTGCGAGAACGCAGACACCCCAAATACAACAACCATGAAGGTGAGAAAAAGCTTTTTATTCATTTGATTCTTTGAGAAGCAAGGTTCTGAATATCCATGGAACAACAATACTATAAACGAGTCCAGCTAAAAATATTGCCATACCACCAAAAGTAAGTAAATTCCGAATGGAGGTTTTTTCATTGATGGTACCTAATTTTTCCTGATAAATTTCTTCTCTTGTTTTATTGGCGAAATTTTCATTTTCTTGACGAATGGTTTTTAAATTATTTTCATCGTTCAAGAAATTGGTTAGTTCTTGTTTGCTTCTTTCTTTCTCATTGTCCAATTCATGGAAAGCGGCGTAATAAATTCCCATGCTTAATGAAATGACAACGGTATAAGCCAAGGCTGTTTTAGCCGCAAGTTTCAGGTCGTCCCAATATGTTCGTACTTGAGGGCCTTGGTTGTATGTGAAGTAAATAGAAAGGAAAATTGCACCCAGCAACAAGAGTAAATTGGAGAGTACTCCTACGGGTTGTGATGACCAATAAGAAAAATCATTGACAAATCCGGCAATAACTCGAACAATGAACCAAAGGGTTCCGAGTCCAAGTGTTACGAGCCAAATTTTATTCGTGGTCATTATGAATTCATTGTTACTAAAAACTCCTCGTTTGATTTTGTGCGTTCTATGCGATCTTTCACGAATTCCATGGCTTCAACCGGATTCATATCGGCCAAGTGTCTTCTTAAAATCCACATGCGCTGTAATGTGTCTTTGTCTTGCAATAAGTCTTCTCTTCGCGTTCCCGAAGATAAAATGTCAATTGCAGGGAAAATTCTACGGTTGGAAATACGGCGATCCAATTGAAGTTCCATATTACCCGTTCCTTTAAATTCTTCGAAGATCACTTCATCCATTTTACTACCTGTATCTACCAAAGCCGTTGCAATGATGGAAAGTGAACCTCCGTTTTCAATTTTTCTTGCTGCTCCGAAGAAACGTTTTGGCTTCTCCAATGCGTTGGCTTCAACACCACCCGAGAGTACCTTTCCACTGGATGGAGCAACGGTGTTGTATGCGCGCGCCAAACGTGTTATGGAATCAAGTAAAATACATACATCGTGACCGCACTCAACCAAACGCTTCGCTTTTTCAAGAACAATGTTCGCAATTTTTACGTGACGTTCTGCTGGCTCATCGAACGTAGATGCAACCACTTCACCTTTCACACTGCGCTTCATATCTGTAACCTCTTCCGGACGTTCATCTATCAAGAGCACTATTAAATATGTTTCAGGATGATTTTGAGCTATGGCATTCGCAACATCTTTCAATAAAGTGGTCTTTCCTGTTTTTGGTTGTGAGACAATCATGCCTCGTTGACCCTTACCAATTGGCGAGAACAAGTCCATGATACGCATGGAAACATTGTTGTTGTTATCTGCCAATTTGAATCGTTCATTTGGAAATAAGGGAGTTAAAAATTTGAAAGGAACACGATCACGAACCCATTGCGGATCTCTTCCATTAATGATATCAATTCGAATTAATGGGAAATATTTTTCACCTTCTCTTGGCGGGCGAATGGCACCACGAATGGTATCACCCGGTAGCAATCCGTATGATTTAATTTGTTGTTGAGAAACGTAAACATCATCTGGAGAATTCAAATAGTTAAAATCTGAAGATCTCATAAATCCGAATCCGTCAGGCATCACTTCTAAAACGCCCTCAGCCATTACCAAGCCATCGAAATTATATCCGTGTTCATCAGGCATTCCTCTTCTCGAACGGTCAGGACGAACAACAGAAGATTCATTTTTCGATTCTTCGTTTTCCTGATTTTGTTCTCTGTTCTGAGGTCTGTTGTTTTGATTCTGTTCGCGATGACGGTTAGGCCTGTCTTGTCTGTCTTGTCTTTCAGGTCGGTCCTGACGATCTTGGTTGCGCTGCTGGAAACG
>CAYSEX010000059.1:0-13150 GCA_964430305.1 uncultured Chryseobacterium sp.
AAACAAGCGCGTTTATGAGCGCATTGGGTTTCAGGTGAAAGAGGTTCGGCGTGTTGGAGATTTCAACACTTATTGTATGGTTAGAGATTTACCCAAAACTGACTAGACTTCGATCTAAACCTATTCGTTTCTTTTCATTTCGATTTCCTGAAATGACATAGTACTCACTGAGTTCATTGCCTACCGCATTGATAATCTTCTTCTTGATTTTAGAAATTTTTTCATTGAGCGAATTTTCAAACAGCGGATTCACCATATCACGAATACTCTTAAGTGCTTTGTCATGCTCCATATTCGGATTCAATACCGAATAAATTTCCAACAACTCCTGTTCATGCGCATCCAATTCCGTAAACGTAAATCCCAACTCATGTCGTAAGAAAAATAAGAATACCGTTTTCTCTAGCGGTGTTAAGCGCAATTCGCAATTGGGTAGGTCTGAAAAAAAGATTCGCTTCTTGGGTCCTGCAATTAACAACCTACTTGGCCTTTTTGTAATTTCAAAACGTTCTCTGAACAAGACATTCGATCGAATGGATTCCAAAATATCCAACACTTGAGTGACTAACATGGAATCAATTTGACGATTTTTAATTCGCTCAACGCAAGTTGAGCACAGGTCTGCAGTTCTCAACTTCAGCACCACATCTTTCTTGTTCTCATTGAAGTCATTCATGCATCCGCGCGGTTGCATGTGCACTAAGGTCTTCAAATCCTGAACATTATCTATCATTAAATGCCTCAGCACATTGGTTACTACAGAATAAGCCACGGGGAAGCGTGAATCACTGTCTACATAATAACCCCAACCAGAAGATTGAACATAGTAATTGCGTTTACCGCGCAAATCAGGAACAGAAAACCAATTGTGCTCATTTCCCAAATCGGAAATCAACGAAGTGAATTCAGCATCGCCAACATCTTTCCTTTGACGAAAAAGATCTAGAATGGAAAAGATCTTTTTCCATTCCAATCGCAAAATTTGATTTGGTCGCGATTCTGCAGACAACATTGGTTCAGCTAAAGAAAAATCAACCTCTGAATAATGAGCAATGGGAACATCAGGAAGTTCTACTTCTTTCTTGGTATTACTCCAATCTTCTTTCAAATCTTCATCAAACTCAAAAGTTGGCACCTCATCTGAACTAATGAACTCCATAGGACCAGGAAAAGAACGCAGATAGCGCAAAAGTTCATGGTACCATTCGGTGTTTACTTCTTCAGAGCGTATGAGATGAATTTTCATGATTCGAGACTTGATGTAAATTTAAGGTTGAAAAGGGTTATTTAAACCCCTTCCAAATTTTCCCCTCCTTTTTCAATTGAATGCTCTGCTCCAACTCACACGCCATCATGCTCATGGTGTCTTTCACATTTGATTTTCTCGAAGAAAAAACCTTGCTGCGTTCAAAGTTCAATCGGCTCGCTGAACTCCACGCATCCATATCGGCACCAATGAAAGCAAATGTCCATTTTCCAGTTTCTTCCAGTGATTTAATTTTATTACCTACTTGTTCATAGGTATACATGCGTGAAGCATTTTCCATTCCATCTGTAAAAATGACAATCATGGCATTGGCATTGTTTTCACGAATCTGTCTATTCAATAGGTATTCCATTCTATTTATAACGGTTCCAACCGCATCCAGTAATCCGGTCATTCCATCTAAAACATAATCTTCTTTTGTTAAAGCTTTCAGTTCGCTTGCAGGCTTGTTCTCAAAAACCAATTCTGGCGAGTCAGAGAAAAGCGTTAAAGAAACGAAAATTGGAATTTCAGGATTTCTTTTTTGAATGCTTTGAATGGATAGTAATTTCTCATTCAGACCCTCCAATGTTTCATTGTAATGTGAATTCATGCTTCCACTTTTATCTAGGATCAAGTGGTAATAAGTGGCGTTTTTTGTTTCCATTTGTTTTTGTTTTTTAATTTTTAATATCATGAGCAAAGGTTCATTCATTCCAAAGCCAAAAGGAAATTTCTACAACCTTGTAACGTACCTTTGCCCCCATGTCAAAAGATGTGTTTGTCATTGGTGCTGGTGCTGCCGGATTCTTCGCTGCCTTGCGAATAAAATCGCTGTGTCCAACTGCCAACGTACATATTTTTGAAAAGGCCAAACAAGGACTTTCCAAAGTAAAAATTAGTGGTGGAGGAAGATGCAATGTCACCCATGCTTGCTTTATTCCCAAGGAACTTGTAGAAGCCTATCCAAGAGGTAAGAAGGAATTGTTAGGTCCTTTACATCACTTTCAACCGGGTGACATGTTGCAATGGCTTGCAGAACGCGGAGTTGAGACCAACATTGAAGAAGACGGACGCATTTTCCCAAGTTCCAATTCATCACAATCCATCATTGATTGTTTTTTGAATGAAGCGGATAGGTTGGGTGTGCAAGTACATTATCAGCATGAATGGTCTTGGGAAGATCTTTCTCAAGCACGAGCGGTATTGTTTGCTACTGGAGCCAGTGAGTTGATGTGGCAAGAATTAGAAAAGCAAGGAATTCCTTGTGTAAAAAGAGTTCCATCACTTTTCACTTTCAACATTCCCAATAAAAATTTAAATGCGTTGTCTGGTATTTCCATGCCTCAGGCTGAAGTGACCATATTAAATACTGAATTCAGTGCGTGGGGTCCCATACTTATTACGCATTGGGGAGTAAGTGGGCCGGCAGTTTTAAAATTGTCTTCACATGCAGCACTCGCATTAGCAGATAAACATTATCATTTCCCTATTGAAATCAATTGGATTGGTCAAGACATGGAGGACACGCTTGAGGAGTTAAAAGAAATTCGTTCTATTAAATCCAAACAATTGCCAGCATCGCATCCGCTATTCGGAATACCTAGCCGATTATGGACGTTTCTTATAGATCAATCCAATGTGCCGAATGTTGAATGGGCGAATTTATCCAATGCGCATTTACAGCAATTGGCCCATTGCTTGTGCAAAAACAACTATGTAGTGAATGGAAAATCTACATTTAAAGATGAATTTGTAACCGCCGGTGGTGTTGATCTAAGACACATTCAGTTCACAACCATGGAACACAAACTGCGAAAAAATTGGTATTTTGCCGGAGAGGTTTTGAATATTGATGCGGTAACTGGAGGATATAATTTTCAGAATGCATGGACAACAGCATGGATTGCTGCTCAAGCCATAGCCTCACAACTAGACACCGAAGAATGAGTCACGAAATATACATGGAGATGGCATTGGACCTTGCGCGAATGGGCTTGGGTCATGTTGCTCCGAACCCACTTGTAGGATGTGTGATTGTGCACAACAATGAAATTATTTCAAAGGGATATCATACCGCCTATGGTCAGCCACATGCAGAAGTTGAAGCCATTTCATTTGTAGAAAATGAAGCTTTACTGAAAGACTCAACCCTATACGTGAACCTGGAGCCATGTGCCCATTATGGCAAAACACCACCATGTTCGAACTTAATTATTGAGAAAGGAATTCCAAGAGTGGTTATTGGCTCACAAGATCCGTTCAGTGCTGTAAATGGCCTTGGAATTCAACAACTGAAAGATGCTGGGATAGATGTAACCGTTGGTGTTCTGGAGGAAGAATGCACTTATTTGAATCGTCGATTCTTCACTTTCCACCAAAAGAAAAGACCCTATATCATTCTAAAATGGGCGCAAAGTGCAGACCATTTCATGGACATTGATCGGAAAGAAAATGAAAAAGGATCTTATGCCATTTCTTCGCAAGCATCGAGAGAATTGGTTCATCAATGGCGGGCTTTGGAGCCAGCTATACTCATTGGCCCCACTACAGCTTTGAATGACGATCCACATTTAACGGTTCGATTGGCGAATGGCCCCTCACCCATTCGAATTGTGGTTGACGAACGTGGCTGTTTACCTGAGGAATTGAATATTTTTAATGAAGAGGCCCCCACTATAGCTTTGGTAGGCAAAGGAGTTTCACCGCGTTATTCATGCGAACAACTTCAGTTAGACTCTAGCGGGCCAATGGCCTGGCTTTCGGCCTTGCATAAGCGCAATATTCAAAGCGTTATTGTTGAAGGTGGAAGTGGAATTTTGGCCAGTTTCATAGAAGCCAATTTGTGGGATGAAATGCGCGTTTTCACTTCAGACAAAAATCTAAACAAGGGGCTGAAAGCGCCGCTCCAGAAAGGCCTGCTTATGCATGAGACCAGGGTTGAAAACGATCTCTTAAAAGTAACCCGCAACGTATGATATACTTAATTCTAAGTATGATTACCAATGCTGCGCTGTATTGGTTGTTCAAATACTTCGAAAAAATTGAGGCGCGTATTTTCGAAACCATTGTTTTCAATTACGTTGTAGCTTTCGGGTGTGGTATTTTTTTAGTTCCCGATTTGAAATCGGCAGTGGAAAGTAGTCTTACACTTCCAATCTGGAGTATATCTGGAATGGCCATGGGAGCATTGTTTATTTCCGTTTTTTACTTCATGGCCATCACAGCAAGAAAAGCAGGAATAGCCCTTGCTACCTTAAGTTCTAAAATGTCACTTGTACTTGGCGTGGTTCTATTTTCTTTTGTTGGAAAAGGTGAACTCACTTGGATAATCATACTGGCATTGTTGATTGCCATGACCGGGCTGTATTTTTTTAGTGTTGACGGAAGAACACGTTTCAAATGGAACATGCTCTCCTACCCTATTCTCTTATTATTAGGAAGTACAGCTGTTGATTTCAGCATTGCCTTTTTTCAAGGGTTCACCGCCAATGACAACGAACGGGCATTGTTTACTTGCATGCCATTTTTTGGAGCTGGTATAATAGGACTCATGATACTTGTGTATGGATTGATTTTTAACAAAAAGCCTTTCCCGAAAAAAGAGTTGCTCACTGGAATTACCTTAGGTCTTGTTAACTATGGAAGCATTTATTTTTTAATTGAATTATACAGCAGCGGATGGCTTCCAGAACATGTTATTCTTCCAGTAAATAATTTAGGGGTTCTAATCATTAGTGCATTGGGAGCCCTTTGGCTTTTCTCTGAAAAGTTAAATCGAAGAAAAATACAAGGACTTGTTTTGTGTGTGCTCGCGTTAATCTTATTGTTATAACAAGCTATGATACGATTGGGAATTATGGGGGCCATGCCCGAAGAAATTGAAGGATTGCTTCCTCAAATTGAAAATGCTGAGACAACTGAGTTGGGACTGCGCAGTTACATTACCGGAAGAATAAATTCAACCGAAGTTGTTGTTGTTTTTTCGAGATGGGGCAAGGTTGCGGCGGCTTCCACCGCCGCAACCTTGATTCACCAATTTCAAATTACCCACTTAATTTTTTCAGGTGTCGCAGGCGCTTTAGATTCCAATTTGAAATTAGCCGATGTTGTTCTTGCACAGTCATTGGTTCAGCATGATCTTGACGCAAGACCATTCATGCCACAATTTGAAATTCCATTACTGGGAAAAACCCACATTGAAACCAGTTCGTTTTTAAATGAAAATTTGAAAGCTGCTTGTCGCACATTGAATTTCGAAACTCACTTCGGATTAATTGCCAGTGGCGACCAATTTTTCAATTCAGAATCACAGAAAAACCAAGTAATACAAGCGTTTCCAGAGGTTCTTTGTGTTGAAATGGAAGGTGCTGCAGTGGCACAAGTCTGTTTTGAACATCGCTTACCTTTTGCTGTTATTCGAATTATTTCTGATACAGCTAATGAAAGTGCTGCGCATGACTTTCAAGCCTTTATTCAAGAGGTATCAGCAGTAAAATTAGATCAGATACTGATACAAACCTGTAACTTACTCGGAACACAGTCGTCTGAATAAAAAAATACATTTCAACGCACTGAAACACCAAAAGCTGCGTTGTTTGTGCGATCTTTCACCTATGAAAATATACATTTCTCTTTTTCTCTTGCTTTTTACAGCTCATATTTCCGCTCAAAAAATCACCTATAGCGGTTTAATTACAGAAGCTGAAAGTGGCGAAACATTGCCCGGCGTATTGGTTTTTTGTCCTGAAACCAATGAAGGTACAAGCACCAACAACTACGGATTTTACTCTCTAACTCTTCCCAACTCAGCAACAAAAATCATGGTGCAATTCATGGGATACGAACCACAAGAAATACAACTCAATTCAAATCAACCCAGAAAGAACATTGAACTTCAGAAAGTAAAATTCGATCTGAAAACAGTTGTCGTTGAAGGAGAAAAAACAACCAATGTGGTTGAAGAGACGCAAATGAGCAGCATTGAAATTCCAATTGATCAAATAAAAAAAATACCTGCACTTCTTGGTGAAAAAGATGTACTGAAAGTAATTCAATTGCTTCCGGGAGTGCAAAAAGGAAGTGAAGGAAGTTCGGGATTTTATGTTCGCGGAGGTGGTCCAGATCAAAACTTAATTATACTAGATGATGCAACCGTGTACAATGCCAATCACCTGTTCGGATTCTTTTCTATTTTCAATGGAGATGCTCTGAAAAGTGTTGAACTGATTAAAGGTGGATTCCCAGCTCGATACGGTGGTAGACTCTCATCTGTCTTGGAGATGCAAATGAAAGATGGTAACAAAGAGAAATTCAAAGGCGAGGCCGGAATTGGTTTAATCTCCTCTCGACTCACGCTTGAAGGTCCAATTCAAAAAGGCAAATCATCTTTTCTTGTCAGCGGAAGAAGAACGTACATTGATGCACTCATCTACCCCTTCTTACCTGCAGACCAAAAGGCGGGGTATTTCTTTTATGATTTTAACGCCAAAGCCAATTTCATACTCAATGATAAAAATAGGTTTTACTTGAGCGGCTATTTTGGAAAAGATAAATTCTATTTTAAACCCAAGGCTGAAGATGGTACCGTTAACGAAGGATATTTCCTTTGGCAAAACCAAACAGCAACTGCAAGACTAAATCATATCATCTCACCCAAAGCTTTTAGCAATACCTCTCTTATTTTTTCGAAATACAATCTGGCCATTGGACTAAAAGAGATTCAAACCAACAATGATTTTTTTGAGCTTCGCTTTAAAAGCGGCATTCGCGATTGGTCTATGAAACATGATATTGATTATTTCCCGAATGCAAGTCATCACATTCGCACCGGAATAAGTTCAACCTATCACCGATTTACACCCAGTGCCATAGTAGTAGCCAGCACAGACGGAGCAGAAGAGATTGACAAAGCTGAAAATTACGATGCCCTTGAAAGTGGGCTTTACCTGGAAGATGATTGGACCATTACTCCACTGCTCAAAGCCAATTTTGGCGCACGCATGAGTCATTTCATTTATAAGTCGGCTAACTATTACGGCATTGAACCCCGAGCAAGCGTTCGGTATTTAATCAATGAAAAATTAAGTGTGAAAGCCTCTTATGCACTTATGAATCAATATATGCATCTGCTGTCGAATACCGGTGTTGGCCTTCCCACAGACCTTTGGGTACCCGCAACGGATCGGGTGGCCCCTCAACGTTCGCATCAAGGAGCCATTGGCATCGCCAAAGAATTAGAAAAACCTAAACTCACCATTACCGCTGAAGCTTATTACAAGCGCATGCTGAATATCATTGGATACAAAGAAGGCGCAAGTTTTCTAAATGTTGGAAGAGCCATAGATGGCAAACCCATCACGTGGCAAGACAATGTAACATCTGGCAATGGAACCAGTTACGGTGCAGAGTTGTTGGTTCAGAAGAAGGTTGGAAAATGGAGCGGATGGATTGGCTACACCCTTTCATGGACCACCTTACAATTTGAAGAACTTAATGATGGGAAGCCATTCTATGCCCGCTATGATAGAAGACATGATTTTTCAGCCGTTGGTATTTATGAAGTAAATGATCATTTAACCATTTCTGCCACCTGGGTGTATGGAACAGGACAAGCCATTACACTTCCGCTTGCCACCTATAACGTGCAGCCACATGACCCCGCCACAAACCAATTCAACAACTTTTTTGGATTAGGAGCTACCGATTATGGCGACAAAAATGATTTCCGAATGGCACCCTATCACAGATTAGATATTGCAGCCCAATGGCACAAACAATTGAAGCGTTGCGAACGCACCTTTGAATTGGGTATTTACAACGCCTACAACAGAAAAAATCCGTTTTTCTATTCCATTAGCCAACGCGTTGATGGATCGAATTACCTCAGTCAAGTTTCATTATTCCCAATTATACCTAGCGTCTCATGGTCATTCAAATTTTAAATATGAAAAAAGCATTTCTCATTTTGAACATATTTGCATGTGCACTTTTTATGGTGTCTTGTGAGACAGAGGCTGAAGTTGAGGTTCCAGCTGTTGATAGACAATTAACCCTCACCTGTTTCATCAGTGATGATATTGATCTCATTCATGCGAATATCAGTTGGAGCATCCCTGTATTTGGTCCAAATAGCAGCCCTCTGCCTCCACCAACTGATTTGCTGGTTACCATTTCAAATGGCGTTCAAATCGACACATTAATTTATAATTCCAACACCATGGAGTATGAACTAAGCACGTTGGAATTTCCACTTGTTGCTGGCCAGTCATATACCCTGCTCGCATCTGATGCAGCAGGACATGCCATTGAAGCCACTACAAACATTCCTTTAGAATTGCCTGAAATAGATTCGAACAATTTAACAATTAGCACAGACATTGTAGGCCCATTCAATGACACCATGTATACGTTCACTTTCAAAACATTTTTGAATGATGTCTCTCCCAATTTCGATTATTATAGACTGGCCTATTATAATATTTATACGGGAGGAACAGATACTTCAGAATATTTAATTGCACAACGTTTTATCAATGACAATGCACTCAACAACGGACAACTGTACATTGAAAAAGAAGTCATGGCCAGCTCGTACGAAAGTGTTTCAACGGATCTGAAAGCCATGTATGTGGTACATGCCAGTGAAGAATACTTTAAGTTTCACAAGACATTTAACCGACAAGAAAATGGCAATCCTTTCGCAGAGCCCACACTGGTCTATTCCAATGTTAACGGAGGCTTGGGCATATTCGCCGGCTACAGACAAATTCGATTTGAATTTTAATTTTATAAAACCTTTTTGAGCTTAAAACGATTTATCGTAATATTGCGATAAACATAATAGCATGGGAACATCTAAAACCGAAGCTTACAACCCGAAAGAAATTGAAATTGCGGAATTACTTAAAGCCATAGCTCACCCCGCACGTCTTGCAATACTTCAAGCTTTGGCAAAACGAAAAACATGTGTTTGTGGTGATTTAGTAGACGCTCTTCCTCTGGCACAAGCTACAGTATCTCAGCATTTAAAAGCCATGAAAAATGCAGGCCTTATTCAAGGAACTGTAACCGGAACTCAAGTGTGTTATTGTCTAAATCCCAAAGCATTTGAGAAGGTGAAAGCCTACATTTCCAAAATTGACATTCAACTTAACACAACAAAAATCTGTTGCTAATTCGATTACTATGAAACCGAGATTAAAATTTTTAGATCGTTTCTTAACTCTATGGATTTTCCTTGCCATGGCCATTGGTGTGGCTTTGGGCTTTTTCATTCCAAGCATACCCAAAACAATTCATGCCGCTTCTGACGGTACAACGAATATTCCATTGGCTATTGGTCTCATTCTTATGATGTACCCCCCTTTAACGAAAGTGCAATTTTCTCTCATCCCCTCTGTTTTTAAAAACATTAAATTACTGAGCGCCTCATTTATAATTACGTGGATTATTGGGCCATTCCTCATGTTCTTGCTCGCCATTTTATTTCTATCTGATTCACCAGAATACTTAACGGGACTTATCATAATTGGTCTTGCACCTTGCATTGCTATGGTCATTGTTTGGAATGATTTAGCAGGTGGAAATAGAGAATTAGCTGCGGGCCTGGTTGGAATTAACAGCTTGCTTCAAGTCCTCTTCTTTAGTCTTTACGCCTATTTCTATTTAGAAATTATGTTGCCCTTGTTTGGTGTGAGTGCCGTTAATATTGACATTACCATTTCTGAAATTGCTAGTACCGTGGGCATCTATTTGGGTATTCCCTTCTTTGCTGCAATGCTTTCACGCGCAGTGCTCATTCAAACAAAAGGATTGGATTGGTTTAACCGAAAATTCCTACCCTTCATTTCCCCCATTACACTCATTGCATTGCTATTCACCATTGTGGTTATGTTCAGTTTGAAAGGTGCTATGATTGTTGCTATACCCTTTGACGTTGTGAGAATTGCCATACCGTTGGTGGTCTTCTTCATAATACAATTTTTCCTTATGTTTTTCATAGCAAAGAAACTCAACGCCAAATATGACGAAAGCGCTTGCGTTGCATTCACGGCCTCTGGAAACAATTTTGAATTAGCCATTGCTGTATCAATTGGCGTTTTTGGTATGAATAGCGGACAAGCCTTTGCCGGAGTGATTGGTCCATTGGTTGAAGTTCCGGCCTTAATACTCTTGGTACAAGCAAGTCAATTCATTAAACGCAAATACTATACATCATGAAAAACATTTTGGTTTTATGCACCGGCAACAGTTGCCGAAGTCAGATTGCTGAAGGATTCATTCGCCATTATTTTGGAAAAATTGTACACGTTTACAGTGCGGGCATTGAAACCCATGGTGTTAATCCAAGGGCAATTGCTACAATGGCTGAAGTTGGAATTGATATTTCAAAACACACATCGAACCACGTAGACGAATATTTAGACATACCCTTCGATTTGATACTAACGGTATGTGATCATGCGGCCGAACAATGCCCGGTCTTTCCTTCAAAAGCACATCGTTTACATGAAAATTTCCCTGATCCAGCCAAGGTACAGGGCTCAAATGAAGAAATTGAAGCTGCGTTTCGTTCAACACGAGATCAAATTGATCTATTTTGTCGAGAGAACTTGAGGACAATAATCAGCTAGAATGAAATGAATGCATACTTAAACTACCGTAGGCGTAATATTCATTAAACATTTGCATTTCATCTTTTCCCATTGCAGCAAGTGTATATAATGCAGGCCAATAATGATCTGGGGTGGGAATAGCATTTTTGTAAGCTGCCCCTCTACTTTCTATGTCGTTGAAAAAATGCAAATCTTTTTTTGTCAAAGCCAGTGAAATTCCTTCTTGCGCTTCAATTGCCCATGAAGTTCCAACATCTGGTGTTGACCAATTGATTGCTCTGAGGTTATGAACTAAATTTCCTGAGCCAACAATGAGAACACCTCTGCTCCTTAATGCTTCGAGATGAGCGCCAAGAGCCAAGTGCTGTTCATGCGAAAGTTGGTAGTCTATACTCAACTGAAGAACGGGAACCTGAGCCAATGGAAAAATTTGACGCAAAACACTCCATGTACCGTGATCTAACCCCCACTCATCATCAAGCGCTTCGTCTGAAAGCTGTAAATGATGCGCAACGTGTTTTGCTAATTCGGGATCTCCATGTGCTGGGTATTGCACATCGAACAAGGCCTGCGGAAAACCACCAAAATCATGAATAGTTTTAGGAGTTTCCATGGCCGTTATTTTTGTCCCTTTTGTAAGCCAATGTGCTGATATGCAAAGAATGGCCTGGGGCTGTTCTAAATGTGCCACCGCTTTTCGCCATCCTTCCACGTACTTATTCTCTTCAATGGCGTTCATGGGCGAACCGTGTCCAAAAAAGAAAACTGGAAATTTTTGTGTTGACTTGCCAAATTGCAATTGCTGCAAAGCTTGAATCGGTAGTGCACTCCCCAAACTCAGTATTCCCATGGTATGAATGAATTTTTGACGGTTCATCATTGTTAGCATCCAATATCACTCCGAACTTCCCACATAAACCCAACCATAAACTCCGTTTACATTTTCCACTCCCCAATAGTCAAATGAGCCATTTGCACGATCCCCAGCGGCGTTCAATGAAATCAACCCAGTTGCACCCGAATGACTATTCGATAAATTAAAAAATTCAGTTTTAATCGTTGAAGAAGATGTTGGTACACCCGCATTATTCTCTATCAATTTCGCTACAACTTTCATGGCATCATAGGCAGTTAAAGTATATGCATCTCCTACTACACCTGACCTTGCATACACATCAGCAAGTAATGGTGACCAAATAGATTCAGTTGAGGTCGGAAGTCCAAATTCAGGACTAAAGAATTGGGTATTTACTGCAAACTGCGAGGCCAATGGATCAGCCAAAAGCGCCTCATTGCGAATGAAACCATCGCCACCATACCAGTGCACACTTGCTAAGATTGGATCCGTGGCAGCCTGGTTAAATAACGCTACAGCCTCATCGAAACTTGCGAGGTAAACACCAATTGCTGAAAGCGGATACGTTGCATTTAAGTTTTGAATTTCATTTCGAACCGCTGTGAGCGATGTGCTAAAGTCAGTTGTTGCGGGATCATAATTTCCAGCCGAAACTGCAGTACCTCCAGCAGCGGTAAAATAAGTTGTTACCGCATTTTGCAAACCTAGATTACCCGCATCGTTTCGTGCTAAAGTAACCATCGCCTGCTTGCCTGCTGTATACATGGTATTGGCCATAGCTGCACCCTCTATCTGATCTCCGGGCACATATCTGAAGACAAAGTCATCTGCAATGGCTAAAGAACTTGCAGTACTTCCTTGACTTACCACCAAAATTCCTAGACTATCTGCCAGTGCTTTAACTGCCCCTACTTCTGAACTCGATTGTGGACCTATAACTATTCTAAATCCAGCATCGGCTAAATTCTGCATGGAACTCGCTGCCAAAACCGGATTTAATTGCGTGTCGAAAACGGTAAGTTCGAATCGATACGGAAGATCACGTGTTTCAAAATCAGCGTTTATTTCTTCAATGGCAATTTCTATAGCCGCCTCTGAACTTAAACCCAAATTCGACCAATCGCCTGTCTCTGAAACCAAAGCAGCTACTTTCACAAGAACAACATTTTCACATGCATCATGATCATCATCGTGGTCGTGGTCATCCTTTTTGCATCCTACCCAAAATAGACTGAGAGCCATTAAAATGATCAAGGCAAGGTTCTTCTTTTTCATATTCAAAATTTGGAAACAAAGATGCGGAAGATCTGCAAAGGAAGTGCTGTTAAATAGGAGGAAAATTTTTATAAAATCATATCCTTCGATTCACCTACTGGAACGTATAGGTTGAGTTGTCGCAACAGCCGGCATAAAACAAGCGCATATTGAATT
>CAYSEX010000060.1:0-12749 GCA_964430305.1 uncultured Chryseobacterium sp.
GGCTGGGAACATTCGGCGCAAGAGTGGAATGCCTTCGCCATTCGCGATAGCCTGATTGCGAAAAACAAAAACGTGCTCATTAACAACCGCCTTCCTGAATGCGGAAACTACGAGACTCCTGAGAATTCCTTCCCTATTCACAGAAACGAAAAGCCTTGGGAGCTTTGCCTTACGCTCAACACCAACTGGGGTTGGCAGCCGCAAGACACAGCCTTCAAAACACCGGAGCAGATCATTCACATACTAACCGATGTGGTTTCGTTGGGTGGAAATTTATTGTTAGACATTGGTCCGAAAGAAGACGGCACTTTCCCGGCACAAGTGCACAACGTGTTGGAAGAGACCGGCAATTGGCTGAATCACTACGGCGCTGCTATCTACGGAACTCGTGCAGGATTACCGAGAGAATATTGCGAGTTTCCGACGACCGTGAGTGCAAACGGACATACACTCTTCGTTTTCGTTCCGAAAGGAATTGAAACAGTTTATTTGAAAGGCCTGCTTCCAAAAATAAAATCGGCGTTTTATCTCGACAACGATGCTCGCGTGAACTACGAAATCATTGGTAAAATTTCCTGGAGTTCACATCCCGGACTTGTTTCGTTGAAAACTTCTGGAAACGGCCCAACTCCCTATGCTCGCGTCATAGCGCTCGACCTCGAAGAGAGCCTTTGGAATGACGAGGGAAAAATGAAGTTAGACGAGTTGAAATAAGTTATCTTCGCGTCAGTTTTTTAAACGTACTACATGTCGAACGCATCTACGCAAATTGCAACGCTTGAACAAGCACAAGAAATGGGACTTCGTCCTGAAGAATTTGAAAAAATCAAAGAAATACTTGGTCGCACTCCGAATTTCACGGAAATGTGTGTTTACTCCGTGATGTGGAGCGAACACTGCAGCTACAAAAACAGTATTGTTTGGTTAAAAACGTTGCCCAAGGATGGACCGCACATGCTGGTTAAGGCGGGTGAAGAAAATGCCGGGCTGGTTGATATTGGTGACGGCATTGGATGCGCTTTTAAAATAGAATCACACAATCACCCAAGCGCACTTGAACCTTATCAGGGTGCGGCAACAGGTGTAGGTGGAATTAACCGCGATATTTTCACCATGGGAGCGCGCCCCATTGCACAATTGAATTCGTTGCGATTTGGAAAACTTGAAAATCCAAAAACAAAGTGGTTGTTAAGCGGGGTAGTTAAAGGAATTGGAGATTATGGAAATGCATTTGGAATTCCTACCGTTGGTGGCGAAGTTTTCTTCGACGAAAGTTATCAAGTGAATCCGCTTGTAAATGCAATGTCTGTAGGGATTGTTGACAGCAAGCGCATCATCTCCTCGAAAGCTAAAGGTGTTGGAAATCCAGTTTTCATTGTTGGATCAGCAACAGGTAAGGACGGAATTAAAGGAGCTTCATTCGCTTCGAAAGATATTACAGCAGAATCGGCAAAAGACTTACCAAGCGTTCAGGTTGGTGATCCGTTTCAAGAGAAATTGTTGTTAGAGGCTACCATGGAGTTGGCTCAAACCGACGCCATTGCCGGCATGCAAGATATGGGTGCTGCCGGAATTACATGCTCCACCTCAGAGATGAGCGCTGGTGGTGGTGTTGGAATGGATATACATTTAGATAGAGTTCCAACAAGACAAGCAGGTATGCAGCCTTTTGAAATTTTATTGAGTGAATCACAAGAGCGCATGCTCATTGTCATAAAAAAAGGTCATGAAGCAGAAGTACAGGCCATTTTCGAAAAATGGGATTTACATGCTGAAGAAATTGGAATAGTGACTGAAGGACCATTTGTTCGATATTACATGAACAATGAATTGGTAAGTGAAATTCCAGCTGAAAGTTTGGTTCTTGGTGGTGGTGCACCGGTATACCAAAGAGAATACAAAGAACCCGCATATTATGCTGAATCGAAAAAATTCAAACTTGAAGATGTTGCCGAGCCCAAAGACTATGTTGTTGCAGCTAGACAACTCATAGCTCAACCCAACATTGCCAGCAAGCGTTGGATTTACAATCAATATGACAGTATGGTGGGCACCGTAAACATGTCAACCAACAGACCAAGTGATGCGGCAATTGTAAACATTAAGGGAACAAATAAAGCCATTGTTCTTACCGTTGATTGTAACGGCCGTTATGTAAATGCCGACCCTGAAATTGGCTGTCAAATTGCCGTTTCTGAAGCCGCTAGAAATATTGTTTGTTCAGGTGGGGAACCATCCGCAATTACAAATTGCTTGAACTTCGGAAATCCGTATAACCCTGAAGTCTATTGGCAATTTGTGGGTGCTATTAAAGGAATGAGTGCGGCCTGTACCAAGTTTCAAACTCCGGTCACAGGTGGAAATGTAAGCTTCTACAACCAAACAGCTCATGCCGACGGAACAGCAGCTCCGGTGTTTCCAACCCCAACCATAGGTATGTTGGGTGTTATGAAAGATAAGAGCTTGCAAATGACACTCGATTTCAAATACAAAGGAGATCTCATTTATTTGTTGGGTGTAACTAAAAACGAACTCAATTCAAGTGAGTATTTGGCGAATATTTTGGGCGTGAAAAATTCTCCCGCTCCGTCATTTGATTTGGAAGAAGAATTCCAACTTCAACAATGCATCAAAGGGTTAATAAAAAACAGTTACATCAATGCAGCGCATGACGTAAGTGATGGTGGACTTTTCACAACGCTGGTGGAAATGGCCTTGCCAAATGAACTTGGTTTTGATATTATCACTGACAGTGAAATCCGAAAAGACGCGTTCCTGTTTGGTGAATCACAGAGTAGAGTTGTTGTTGCCTTACAAGAAGAGGACGAAGCTAGGTTCATTGATCACATCAACGAATTGGGTGTTCAAGGTCTATTATTGGGACATGTAACTAAAGGACGTTGTACTGTAGATGAACAAAACTTTGGAATGATTACAGATTATGGTGATCTTTACAATACTGCCATTGAAAAAGAAATGACCCAATAAAAAATGAAATCGTTTTTCCTATTTCTAAAATCTAAAAAAGGGTTAAAAAACATAGCCTTTGTTACCATTGTAAACATTGCCCTTATTGCATTAGTTTATTTTTCCTTAGCATGGTATACCAAACATGGAGAGGCAATAGAAGTACCCGATCTAACGGGAAAAACTGAAGCGGAAATTAAAGCTATTTTGGAAGACCTAGATTTAGAATACGTAATTACAGATAGTTTGTTCAAGAAAGAAGCAACTCCCGGAAGTATTCGAGATCAAAGCCCGAAACCGGGTAGCAAAGTCAAAGCAGGGAGAACCTTGTTTCTAAGCATTTACATGAAACAGCCTCCTATGATACAGATTAATGTAAAGGAGGGAGACCATGTACAAATTGCAACTCTTCGGCTATTGAATAAAGGAATTAATTTCAATATCAAATATGCTCCCAACAACTCCATGGTTGGTGTTGTTATGAAGGTTGAATACAATGGCATGCCTCTTAACTACATGGATCGTGTTCGCCATGGAGAAACCATTACACTAACCGTGGGGCAGAGTGTAGATGATCGAATACCCGTACCCAATTTATTTGGAATGAATTATAATGATGCAATTAATCACTTAAACAGTTTAAACCTTACTGGCCAGGGATTTTTTGACCCACCTGCTACAAGCAACGTTGATAGCTCATTGTATCACGTGTGTAAACAAGAACCAAAATATTCATCACAAAGCGCCCCCATACAAGCTGGTTCATTTGTCGATTTCTGGCTGAGCAAAGAGCCGTGCGCAATAGACACCTTGGTAAATTCGTTCGATGAGCCAACAGATCCTTTCCAAGAATAAGAATATGAATGCATTTCTGCGATTTTTTCTTGTCAGCATGATCATTTCAAGCGGAGTTCATTCCATTGCACAAGAGAGAGAATTTCCTCGTAAATTCAATTTTGATAAGGAAAAGAGCAAATCGAAAATCGAAAAAAAAGGTGGAACCAGCAATTTGAATCTGCCCTTCTTTGAGGACTTTTCTTCGAACAACTGGAATTGGGCTGATGAAGATGTCTATGTCAATTCACATTTCCCTTCAAACCCACCAACCATTGGCGTTGCAACGTTTGATGGGTTAAATGAACTCGGATACGCTTATGACTTTGAGGATCCTTATGCCTATGGAGCCGCAGACACACTCACCAGCCTTGGCTTTAATCTTGGAACCTTCAACACAAATTCAAACGTATACCTCAGTTTTTTTTACGAAGCGGGTGGTCTAGGTAATGCCCCTGAAGCTGAAGACAGTTTGATTTTAGAATTTTATTCACCCTTCGGTGCTGGACAATGGGCACAAGTATGGAGCAGCAATGGCACCGAGCCAACGGATAATTTCAGTCAAGTATTCATTCCTGTTAATGAACCCATTTATCTTTTAGATGGATTCAAATTTCGCTTTGTAAATTTTGCAACTTTATCTGGTGAATACGATTTATGGCACCTGGACTACATCTCTCTTGATTCGAATGTAGACCCAACCAATGTTGTATTTGATGAAGTATCGCAGCAATACAATTACCACACCCTATTGAATGAATATTCTGCGATGCCTTGGTCACATTTCAAATCCAATCCAAGTTCCTTCATGGCTCAAAGTTTTCCGGCCAAGCAACGTAATCTGGGAAATGATGAGAACATTGTAACCGGATTCAGCATAACCAACTTTCTAAACAATACTCAAACATTCAATGCCGTAGATCTGAATACTGCACTGAATGCAAACTCAAGTTTCACTCGAAATTTAGCGCTCGCTGGATATGTCTACCCAACAACACCAGAACCTTCAACGGGTTTTGTTGATTTCACAGTTAGAACATTCATTAATCCTACCGACGCTCATCTTGAAAATGACACTGCTCAATTTATGCAGCATTTTCATAACTATTATGCATATGATGATGGTAGTTCAGAGCGCGCGTATGCTGTTTCCGCAAGTGGTGCAAATGTTGCCATGAAGTTCCGTTCTGAGATTGCAGATACCCTGTTAGGTATTTATGTGCATTGGATTCCTTTTGGCTTTGATGTTTCGAATCAAACTTTTTTACTCCGAGCATGGAATGACGGTGGTAGTGAACCAGGCTCTGAGATTGGTGAAAATTATACCTATCAATATCCGCATTATTGGCAAGATGGATACAACACCTGGACATATTACGCCTATGACACACCACAACCGGTTGACGGAAATTTCTATGTGGGTTGGGTTCAAAGCGGGGAAGTTGAACTCCCTGTGGGGTTGGATAAAAACACGGATTTCAACCCAACGAAATTATTTTACAATTTGGGGTTTGGAACCAATTGGTCTGCTTCGGGAATACAGGGCACAGTCATGGTACGTCCAGTTCTAAAAAGCGGAATCAACTCATGGGTAGGTACAAATGAAATAGCATCTGCGCAGGAAATTGAATCTTTTCCAAATCCTGTTAATTCAGAATTAACAGTAACCGGCTTGTCCTCAAATGCATTTTACACCTTGAATTTGTATGATTTCAATGGAAGTCTCATACAATCGAATAATATCACCGGAGCTGCTACAACAAAACTGAACTTGGAAAACGTGTCTACCGGTGTATATCTCCTGCGCATACAGAATGGTAATGACTCATGTAAAACCATAAAAGTGGTAAAACTTTAATGGAAGAATTAGAACAGTTTGATGAGCAAGAAGATGAGTTTTTCGAACACCATCGAATCATCTCAGACAAAGGGCAAAAGATCACGCGCATTGACAAACTGCTTGTAGATCGATTAGAAAAAACTTCGCGAAGCCGCATACAAAATGCCTGCGACAATGGCTACATTCGAGTGAATGGCATTCCAGTAAAAAGCAACTACAAAGTAAAACCGTTAGATGTAATTACAGTAGAACTTCCCTACCCTATTCGTGAAGTTGAGCTTACTCCTGAGAACATTCCCATTGAAATCTTATATGAAGATGCAGATGTTGTAGTGCTGTTGAAGCCAAGTAATATGGTTGTTCATCCCGGACACGGCAATTACTCTGGAACCTTATTGAATGCGTTGGTTTATCACTTTGAGCAACTACCGAAAAACAAAGACGCTCGGCCCGGGTTGGTTCATCGGTTAGACAAAAACACAACCGGCGTTATGGTCATTGCAAAAACAGATCAAGCGTTAAACCATCTTGGAAAACAGTTTTTCGATAGAACCATAGAAAGGCGATACGTTGCATTGGTATGGGGCGATGTTAAAGAAGACGGAACCGTTATTGGCAACACAGGAAGAAGCCTTCAAAACCGAAAAGTTTTTACTGTTTTCCCGAACGGGGACCATGGTAAACATGCCGTTACACATTATAAAGTGTTGCAACGATTTGGTTACGTTACGTTGGTGGAATGTAAATTAGAAACGGGAAGAACACATCAAATTCGTGTGCATATGAAGCACATTGGTCATACCCTATTTGGTGATTTTGAATATGGGGGCGACAAAATTTTAAAAGGAACAACGTTTTCTAAATACAAGCAATTCGTTCAAAACTGTTTCGATTTACTTCCTAGACAGGGCCTCCACGCCAAGTCACTAGCATTTACGCATCCGGTTACAGGAGAATGGATGACCTTTGAAAGCGCTATTCCGGAAGATATGCAAGCCGTTATTGAAAAATGGACGAATTATGCCGAAAACAGCATGAAAAATGGCGATTTAAATTGAAGTCTCGCTTATATTTACGGCACAATTTGCGAGAATAACCAACATGCAATTGGTTCAACGTATGGCAAGAAAACAAGCGAATGCGCTAGCTCTGCTGCGCGACCTTTTTTACTCGGAGCGTTATTTCCTCCGAAAAACCATTTTACTTTCTTCTTTTTCTGGACTTTTGTCTTTGTCTGTCCCTGTAGGTGTTCAACTCCTATTAACCTTTGTAACAGCACAAGAAATTCGTCCTGGAATGTTCGCCATTCTTGCAATTACGCTGTTTCTTGTTTGGCTCAATGGATATTTACAAATTGCACTCATGAAAGCCGGTGAAGCAGCAGAAGAGCGCTTGTTTTTTCATTTTTCAGTTGAGTATTTGAATAGAATTTTAAATAAAGCGCAAGCTTCTAACGAACGTAATTTTGCCAAATACTTCATTGAAATAAGCTCTCTTCAAAAAGGATTTACCAAGGTTCTATTCGACCTTCTATTTTCGTCTTTACAACTGATTTTCGGTATTTTGTTGGTATCATTCTACCACCCATTTTTTGCCGCCTTTGGAATCTTTTTGGTTATCTCTTTGTTCTTAACTCTGCGATGGAAATTCAATGATGCGTTGGAAACGAATTATCATGAATCTTCAGAAAAATACAACATGGTTGACTGGCTATCTGTAGGAGAAATTTTCAGAAAAAAATTAAACCGACCCAACCAAGAATTTGCGAATCAGGCCACGGATCGCATTTTAAATCGTTATTTGAAAGCCAAAAGGATGCATTTCAAACTTATTATTCGCAAACAACACGTCTTTTTGTTCTTTAAGATTTTAATTATCGGAGGAATGCTCGTTTTAGGAACCATTTTGGCCATTCAACAAAAAATTAGTATTGGACAATTCCTAGCGGCAGAAATTATCATTGTATTGGTTGCGAACTCCATTGAAAAAATACTCTTTTCGTTGGAATCCATTTTCGATACGTTAACGAGCATTGAGAAGATTTCGAAGTATATGCATACGGAAACAAGCCCTGTGAACGAGCATACGAAATTGGTACTTTCAAGCGGGATCCATTCCATAGCTGTTGAATCTGAACAGCCATTGAGAATTCAAAAAGGAGAGAAAATTCTTTTGCAAGGATCATTTAAAGCATGTCAGCGCTTATTGCGTGAGCTCGATTATAGAGGTGATTACTCCTTAAAGGTGACCATCAATGAAACCCCCATTGTTCAATTAGACGAAGCGAGCACAAAATCAAGGTTTGGTTGGATAGACCATTTGCCGCACATACTCTCTGACACCTTTTATGAAAACATCAAATACAACACTCAAGCAGATACACTAAACATCTTTGAAGCGGCAAAAGCTTGTGGTTTGGAAGTCCTTTTTCAAAATGAACAAGAATTGATTTATTCAACCACACACCACCGGGAAGAAATCTGGACGCTTGAAAACAGGGCAAGACTGGAATGTGCCCGCGCCTTGGTACTTAACCCAGAAGTATTAATTATACGCAACGAATTTGTTCTTCGATCAGAAGATTTGATTCAAATGCTTATTGAGAAATTACCCAATACCACGTTGATTGCGTTCAGCAACAATCAATTGACTATTCCACAGTTTAAATCCATTCAACTGTCATGAAAAATAAAAACTCAGAAGTAAACCAGAACACTGGGCATGAGCATTTTTCATCGTACCAGCTGCTTGAACCTCGACGTAGAAATATTCGTTCAACACGCATCTTGCTTCTAATTCTGATTGGAATCATTGGGCTTCTCTTTGTGCCTTGGACTCAAAATGTAGAATCAACCGGAGCCATCATTGCTCTCCAACCCGATGAAAGACCACAATCGGTTCAAACTGTTATTGCGGGAAGAATAGAAAAATGGTACGTACAAGAAGGAGATAGCGTAAAGGCCGGTGACACCATACTTTTTTTATCGGAGGTCAAAGTAGATTATTTCGACCCCAACTTATTAAACAACACCGAAGACCAACTGCATGCAAAAGAGAGTTCTGTTGGAGGATACATGCAGAAAATCACCTCCCTAGATGCACAGATAGATGCCATGATTCTTGGGAAAGATGTAAAAAAAGAACAAACCAGAACTAAAATTGACCAGACCATTTTAAAAATTAAAACAGATAGTTTAGATTATATAAATGCCACGAGAAATTCAACCATTGCACGAGAACAATTCCAACGCTATGAGTCTTTGTATCAGCAAAATCTTATTTCGTTAACAGAACTTGAGAATAGAAGAGTAAACATGCAAAATCTTTCCACGAAAGAATTTGAAATACAAAATAAACTGCTCATTTCAAGAAACGAATTAAACAATTTGAGGAGGGAGTTAAGATCCATAGATGCTGAATATGCAGATAAAATTTCAAAAGCAGAAAGCGAAAAATTTGCAACTATATCATCCATGTATCAGGCAGAAGCTGAAGTAACGAAACTGCAAAATACGTATAGCAATTACGACAGGAGAAATGGGTTCTATTACATTACGGCGCCACGAGATGGCTTCTTAAGTAAAACAACTAAATCTGGAATTGGAGAAACGGTAAAGGAGGGTGAAGAAATAGCAAAAATAAGTCCTCATAAATTTGATAAGGCCGTTGAGATATTCGTCTCTCCTACCGACATTCCACTTATACATCCTGGTGAACAGGCACGCATTATTTTTGATGGTTATCCAGCGTTTGTGATTAGCGGATGGCAGAACATCTCAAAAGGAGTATACAACGGAACCATATTATCTGTAGACCCCGCACTTCATGAGTCGGGAAAATATCGCGTACTCATTCAACCTAACGAAGCAAATGATTGGCCTGAGGCCCTGAGACTTGGTGGCGGAGTGAACTGCATTCTGCTCTTGAATGACGTGCCATTAGGATATGAAATTTGGAGAAAAATGAATGGTTTCCCAGTTGATTTTTATTCACCTCAGGACGCGAAGCAACAGAAAAATGAGAACAAATAAATTAACCTTCACATTATTCTTTTTGTGTTTAGCAGCTCCATTTTTTGGTCAAGAATTGTCATTTGCTGAGTATTTACGTTGGACCCTTGAAGAGCATCCTGTTGCCAAACAAGCCGCACTCATAGAACCCTCACGCCAAGCACAACTGGTTCAAGCAAAGGGGTTATTTGACCCCAAGTTGGAATCTAAATTCAAAGAAAAATTTTTCAATTCCAATCACTATTACAGTTCAACAAACGTTGGACTTGAGATGAAAACGCCTTACGCCGTAAGTCTAGTTTCGGATTACGATCTAAACGCCGGGGCTTATTTGAATCCTGATGATTACACCTCGGACAAAGGGTTATTTTCAGTTGGTGTTGCCGTTCCCATTTTGAAAGGATTGTTTTATGATGAGCAACGACTGACCAAACAACGAGCTGTAAAATTAAATGACATTGCCCAAGTGGAATTTCGCTTGGCACTGAATGAACTGCTCTACCAAAGTGCACAATTGTACAACCAATGGTTCATTGCCGAAGAACGATTGCGATTAACTTCAGAGTTGGTTAACTTAAGTGAAATTAGATTCAAAGCGATTAAGCAACGATTTGAAGGTGGCGATAGGTCGGGCATGGATACACTTGAGGCCTTTGCTCAAGTGCAAAACAGGCAAATACAATTACTTGATGCAAAGCAAGAAATGCTTAAATCCAGAATTGCTTTAGTTGCCTTTATCAATGACCAAGACTCGACCAAATTGAGAATGCTCAATCTGTCTGTTTTTCCAAATAAAAATTTCAAATCTGAAATTCGAGAATGGTCACCGCACTTTGTGCAATTGACACAAATAAACAATCATCCTGAGGTACTGGTTACCGAGACAAAAATTGACATTCTTACACTTGAACAGCGTTGGAAAAAAGAAAAGCTAAAGCCCAAGCTGGATATCGAATATCGCTTTCTACAGAAAGACTTTAGTCCCCTATCACCAGGAAATTATAGCACAAACAACTACACCTGGGGAATGCAATTCAGTGCGCCCCTTTTTATGCGCGAAGCGCGCGGCGATTTGAAAATGCAAGCATTAAAAATTACCGATGCCAACTTGGGATTGGAGTGGAAGAAAAATCAGATTGATCAGAAATCACAGCAATTGCAGGCCACCTTTGATTTCGTGCAAGAACAGCTGAAATTATCTGAGCAACTTGCCAACTTATATCAAACGCTCTTATCTGCTGAAAATATGCGATTCCAAAATGGGGAAAGCAGTGTATTTCTATTGAATCAAAGAGAAAATACTTTTTTTGAAAATCAGTTAAAGCTTCTCGATTTCACAAGAAAAGATTTTCAAACCCGCATTGACCAGGCTTACCTTTGGGTACTGCCCTATGAGCGCATTGCCAATTAAAACAAATCACGCCTTCACATTCCAAGGTAAATCATTTTCCGGAATTTCTTGGAAAACATCTGAGAACCCTACGCATTGGACCATTGCCCTGCATGGATTTGGGCGCGGCCCTTTAGACTTTGAAAAATTCGCTTTTGAATTAGGTCCAAAGGAAGGGCTATTGGCGATTTCATTTTTTGCACATAATGATTCAGATTTTTTTTCAAAAGATGAAACTGAAAAAGGATGGCCAGTTGAAGCGTGGAAAGATCAGCTCACATACTTGCTGCAAGAGTTACGTGTTACCAAATGTGCTTTGCTGTGTTACAGTTTAGGTGGAAGATTGGGATTGAAATGGATAGAATTATCTCCAGAAAAAATTACATCGGCTCAATTTTATGCACCTGACGGACTTGTGCGAAATAAGCTGTACAGATTTACTGTTGGAACCAAAATTGGACATTGGCTGGCGCAAAAAATTGTACATAACCCCAAATCCATTTTAACCTGTGCTCACTTGCTAAACAGATTACACTTGCTTCCAAAAAAACTTTTGAATTTCGTGGAGTATCATTTGGCTTCTGAAGAAATTCGAAGGCAAGTTTTTAATGTTTGGATGGGCTACAGACACTGCTATCCCAATTTAAAACTTGTCGCAAAGAACTTGAAACAATTTGAAATTCCAACTGAATTTATTTTCGGGAAGTATGATGCCATTATTCCATGGAAGCACGGGAACAAACTCAGAAAATTAACGAAAGACAATTTAAAGGTTCATTGGAAGAAAATTGAGAAGGGACACAAAATTCTATGAGTTAGAAAATTTCGGCTAGCATGCACCGGGCGCTACCACCTCCAATTGATTCAATGGTGGGAATATCTGCAACAATGAATTCACAAAAAGAACTTATGATCTTCAGTTGCTGTTCGTTATAATTATTAAAAGCGGTTCGGGAGCAAATAAAATATTTTTCGCCTTGCATATTCAGAACTTCCAATGCATTTCCGCAGAAATGATTCATTTGTTGTATTGAAATTTCCAATATTCTCCTTCCCGATTTAATCAATGATTCTTTCAAAACCATTTGTTCGTGTTTATCGGAAACACATTCCAAACAGACCATAACAAAATCAGTGGTAATGGTCATCAAAACGTTTGTGTGATAAATGGGAACTTCTGCATTTGTGGCGGAGAAATACACAGGCGAGTATTCCATTCTTTTGCACCATTGAAGAAACAAATTCAGCGAAGTTCTCTCTGATAGACATGCATAGGCTATTTTATTTTGTCTATCCAACACCAGACTTCCGGTACCCTCCAATATTTCAGAAAAATCAATTCTTAAATCTGTAATTCTGTGCCATTCATCTAAAACATGGGAAAGCGTATCTAAACGAACTTCCCCACGTCTGTTCTCTGTTAACATGGGATAAATAAACACATCACCAGATTCATGAACAGAGAACCAATTATTCGGAAATACAGCATCTGGTTTAGGGGGCACTATTGAATCCTGTGCTACGTGCACGTCTATATTGGCTTGATGCAATTGGGACACAAACGCATCAAATTCCCTCAATGCCAATGCTTGCGTATTTTCAATTTCTATTTCCTTCTGAAATGAATTGCTCACTGCCGTTTGCGGATTAAAACCAAAATTGGCCGGACGCACCATAAGAATTCGTTTGGCAGATTGCATGGTGCTAA
>CAYSEX010000061.1:0-8936 GCA_964430305.1 uncultured Chryseobacterium sp.
CAATGGCCCTTAGATCAGTTTCGATCTCTTATTACGGAATTATCGAAGAAATTTCAAGTCTATGTTTTAGGTGGAAAGGGTGATCATGCGCTTTGCGAATCGTTGGCACAAGATCTTTCAAACGTTAGCAATTTAGCCGGACAGTTGAATTTTTTAGAGTCGGCAGCGCTCATGCAAAAGGCTTCCATGAATTTTGTAAATGACAGTGGGCCCTTACATTTTGCATCTGCTGTGAATGCCCCAGTCACAGCATTCTTTTGCTCTACTACACCTGCTTTCGGCTTTGGTCCGTTGAGTGAAAAACAATTGGTGTGGGAGGCCAAAGAAAAATTGATATGTAAACCTTGCGGCTTGCACGGTAAGAAGCAATGCCCTGAGTCTCATTTTAAATGCGGTAGTGCAGAGAAATCAGAAATTGAATATTTGTCATCATGGTGGATTTCCTGAATGATTGGAGTGCGCCCCAACCCGGTGGAATTATTCTCATGGGCTCGTGCTTTTCAGATGAATTGAAGATTCCATTGATTGAACAAGGCTTTGAGGTGATGAGTAATCCATTTGGAACTCTTTTTCATCCTACAGTCATTTTCAATTGGTTAAACCAAGCTTCGAAAATGGAGTTCAATGAGGAGTCTTGGCAATTGGTTTACCATGAATTTGTATGGAAGTCTTTGCAGGCGGGAAAGGAATTTCGGATGCAAGAAAAGCATCAGTTAATTCAAAAAATAACTGCGAGTATTCACGATTTGCATCATGCGCTTTCTCAAGCAGAAACGTTGGTGATAACATTAGGCACCGCCCATGCATGGAAACATCAAGATTTGGGAATAGTTGGTAATTGCCAGCGCCTACCTCAACAAGATTTTGTTCGCGTTTTAACACCGTTGCCTGATTTGGTGAGTGAAGGAGAACGAATAATAGAAAATATAAATAAGGTCTTTCCGAGGTTGCGAATTGTATTTACAATTTCTCCTGTAAAGCACTGGAGGATGGGAGTTCTCGAAAATGTGCAAACCAAGGCGCGGCTCATTGAATTTATTTATGCAATCAAAGAGAGGAAGGGTATAGATTATTTCCCTTCGTTCGAATTAATAACCGAAGTTTTGCGGAATGATGAATATTTTGAATTGGACAGATGTCATCCAAACAAACGTGCAATTCAAGAAGTGATTCGGAATTTTTTGAAATAAAAAAGGGGCGCTAGCCCCTTTTTTATGTGGAGAGATTTAGAAATTAATCTGCGCTTGAATGCGCATCAAATTTCCTTTTTGTTTATTGTCTTGATTTGCGAAATCTTCATACCTACGTTCACTCATAGTGTACATCACAACCAATTCAAATTGTTTTGCTGGTTGCCATTCCATTCCAATCTCTAATTCTTCAACATCATAACTTCTTGCATCCAATTCATGTTTTTTTCCTCCTGAGTATTTTTGGAATCGTGTAAAAGGAATGAATGTTTGTTCTTTCCAATTAAATTTATAGCTCGCTGTTACATAGCCACCGCTTAATTTTTGCGTAGTTATGGAGTCAAGAAGCACATCAAATTCAGGTCCTCTTCCAATGTTATATTCAGCTTGAATTCCGAATGGTCTAGGGTAAACAACAAGGCTTGCTGCAATGCGCTCGTCATCATAGGTTTTGTCTTCATTGATTCCTACTCCAGAACTTAATTGTGATGATCCAAACGTATATAGTCCTTTATACCCTTGAACTCCAAACTCTATGATTTGATTTTTAAAAGCAAAAGGGTATGAAATTCTACCCACTACGTGTCTGTTTAAGTTGGCCTCCGGTTTGTTGGCTGTTTGGCCATTGTATATGCCAAGACCAATTACACCGTAATCACCAGATCCTTTTAAGCCTAATCGAACAAGATCAGAAAACACTTCTCTTGTTTTCTTTGGTGCCCAGTAAAAAAACACACCCATATCACGTTCATTACTTACTGCGCTATTCAATGCGTCTGCACGATCAAGTGGCAATCTATTTTGTGAAGATTGCATGTTTTCGAATCCAAATGGAACTTTACTTTGACCAACGCGTAATCTGAATTCATTCTCTTTGTCAAGACCTAAATCGAAGTACATGTCGCGAATTTGTCCAAAATGTAGAGCAGAACTTGACGCTGAACTTGCGAAATCGGGTTGCAAATAGAAATACACCCTTGGTGAAATTTGTCCGAAGAAAATCAGACGCATGCGTCGCATGAAAAATCCGTTATTGCCTCCCCAACTTTTGTCGCATTGTTCGCACCCAAGATCAGGATTTGTCTCCAATAATCCATTGTACCTAATTTGTGTATATCCTCTTAAGCTAATACTCTCAAACCATTTTTTAGATTCTTTCGGTTTTTCAAGTTGAGCTGAAATTTGAGAGATGGTAAAGCAAAAGAGTGCGAAGGCAAGAAAACGTTTCATTAGATTATTGTTAGAGGTTTGTAAATTTTATGCAAAGCAATACCCAAGCGCTCGATTTAATGCTAAGAGACAATGAAGAATGTGTTAAGAGAAAGTTAAGAAAGGCATTTCAATAAGTTTTGTGAAACCTGATTCAAGGTAACTAGCCTTTATGGAGGTGCGTGAATTGGATATTTAGGACTCTGAATTTTTTTGAAACCGATCGAAATAAAAACACTGAGTTAACATTCAGGTAACATTGAGCGATTTAGTTTGCATCTGTAAAACCACCTAAACATGAAAATTTCAAACCTTTTCTCTTTTATGATTCCGAAGAATGCTATGTTCTTCGATCTTTTTGCTGAAGACACAACGAATTTGGTTGAGCAGGCAAAAGTATTCCATCAAATGTTTCAACTACGTGACCAAGATCAAGTGGCGGCTGCTATTCGCACCATACGTGATTTTGAGCACAAGGGAGATGAAATAACACATCGCATTTTCATGGAATTGTCAGAGAATTTCATTACTCCTTTCGATCGAGAAGATATTCATGCTCTTGCAACAAGTATAGATGATATTGCAGATTTCATCAACGGTTGCGCCTCTCGCATTCAATTGTATAATGTGAAGGAGTTTTCGAAAACAATGGAATTAATGAGCGAAGTTTTATTGAAGCAAGTTATGGAGATAGATGTTGCTGTTAGAGATATGCGTCAAATGAAAAATGCACAGCGCGTGCGTGAGGCGATTGTGCGTATCAATTCATTGGAGAATCACGCTGATGATTTGTTTGATGACAGCATTGCTCGTTTATTTGCAGAAGCAGTAGATCCGTTAGAGTTAATCAAAACAAAAGAGGTTTTGAGCAGCTTAGAAACGGCCACGGATAAATGCGAAGACGTAGCGAATGTGTTAGAATCAATTTTGGTTAAAAACTCTTAAGAAAGATCATATGGAATATTCATTCCTTTTAATTGCAGTCATAGCAATGGCACTCATCTTTGATTTTATCAATGGGTTCCATGATGCTGCGAACTCAATTGCAACGGTAGTTTCAACTAAAGTTTTAACACCATTCCAAGCGGTACTTTGGGCGGCTTTGTTCAATTTTGCTGCTTTCTTTATTTTCAAAGACCATAGCGTAGCAACAACCATAGCTAAATCGGTGAAAGAAGCATACATTGCCAATGCCATGCACCCGTTACCCATGATTTTTGCGGGGCTATTGAGTGCAGTAACTTGGAATCTAATCACCTGGTGGTATGGAATTCCTTCTTCGTCTTCACATACGTTGATCGGAGGATTTTCGGGAGCTTTTTTAGCTGCATTCGGTTGGGGTGCCATTAACTCGGGGATCATTATAGCTACTGCTATTTTCATTGTAGTAGCCCCCTTGGCGGGTATGATTATGTCATACTTGATTTCCATTTGGTTTTTAAATTCATTCAGAAAAGGTATCGCAATGAAACTGGTTTCATTAGCGATTATTGCAGGTACATGTTACGCTGTATGGAGTGCATTGGAATTTAAAAAAGACTTTAACGGTGGAAGTGCTTACACGCTGGTTTTTGATAAAAAAATGAGCAAAGATGATCTGAAGAAGACACTTACAATCAAAGAAGATGATGGTTTAAAAGAATATGCCCCAGTTATTAAGCCAGGAAAAGATTCAACAGGTCAAGAAGATAAATCGGGAACTATTTATGTGGTTCGAACTGATTACAAAAAAGAAATTGGACAAACAACAGAAAATGCAGAGCTTACCAAAATACTTCAATCTAAACTTAATAAGGACACATCGAATCACGCTTTGATTGCGAAGGTAGAGCGAATTGGTGAGGACTCAAAACTACGATTCGATACCTCTAATTTGAAGAGTGATTATGAAACCTATTGGTTGAAAGTTGTTTTTCATGGAGCTAATTTTAAATGGCTTTTGTTGGGATTCATTGTTGTCATAATTGGAATTTTCACGTTATTCTTAAGTTCGTTAAACAACTCAAGATCGAACGCTTGGTTTAAGCGTTTCCAATTGTTCTCTTCAGCCGCATTCTCTATTGGTCATGGTGGAAACGATGCACAGAAAGTAATGGGGATTATCACAGTTGCGTTAATTGCAGGTGGACAAATTGGAAGTTTGAAAGAAATGCCAAATTGGGTGCCCCTTTCTTGCTATGCAGCTATTGCCCTTGGTACCATGAGCGGTGGATGGAAAATTGTAAAGACCATGGGAAATAAAATTACCAAGGTTACACCATTTGAGGGGGTTGCTGCCGAAACTGCAGGTGCAATAACACTTTTCTTTACCGAAGGTCTGAAATTTCCATGGAAGATGAATGGCGAGGTAATTAAAGGAATTCCTGTATCTACTACACATACCATAACAGGTTCTATTATTGGAGTGGGAATTACAAAACGTATTTCTGCAGTAAAATGGGGGGTAACAGGTAAGTTATTAATTGCGTGGATTATTACAATACCTATTTCAGCAGCTTTGGGAGCATTATTTTACTATACATGTATTGCTTGCGGGCTAACCATGTAATCTAAAATGAAACAAATGAAATAAGCATTCGAAAGAATGCTTATTTTTTTTGAATTCAACTATCTTTGATAGGCATGAGAAGATTCTATCCATTCGAATTTAACCTTGAAGCACGTGGCATTGAGCATTGGGCTGGATTTGCAATTCTAGATTTAGAATTTTCATGGCCAGAACTTTTTAGTTTTATCACTACGGAGTGGACGAAAGTCTCAACAATCAATGAAGGTAAATTATGGATTGGGTCAAATCAAGAGAGTGCCTATTTTCTTTGCGATGAATACACGGGTAACAGTTCATTGATTTGGCATTCGCGCATGCAAAGGTCAGAACGTGCGTGGACTCCAACAAACAGAACTTCGAATTTAGATTGGTTGTATTTAGACGAAAACGGATCAATTATTCATTCATTTCAAAGGGAAAAGGGGCATCCGGTTATGCAATTTGTACAGGCAATAGAGAGGCTTACTTCCGAAAATTCAACCATTGCCATGATTGAAAGTAAACTTTCAGAATTGGGTTATTGCAATGAGAAGGGACAAAGGAATTATTCATTCAAAGGCATGCATCTCGAGTATGGTTATTTTAAACATGAGTACGTGTTTGGTCATGCTCGCGGAATTCTGCTTCAGTTTTTCTTAAATGGTATATCAAGACCTTTTGAAAAATTCTCAGCTGATTTTTATAAAGTTATTCTGAATTCTGCGGCTGTAGATATTGCTGTTTTTGATGTTGATGCTCGGTATATGCTTATCAATGAATTTGCGGTTAAGAATAAAGAAATTCGAAATTGGCTAATAGGAAGAACAGACTTCGATTATTGTAAATTCAGAAATGTTGATGATACGCTTGCAAAGAGTCGTAGACAGGCATTTCAACAGAGTTTGGAGGAACGTAGAATAGTTGAAATTGATGAAGAAATTACTGATAAGGAAGGTAACAAGCATTACTCAGTAAAAAGATTTAAGCCCATTGTTATTGATAACGAGGTGAAATTCATGATGGGCTTTGGTATAGATGTAACCCCATTAAAACAGGCACAAAACGAATTATCATCCAGCGAAGAAAAGTATCGCGAACTTTTTGAAAGTAGTCTAGATATCATTCAAAGTGTTGACAAAAGTGGCAAATTATTATTCGTCAATAAAGCTTGGATAGATGCTTTTGGGTATGAAGAATATGAATTGGAAAATCTGAATTTGTTTCAATTGATAGATGAGTTTTCTTTGATTCACTGCAAAAATCTTTTTGCAAAAGTTCTTGGCGGAGAATCCGTAATTGGAATAAACGCACTGTTCAAAAAGAAAAACGGACAAACCATGTTGTTGGAGGGGAATGTGGTTCCAAGAATTGTAGAAGGCGAGGTGATTGCAACGCATGCCTTTTTCAGGGATATTACCGAAAGAGAGGAAAAGGATGAACAACTTCGTAAGTCGTTACTAGAGAAGGAAGTTTTACTTGGTGAAATACACCATCGCGTTAAAAACAATTTAACTGTAGTATACAGTCTACTTGAGTTACAAGCCTTCCAAGAAAAGAACGAAGAAATAATTGAAGCTTATAGGGAATCACAATCAAGAATTAAAGCAATGGCTCTTGTGCATGAAATGCTATATCAATCACACGCATTTGAGGCCATTGATTTATACGATTATGTTAAAAAATTATCGGAGCATTTAAAAGGGCTTTTGGCAGTTAAAAAAGAAGTGGAGTTGGAAGTCTTGGGTGCTGAAGTTCGATTACCAATTAATCAAGCAGTAACCTGTGGATTATTTGCAAATGAAGTACTAACAAATGCATTCAAATACGCTGTACCTCATGTAAATGAACCTAAGGTTTTTATTGATTTGCATTTAAACGAGGATGAGGTTGTCATGTATATTGGTGATAACGGTCCAGGATTAGGTGATAAAGAGGAATATGAAAAAAAGAATTCACTTGGATTTAAATTAATGCGCACTTTTGCGTCACAATTGAAAGGAAATTTGGATATTCGCTCAGATAATGGACTTCATTACACCCTAACTTTTAAACGCGCATGAGAATATTATTGGTAGATGATGATCAACTCATCCGGTTTGTGCACCAAATGTATTTGGAACAATCGGGGCATGAGGTGATTGGTGTCGCCGAAGATGCGCAGCAGGCCGTAGATTTGGCTTTAGCCCTTGCTCCGGATTTGGTAGTGATGGATATTCGATTAGAGAACAACTCTAATGGTATTGATGCCATGAGAAAAATTCAGGAATCTACACCCATTCCGGCTATTTATGTCTCTGGGAATTCGGATAGAAAAACAGTTGAGGAAGCAGAGAAGACGTTAATGAAAGCGTTTTTGGTAAAACCAATTTCTCAAGATGAATTGAAACAAGCTCTTGGCTAAATATTACTCTTCGTGTTTTTTCTTCGGGTTGTAAACATTGAAAATTCTAGAGACATTGAATCCGAAATGAATTCCACCCTTACTCCACTTGCCAACACTTTCTGTAATAAAACCAGGTTCAGTCATGCTTGTTGAATTCGTTAAATGCAACTGAAAAACGTGACCGCCGGTTTCAATATCGCATCCAAGTGAAAATGAATTCACGTATTGTGACGCTAATTGATTTGGTAAATTGTAAATGTATTCACCATTGATTGCAAAACGCTTTGTAAGTCGGTAACGACCACCAATTCCAACATTGAAAACATCATTCTTTTCATCAAAAGTTTCAACCCAGTTTCTATGAACTAGACCAGGGGCTAAAAGTAAAGAGAGTTGCTCGTTGAATTTGCGAGCTATGAGTAGTTGATGGGTGTAAAATAATCGTGATGTGAAAAAATTAGGAGCACTCGGGTCTGGCCATTCAACGGTGTTGCATACAATCGAACCGAAATAGGAAACGGAGATGGGGATATTTCTCTTTCCAGTTTGCTGGCGAATGATTTTGTATTTCGCGAAAGCGTCGTAAGCTTTATTTACGTTACTTCTACCAACTCCAACCATTAATTTATCTGTTATGCCATACTCAAAGCCAAAGCGCATGAGTGCTTGATCCAACCCAAATAAATTATATGCCCCTGTATTTATAAAACCAAAACGGTGACTGATTCGAAAATCCATTTCACCTGCAGCCGCTTGCTCGTTACTATGAAGGTTAATGACGCGTGTGCTTTTAAACGTTGCTGATGTGAAATCACGCTCAACTACCGAATCGCCAATAAGACTTAATAAATCTTCTTCAACTTGTGCATTTGTGCAAAATGAAAAACCTAATGCAATGCAAATGAGTGCGAAGCGGAGTGATATTTTCATACTTCTTATTTATTAAGTAAAGCAAGTGTTGCTTTCACAGAAACATCAATTTTATCTGAAATTTTACCAGCATAAGCGTCTTCTATTTTAATTCCATGGTCTTTCGGATTTACAACGAATTTCGTGTCACCCGTAATTTTACCACCTTGAATTTTGATATTCACTTTGATATTGACATTTTTTGTGACTCCGTGCAAAGTAAGTGAACCTGCGACGGGAATAGAATAATTTCCGTCGACTCCAAAATTAACTTGTGAGAAGTCTCCTTTTCCGCTAAATGTTGCCTTTGGAAATTGGTTGCTCTCCATATAATTTTCATTGAAGTGCTCTTGCATGAGTGCTTTTTCAAACTCAAACATTTTAATTAAAGCAGACGCCTGAACAGCCCCCGTGCTTTTGTTAATGACTAATTCAGATTTGTAATTGTCAGCTTTAATGTCTTCAATTGAAGTGTGACTGAAGAAGCGGATATGGGCAGTTTTTGAAAAATACTTTTGTGCTGTTGCGTTTGAAAAAAGCAAAAGAGCGAAGAGTGCTAAAAAGGTGTATTTCATAATTCGAATTTTCTTTTGGTTAATAAAATGCGAGAGTAATTTAATTTGATTTATTGAGGCTGAAAACGTTGGTCCTCGATGATCCAAATTCATACTAGCTGAAATGCCAAATACATTCAATCCGAAACCTGGTTGAATTGATA
>CAYSEX010000061.1:8946-12018 GCA_964430305.1 uncultured Chryseobacterium sp.
TGTATTTCATAATTCGAATTTTCTTTTGGTATATAAAAATCGGGCCGTTATTTCTTCCGAATGTAACATTTCGTCATTTGTACTTCTGGAAACAAATCACCATTCAACCCGCCGCAAAATCCTTTTACATAAACTTCGGTGTTTTTTGTAAAACTTGATGGGTTCCCATTATCAGCTTGATTAGGTATGAAATAACACGCAACAGGAGCCTCTTGATTGGTTTTTAATATGATAACATGTTCGTTTCCTTCATTGATAAAAATGGAATCAATAACTCCACTAATTTCCAATGCAACTTTATCATTTACATATTTTTTTGAGGCGATTGAATCGTTTTTCATGAATGCACTTGCTAAGCTGTCGGCTGTAATGATAAACGTTGGTTCAACATCTTTTGCGGTTGTTTTTGGTTTATTCCACATGTATATTCCTATACCCCCTGCAATGAGAATAAGAATTAATACGACGAGTAATATGATTTTTTTCATGATTTAGTTGTTTGGTGCACCAGCATTGATCCAGTTGGTTATGGCATTTTTATCGCAAGCATTTAATCCGCTTGTTCCTTTTGGCATAATTGAATATCCATTCGTTCCCTCAAGTGAAGCTACGAATGAACCATTGTCAACAATTGCCTTTATTTCATCATAGGTAGTCAGAGACAAACTTGCTGCCGGATTGGGGCCTAAATGACATGCACTACTTGCACATTGTTGCTGCACCAATGGAAGAATTCTAGAGTTGAATGTGAATGTTTCGTCACATGTATTTGTTGGAAAGCGTTCTGCTACATCATAATAACATGAAGACAACAACAATGAAAAAATGAATGCAAGAGTCTTAATCGTTCGGAGTGCCATTGTTTATCCAGTTTTCAATTTGTTTTATTTTACATTCCGGAAGTCCGTATGAATTTTGCGGCATTAAATTGTAACCGTTTGTTGCGGTTAAAACTCCCATTAGAGAACCACTGTTTGCGGACGCTGCAACTTGAGTATGATTGGTTAATGCAACTCCGCCATCGGGGTTGGCTCCACTATGACAACCGGTACAATTGGTTTGAATGATTGGCCAAATATGGGCTGAAAAGGTAAATAAACTTGTGTCACACCCTCCGCAATTGTTGAATTTCGCCCCTTGATTAATCCATCTGCTTACTAGCATAATTTGCTCGGAGGTAAGCGGAGCATTGGGTGGAGGTGGCATGAGGTCATTTCCATTCTCACTAAGCACTTGTACCAATTCACTTTCTCCAGCATTTCCAACTACTACAACGTCTGAATTCATAATGTCATAATAGCTCGATAAATTAATTCCATCTCTGTGAGATGCGGCGTCATGACAACCGCTCATTGCGCAATTGGATTGAAGAATGGGAAGAATAGTGTTGCCGAAATACACGCTGTCTGGATCACAATTTTCAGAGTAGGTTCCATCTAAATCAAGAGGGGGCTCATGAACACAGCTTATTGCGAACATGCAAATTAAGGACATGGTAATATGCAATCGCATTTTCTTCATACACCCAAGGTAAAACAAACAATTTACAAAATCAAATATCCCAGGTGATTTCAACCTCATCCGTTGTTGGATGAGCTTGACAAGCTAAAATGAGTCCAGATTCCAATTCTCGTGGAGTTAATGCGTGATTTTTATCCATACGAACTTCACCCTTTAACACTTTGCATTGGCAGGTGGTACAAACACCTCCTTTGCACGAGTAAGGTGCATCTAGACCGGCATCTAATGCGGCGTTTAAGATATTATCGCCATGTTCTTCAAGGGTCACTTGAATGGTCTTTCCGTCCAAAGTAATTTTTACTGAGCTCATTTTAAATAGTTTTTAAATTCATTTTGCCAATTTGAATCATTCCAATGCAGGGGTCCAAGATGTGAATACACCAATTTTGAATGGTTGTAAACATAGGTTACAGGAATGGAATGAATTCCGTGTTCTTTTAACCGAGTAACTTGAAATATGTTCAAGCCATAACGTGATCGAAAAGTGTTTGTTTTTTCTAAATCATCTTCTGTAATGAGGATCCAATTTACATTTTTGCCATCGCTAGTATTGGCGAATTCTGACATGCCTGGTAATTCTTGTAAACAGGGCCCGCACCAGGAAGCGTAAAAATGAACAACTGTTGGCTGGTCTGCAATGAGTTGATTCAAGGAGACCCTTGTTCCGTTTGCATCAAGAAGTTGTATGTCGGCCGTTTCTATTTCGGTTACTGTTTGATATCGAAAATAGTAAAACAAACCGAAGCCAATCAAGGCAATCCAGAGCATTCGTTCAAGATTCAAGAATCCAAAGTATTTTTTGTTGTACCAGTATGTTACTTCGTTCTTCATTTACTTTACTTATTCCGTTGTCTTAATATCTATGAATTCATCGCTTATTTCAATGATTGAAAAGCTTGAGAGATCATAAATTTTTTTTGAAATTGGTTGCCTTCTCATTTCAATGAGTTCACAAATTTCGCTCCCATCGAGTGTAACATAAACGGGTATTCCAGGAACAGATTTGAATAGTCCGGCCAACGCAGCTGGTTCGGGTTTTCCAGGAATATACCAAACGTGAAATTCGGATTGTCCCTCTTGCCAATTGTCTTCTCGTAGTTTTCCTTGCAGGCATTTGAATCCATTACGATCTTCAATTGGAAGATCTAAAGCTTCGAAATTCAAATTCAACGAGGTCATGGCTGTTGGGGTTTTATACAATTTACTCACGTTTTTTTCCAATTGTGTATAGAGTATTTTGCTAGGTGCCTCGTACCAGAAGAGTAGGGTGTCTTTATCCTCTTGTATAAATTGAATGAATGACCAATTGTCCTTGATGTAATTGATACTTGTGCCAATTCCATACTGGTACGTTAGAACACCTTCAAATTGCCCACGTGAGGATAGAACAGCAAAAAGAAAAATCACAAAGATGGAAATCCTTTTCATGGTCAGGGGTATTTAATATTCTAACAGTTTTCTTATTTCTAATTCAACCTTTTGTACGTTGGGAAGCAACGCTTCTTCCAAAGTGCTATTCAAAGGAATGGCTGGTGTGGGCTGGCTTCCATA
>CAYSEX010000062.1:0-7886 GCA_964430305.1 uncultured Chryseobacterium sp.
TGCTGTTGCTTTGACCTAACCGAACATAATCCAATCCAACTTCAGCAAGTGAATTTAATTTTTGAATTAAATGTTTGCTTGAAACCGAATGTTCATTCGAGAAGAAAGGTATGGCCTCAGCAACGGTCATATTCAATACATCTGAAATGTTTTTTCCTTTATACTCAACCTCTAAAATCTCTTCTTTAAATCGTTTTCCTTTGCACTCTTCGCAAAGCAATTCTACATCGGCCATGAACTGCATTTCAATGGTCTGATACCCATCTCCCTCGCAAGCATCGCATCTTCCACCGCTTACATTAAATGAAAAATGCGAGGGCTTCAATTGCATTTGTTTTGCCAAGGGAACCGTGGTGAAAATGGCCCGAATATCATCGTAAGCTTTCAGGTAGGTGACGGGATTGGAACGACTCGATTTTCCAATTGGATTCTGATCAATAAACTCAAGATTGACAATGCTTTTTAAATCACCAGTTAAGTCAGTAAAGTCTTGTTGGGCCGAGGCAATTCCTTGAATGTGTTGACTTAATGCCGGATACAAAACCGATTTTATTAATGTGGATTTGCCGCTACCACTCACCCCAGAAACGGCAGTAAATGCATGCAACGGAATTTGTATATCTACATTTTGTAAGTTGTGTTTTCTAGCGCCCGTTAAACGAATGAAATCTTTGAACTTCGTTGTTTTTCTATCAATCAAAATGGTCTTTCTACCGGTTAAATAATCTGCAGTTAACGAGGTTTTTTGTTTTAAAAGTTTGGAAATTTCCCCACTAAATACAACCTCACCACCGAAGGCTCCAGCCTCAGGTCCAATATCAATGACATGGTCTGCATGTTTTATAATTTCTTCCTCATGTTCAACCACAATAACCGTGTTGCCTTGGTCACGCAATGCTTGCAATACCTGTATCAATCGTTCAGTATCTCTCGGATGCAATCCAATGCTTGGCTCATCTAGGATGTACATAGATCCTACCAATGCGCTTCCAATGCTTGTGGCTAAATGTATCCGTTGAGATTCTCCGCCACTCAATGAATTTGACAAACGATTCAAGGTTAAATATTCCAGACCTACATTGCACAAGAATTGCAAGCGAGAGGTTATCTCAACCAAGATTCGTTTTGCTACCGCTTGTTCATGAACATCAAGTTCAACATGTTCAAAAAAGTGCAAGCATTGATCTAAAGGCAAAAGCAGTAATTCAGAGATGCTCTTGCCATTAATTTTTACGTAGTTGGCCTCTTTGCGCAATCGAGTTCCAAAACAATCTGTACAAGCTGTTCTTCCACGGTAACGACTAAGCATAACCCGGTATTGAATTTTGTATGTCTCACCTTCCAAGTATTTGAAAAAAGCATGAATACCGTGAAAGTGTGAGGTGCCATTCCACAATGTTTTTTTCTGTGATTCACTTAATTCATTGTAAGGCGTGTGAATGGGTAAATTTGCAGCCTTAGCGCCGCGAATAACATCATCTTTCCATTCACTCATTTTTTCGCCCTTCCAACATGCAACACAGTCTTGATAAATGGAGAGATTTTGATTTGGAATGACCAAATTTGGATCAATACCTATGATACTTCCAAAGCCTTCACACGTTTTGCAAGCACCAACAGGATTATTAAAAGAAAACAAATGCAGCGAAGGTTCGTCGAATTGAATTCCATTTTCTTCGAAAAATGAAGAGTATAGTTTAATTACATCTCCCTCTGATTCATACACTGCACATCTTCCTTCACCCTGTGCAAAGGCCAAATCAATACTATCCGTTAACCGTGAAAGTTCCATTTCGTCATTGCGAACCATGCGGTCTACCAATAGATAATATTGGTTCTCTTTGTGGTAAGTGCATCCGTCTATTTCCAACCATTCACCATTCGAAAAGAAACGTGTAAACCCTTGTTGTATGAAACTCTCTTGTTTCAAAACAAATGCATTGTCAGACTTAAATGTCAACGGGCTGAGTATCGCGAAACGAGAATCTTCTGGTAATTGCTGAATCACGTCTACAACGTCTGAAGTTTTATAGCGAACAACTTCTTGGTTTGTATAGGGGGAAACGGTTCTTCCAACACGAGCGTACAACAGCTTAATGTAATCATAAATTTCAGTACTGGTCCCCACGGTACTTCTGGAACTTCGACCAATCACTTTTTGCTCAATGGCAATAGCTGGACTAATTCCGGTAATACTATCCACATCAGGTTTATCAAACTTTCCAAGAAATTGTCTTGCATAGGAAGACAAACTTTCCACATATCTGCGTTGCCCTTCAGCATATAGCGTGTGAAAGGCCAAAGAGCTTTTTCCAGAACCACTGAGCCCTGTGAGTACCACCAGCTTGTTGCGTGGTATTTTCACATCTATGTTTTTTAAATTGTGAACGCGGGCTCCTTTTATTTCTATGTCTTTTTTCACGTGTGGAATGTATTCGATGTGCGAAGGTAAAACCGACGACCTCGAAGAAAGTTTTTAATTTTTTTTATTTCAAATTGTGATTTTTCAAAAAAATGGTTTATATTCGAATTCAGTTAATAACAACAACGCAAAAAGCCTATAGAAAAAAGGATTACTTTTTTTAGTTACAATTAAGTTGAACCAATAAAAAAGGAGGTCGTTATGCGTTATTCTGAATTAACAGAGCGTCAATTAGTAGCCAGCTACACAGACGGAAATCACAAAGCATTTGAAGAGTTGTTGAACCGCGTTCAATCCAAGGTGTTTGGAAAAATTCAAATGGTAGTTCGTGATTATGAACTCGCACAGGATTTATTTCAAGACACCATCTGTAAAGCCATTCAAGCGTTGAATGATGGGCAATACAATGAAGAGGGGAAGTTCGGTGCTTGGATGATGCGTATTGCACACAACTTATGCATTGATCATTTTAGAAATGCTAAAAAAATGCAATTCGTTCGTGGCAATGATGATTACAATCCACTTGATTATGTGTCTGACAAAGCGAAGAATGTAGAGCAGCTTGTAGCCAAGCGCGAGGTGTCAAAAGAGGTGCGACAATTAATCGCTATGTTGCCAGCAGAACAAAAAGAAATTGTCATGATGCGAATTGTTTATGACATGAGTTTTAAGGAAATTGCAGATCAACTCAACATAAGCATCAATACCGCTTTGGGAAGAATGAGATATGCACTCATTAACCTCAGGAAATACATGGATAAATACCAAGTGAAATTGGTACTTTAGAATGAGTCCCGACCAAATGGTCGGGATTTTTTTGCGGTCAAGGCAATATGGCGCAACAAGGTTCGTTTAACCAAAACAAACACAAAAAAAAGTACAGGCCTATGACCAACTTTACACTGAATGATCTTGAATTTTTTATTGAATCAGAAATCGCCCTCACAGAGGCGCTCGTTTCCATGGAAGATTCAAATTCCAATTACATTTGGAACTGAAAAAATCCCCCGAACATCGGGGGATTTTTATTTCTTTGCATACATGCGCAGTCTAGGTCTTTTTATCATTGTTCTCTTTCTCGCGAGTTGCAATTCCAACTCAGACCAAAATCAACAAACTCGGGTCATTTATCAGCCCACTTACGCAACGGCTTTTCGAATTGTAGAAGTGCAAGGTGATACGTTAATTGAAATTCTGAAAAAGGGTCAAGTCATTCAACGTGAATCATGCAGAAAGAAGCCTCAAAGTCTGGCTGTTTTTAGCACCACCCATATTCATTATTTGTCACAATTAAATGCACAAAATACGCTTGTGGCCACAGTCTATGGTTCGCGAGTTGAGGATGCTATTGTTCGTGAAAGAATGCGTAATAACCAATGTGTGAATTGGGAAAATGCTGAAGTAAGTAAAGAACAAGTTGCAGTTTCAGAAGCACAGGGAATTCTTTCACTTCCTTATGAAGGCCGCAATTGGAAAGCGTTCTTTCCCGAAATGCCCATTCTTCCCATGTTCGAATATGAAGAGCTACAACCTTTAGGTAGAGCCGAATGGCTTGTTGCAGTGGGGTTTTTCATAGGAAAATCGAAAGAAAGTATCGATGCTTTCAAGCAAATTGAAAACAAATACGCGTCGCATAAAGTAGAGCAGGCCTCACAACCTAAAGTGGCGGTGTTAGCATATTCAGGGAGCGCTTGGACCATTGCTCCCAGCCAGTCGTTTTGGTCTGTATTATTGGCAAATGCAGGCGCTACTTATTTGGGATGTGAAGGAGATAAAAGCCAAGAGTATGATACCGAACAAGTCATTGAGCTCTTGAATCAAGCAGATGTATATCTCGAAATCAACTACAGAGAGGGTGATTACCAATTTGATGTAAATGATTTGAGTCCAAAACTGAAAGCTTATTTTCAAGAGAACAAGAAAGAGGTTTTCGGTTGCAATACTGCCATGAATGGTTTTTTTGGACCTGCATTGTTGGAGCCAGATGTCTTGCTTCTTGAACTCAAAAACCAACTGAATAATTCGTATGCACAGTCGAAGTATTTCCAAAAACTGAATTCTGCCAACTGAATTTCACACTACTTTTGAAACATGGATGCAAAAGAGTTATCGTTCAATGCTAACGAGGATAAAATGATGCAGCGCCTTTCTGAAATGAACCGGAAATTGCGGGTGATTTACGAAGGGGGTGGAAAGAAAAGAATTGAGAAAGAACACGAAAAAGGCAAGCTAACCGCGAGAGAGCGCATCGACTACTTGCTCGACTCCGGTTCAGATCGAATTGAAATTGGGGCCTTTGCCGGCGATGGCATGTACCCAGAACACGGGGGATGTCCGGCCGGTGGGGTAGTGGTGGTCATGGGATACATCAAGAAAAAATTGTGTTTGGTAGTTGCGAATGATGCCACAGTGAAGGCTGGTGCTTGGTTCCCGATTACGGGCAAAAAGAATTTAAGAGCGCAAGAGATCGCCATGGAAAACCGCATTCCCATTGTTTATCTGGTAGACAGTGCGGGGGTGTATCTTCCCATGCAAGATGAAATTTTTCCAGACAAAGAACACTTCGGTCGCATCTTCCGAAACAACGCCAAAATGAGCAGCATGGGCATTCCCCAGTATGCAGCCATCATGGGAAGTTGTGTCGCCGGTGGTGCTTATCTGCCTATCATGAGCGACGAAGCTCTTATTGTAGATAAAACGGGTAGTATTTTTCTTGCCGGTAGTTACCTGGTAAAAGCAGCTATTGGTGAAGACATAGATAATGAAACGCTTGGGGGTGCATCTACCCATTGTGAAATTTCAGGGGTAACAGATTACAAAGCGAAAGATGATAAAGATGCCCTGGATACATTGAAAAAATTAATTGCAGCCCAAGGTCATTCGTTATTGAACGCCGGTTTTGATCGAGAAACCCCGACAATGCCAAAGCGAAATATGAAAGATGTCTACGGCATATTACCCGATGATCGAACCAAGTCATTCGAGGTGAGAGATATTATTTCGTGCATTGTAGATAACAGCGAATTCACAGAATACAAAGCCGAATACGGAAAGAGTATCGTTTGCGCGTACGCCAGAGTGAATGGATGGAGTGTTGGTATCGTTGCCAATCAGCGTGAGGTAGTGAAAAGCAAAAAGGATGGACTACAATTTGGCGGTGTTATTTACAGCGATAGCGCAGACAAAGCCGCCCGATTCATCATGAACTGCAACCAGAAAAACATTCCTCTTGTTTTCTTGCAAGACGTTACGGGTTTTATGGTAGGAAGTAAAAGTGAACATGGGGGTATCATTAAAGACGGCGCTAAAATGGTCAACGCCCAAGCGAATAGCACAGTTCCAAAATTCACGATCATCATTGGCAATAGCTACGGTGCCGGAAACTACGCTATGTGCGGAAAAGCCTATGATCCGCGGTTAATTGTAGGGTGGCCCACTGCACAAGTTGCGGTCATGGGCGGTGCACAAGCAGCAAAAGTACTTTTACAAATTGAAGTGGCCTCGTTGAAGGCGAAAGGTGAGACCATTACCAAGGAGAAAGAGGAAGAGATGTTTTCCAAAATCAAATCCAAATATGATGAACAAACCTCTCCCTATTATGCCGCATCAAGACTTTGGCTCGACGCAGTAATAGATCCTGCCGATACCAGAAAATGGTTATCACTGGGACTCGAGGCAGCCTCAGCCGCCCCGGCTGAAAAACCTTATGCAGTAGGGGTCATACAGACCTAATTGCTGTTTCTATGAGGGGGTTGTTAACATATCTAAAGAAAGATCAAGGATTCTTCACTCGACTGATCATTGTTGCGGCTTGCGTTCGAATACTTGCTGCTTTTTTTTCTGAGGGCTACCACATGAGTGATGATCACTTCTTAGCCATTGAACCCGTGGGTTCGTGGGTCATGGGTGAAAATTATCACAATTGGTATCCCAATGATTACAACCAAGTACAGCACGCACAACCCTTCAGTTATTTTTATTATTTCTTGAATTTTGTTTTTCTAAGCTTCGCGAAGTTTTTAGTTGGAAGCAATCCGTTTTCTCAAATGCTTATTGTTCGTCTTATTCATGCTTCCATTGGTATATGGGGTGTTGCTGAGATGTACAAGTTAGTTAAAAAATTAGCTTGGAATGAAGTAGGGAAATGGATGCTTTGGTCGTGGGTATTCGCCGGAATAGTCACGGTATACGAGGTGCATCAAATGCCTGAAATGGTGTGTATTCCGTTTTTATTGGCTGGCGCGAATTTTTGGTTGCGCAATGGCACGCGAGATAAAGCGTGGTCAGGAGTGTTTTTTGCCTTGGCTGTGGGAATGCGGTATCAAGTGATTTGGATTCCATTAACGCTTGGTGTTTATGCACTCATGAAGTCACAATGGAAAACAAGTTTCATTTATGGAATCTCATTTGTTTCTATCTTTTTTCTCACACAGATAGATGATGTGTTGCTTTGGAATCAGGGAGTGTTTCAGCATTTGTTTGATTATTTCCATTACAACAGCACACACTTGGGTCAATATCCAAGCAATGTTTTCTCATACCTCAGTTTAATCACATACTATGTTTTGGCGCCACTCGCGGTGCTCCTTGCGCGAAGTTTAATGCTCAGTAAAGCGTGGAAAGATTTTTCGAAATACAATGCCTTGTTTTTGGCAGTTTTGATTTTTATCGTTTTTCATTTGGTGATTCCCAACCGGCAAGAGCGATTTCTGTTGCCCGCGGTTCCTTTTCTTCTGTTAATTGCAGCAGCATACCTGAAGCCAGCCCAAGAGAAATGGATTCAATACAATTGGTTTTTGGGTGTTGTTTTTACGTTAGGTGCTTTATTTTTTGTGCCGAAGCGGAATCAATTGGAAGTGTGTAAACTTCTTTTAGAAACAGGGCAAATGCAAAACGTCATTGTAGACAATTACGCCGGTGATGGTCCTGTCTGGTTGCCCATGTATTACACCGGAAAAATGGTTCATCCGTTTACCATGCACGGAAAGCGCTCCATTCAAGATTTGAAAAAACAGATGGAACATGAATTGGTCTACGATTGCAAGCGCTTGCCCATGCCCACACCCAATTATCTTGTTTTGTGGGGAGAAGTAGATCGTGAGAACAGAAAAGAGGCTTATGTTAAGGCCGGATTTGCTCTGAAATCTATTCAGAATGAAACTAAATATGAGGTTTTAGAAATCCAAAGCTGTGATTTAAATCGTTGATTTTCAGAAGGGTTTTAGCTCGTAGTTTAAATCTCAAGTGCTAGCCCTACGAAAAATCAAAAAAAAAGTTTCAACACAGGCATCTGAATAAGTCTTTTTCGTCTTATAATTGCTATCGCTTAATTGCGAAAACCTAAACTATTTATTAACTAATCTTAACTTATGAACCGTTTTTTACGTTCTCAGTACCCGCCGAATCCTAGGGATTTAGCGGTGTTTGACACTACCACGGGTTCGTCTTCCGGGCGAACGCGGGG
>CAYSEX010000062.1:7986-11911 GCA_964430305.1 uncultured Chryseobacterium sp.
CTAACCTTCCAATGGCAGTCTTCAACAGACGGTGGTACAACTTGGAATAATATTTCTGGAGCTACCACTGCCAGTTATACCTTGTCTGCAGGTGTGTCTGTAAACACAAGCTTCAGATTGGCTACAACTTGCACGAACTCTGGTTTGACAAGTTATTCTTCTTCTTCTTCTTACACCATCAATACTTGTGCTGCTACAATCACAATGATTGACTCATACGGCGACGGTTGGAATGGTGCTACCATGACACTTAACGTCAATGGTTCTCCTTACTTGGTTTTTGGTTCAACCTTCACAACGGGTTTAAATCAAACCATTACTGCTTGTTTGCCTCAGAACGCGGCCTATACATTGGTTTGGACTTCAGGTGGAAGCTATTCTGGAGAAGTTGGAGTTTCAATAGACGTAACAGGAAATGCCAATTACACCAAACCTTCTGGAACTGGTACTGTTGGTTCTACATTAACTACAGGTACCAGTTGCCCTCCAGGCTGTACAGGCACTCCAAACGGGGGAATAACCTCTGCAACCGGTTCAGCTGTTTGTAATGGAACAACTGTTACATTCACAAACACTGGATATACATTCGGAACAGGGATTTCCTACAGTTGGGAATTTTCAACCGATGGAACAAACTTCGCTGCAACAGGTGCTACCAATCCTGCAACATACAGTGTTGCTATTACCGCTGCTGGTTACTACCGTTTGGCTGTAACATGTGCGAATTCAAACACTACAAGTTACTCAAACAACGTTCAAGTAACATTGAATCCTCCATTGAGCTGCTATTGCACACCAACAACAACTTACGGTTGTACAGATGGTGACGTAATTGCTCGTGTAATTTTGAATACCCTTGATAACAACTCAGGTACAGGATGTCCAAGTGGAACTGCAGGTTATTCAAACTACACTACTAATCCTGCTTTAACAACAACACTTCTTCCTTCAACAACTTACAGCTGTATCGTTTATGCTGGTCAATATTCTGAAGGATATGCGGCATGGATTGACTACAATGACAACGGTGTATTTGAAACAACTGAGCGTATTGGTTATTCAAACGGTCAAGTTACCGGTTCTGGTCAAGTTGGGGTATTGGGTTCATCGGCTGCATTCCCAGTAGTCATAAGTTGTACTCCTCCCGCTGGTCCACACCGCCTGCGCGTGCGTGCAATGTACGCCACAAATGGTATAAACGTTGATCCTTGTGTGAACAACTTCTACGGTGAAATTGAAGATTACATCATTACCATTGCGGCACCTCCGGCTTGTCCATCTCCTGGCGTGTTGACAGTTTCAGCAACTACTTACAACTCTGTGTCTTTGACATGGCCTTTGGGTTGTTCAACTGCAACAAACTATGATTTTGAATACGGACCAACGGGTTTCACTCCAGGTACTGGAACAGTATTAACCAACGTTGCTGCAACCATTGATGGTGCAACCAACACCGGTTCTTACACCATTACAGGCTTAACTGCAAGCACTTCTTACCAAGTATACTATCGTGCTAACTGTGGTACTGAGACTTCTGCATGGTCTTTCCCTGCATCTTACACTACCCCAGTTGCTCCTCCTACCATTTCTTCAGTAGATCCGCTTCAAGCTTGTCCAGGTGCTACGGTAACTGTTACAGGAACAGACTTCGTGAACATCACATCGGTAACGGTGGGTGGCGTAGCTGCATCATACACAGTGGCTTCTCCAACGTCTATGTCTGTGGTAGTGCCAATGACTGTAGCTGCAGGTTTGGTTTCTGTTGATGTAACAAACGCTGGAGGTACTGCTCAGGGTGGTCTTTTGACTTTCGCTGCAGCAGCAACTTCTATCTCTGGATCAACTGCAATTTGTGCTGGTTCTAGCGCAACATTGACTGCTTCAGGAAGCGGAACGTTCTCATGGATGAATTATCCATGTGTTTACAGCATTGAATTGGAAGATACATTCGGTGACGGATGGAATGGTGGTACTGTTGACGTAGTAGTTGACGGAGTAGTTGTTCTTGACAACTTAACTATTGCTACTGGATTTGGTCCTGCTGTTTCCAACTTTGCAGTTTCTGGAACCAACGTATCTGTAGTTTACACAGCAGGTTCTTGGTCAGGTGAAAACCACTACACTGTATACGCCGGACCAGATGCTACTGGTGCGGTATTATTCGCTTCAACTGTAGGTGCAACTCCTCCAGCAACACAGGCTATCTCAACTACAGGTTGTGCAGGTGTGGCTATGGGAAGTGGCTCTTCAATTTCAGCTACTACCGGTGGTGCATATGGAGTAACTTTAACAGATTCAAACGGTTGTCAAGCTTCTGCTTCAACTACCTTGACTGTTAATCCAGTTCCTTCAGTTTCTTCTGCAACTGTAGCTACAGTATGTTTCGGTTCAACTGTAACACTTTCAGCTACTGAAACAACTGGATTATCAGGTGTAACTTTCGAATGGTTCGATATTACCAATACTTCTGTAGGTACAGGCGCTTCTTATACCACAAGTCCAGTTTATGCTGATGATTACTATGCTGTAGTTGCTTCAACTGCTACATGTTCTTCAGCTCCTGCCTTTACTGGGGTTGTAGTATCTGCTTTAAGTGGTGTGCAATTGACACCAATTAACATTACTTGTAACGGTGCTGCAAACGGATCGTTCTCTCAAACTCAAGTTTGTGGAACTGCTCCTTACTCTTACTCAGTTGTTGCTCCAGGTAACCCTGCTGGCACATATGGTGCATTACCAACAAACTTAGCAGCGGGTACATATTCTGTATACGTACAAGACGCTAACAACAACGTTACTTTACCAATTGAATTGGTAATTACTGAGCCTGCTGCATTAACATCGGTTACAACAACCAATGCTGCGGTATGTGCTGGTGTTACTGAAGGAATTGTAACAGCTACTTTAGCTAACGTTACTTCATCTGTAAGTCTGGGTGGTGACTTGAATGGAGATGGTGCAGAGGAAGTGTGGGCCCTGTGGTCGTCGACGTTGAAATGCTGCTGGGTATCAATGTTCAAGCCGTCCGCGACGACCGGCTCGATGGCACCGTGAACTATGAGCAGGTGGTACAGACCGCCCAGCGTGTTGCCGCCAGCCGCCGCTTCAAACTCATCGAGACACTTTGCGCAAACCTGCTCGACGAGCTTTGGTTGGCCGTCGACGTGCGCGGGCTGGCTGTTCGAGTCACCAAGCCGCAGCCCATGGCAGGTCTGTCGGCAGCCAGCGTCGAACTGCGGCGGATGCGATGAGCGACCTGACGCGCGCCCGGTACGAGCGCGAGGCCCGCGAGCGCAACAAGCTGCACAAGCGGCTTTTGCGCCAGACCGGACAGGCAATTGCCGACTTCGGCATGATAGAAGCCGGAGACCGCGTGATGGTGTGTCTGTCCGGCGGTAAAGACAGCTACAGCCTTCTTGATCTGCTGCTGACGCTGCGTGAGCGCGCTCCTATTTCCTTCGACATCATTGCCGTCAATCTCGACCAGAAGCAGCCTGGTTTCCCTGAGCACGTGCTGCCTGACTATCTGCGCAAACTGGGTGTGCCGTTTCACATTGAAAACCAGGATACGTACTCAATCGTGACGCGCGTCATCCCGGCGGGTAAGACCATGTGCTCGCTTTGCTCAAGGCTTCGTCGCGGCATTCTTTACCGCGTGGCCAGCGAGCTGGGTGCCACCAAGATCGCACTAGGGCATCACCGTGATGACATTCTGGGCACGTTTTTTCTCAATCTTTTTTACGGCGGTAGGCTCAAGGCCATGCCACCCAAGCTGGTCTCTGATGACGGCCGGCATGTGGTTATCCGGCCACTGGCCTATGTTCGCGAGGACGACCTGATAGCGTTCGCTCGCTGGCGAGAATTTCCGATCATTCCCTGCAACCTGTGCGGCTCACAAGAAAATCTCAAACGACGCGAGGTCGGT
>CAYSEX010000063.1:0-11859 GCA_964430305.1 uncultured Chryseobacterium sp.
GTTTTGGACAAGATTTCTATTCGCGTCATTTGGGCCGCGGAACAAATAAATTCTTTAACCTTTATAGTGGATATACCTTCGGTGGTTTGCTCGCTTCCAACGATGCTAAAAAGAACTTTATGGGATATTTCGCACCGGCAATTGGCGTGGAATTATTCAAGAACAAGTATGTGTTGATTGATACTAAGGTGAATTATTTGATTCCCTTCAAAGATGTTAGATACACCAGAGGATTGGCTTTTAACGCTTCCTTCAACTTCGTGTTTTAACGAGCCAGTACAATATGCCCCCAAAATTCGTGGGGTTTTTCCAATAGGTCTTTCATGGAAGCGTGAAATTGGTAGACACCGTTTTCAGCATAGTGATTTCCTTCTCTTACATTACCTGTCCATGCAATTTTCGGATCGTCAGTCTCAAAAATCAGCGTGCCCCATCGGTCAAATATCTGAATGTTGTAAGAGGTTGTTCCAGTTGTTTCTGGAAGCCAGAATTCGTTTATACCATCTTGGTTTGGCGTGAAGCTATTTGGTGCATAAAATAGAAATCCTTCAACGAAAAGAGACCCAGAAACTTGGTCAATGCAACCAAATTCATTTGTAACAGTTTGACTTATGGTCTGAATACCGGCTTCTGTCCAATCATACTCGAACGAACATTCGGTTGAAGACCCTCCGTCACTCATGCTGTAGATACACGAAATACCACCACTAGACACATCTGTTATTGAGGTTGTTGGTTCGAAAATAGAGACTGTTTGCGGGGTAATGGTGAAAGCGGCCGTTGGTAAAGGATACACCGTTATAGCATTATTTAAAAATTCAGATAAGGTGTCTAAACATCCGGTAGTGGTATAGACCTGCAATGAAACATCATACACACCCGGATTCTGATATATGTGTGTTACAATGGGCTCGGTTGAGGTGGTGCCATCACCGAAATTCCAGATGTAAAAAAGTTGTGTGTCTGAAGTTGCATTGGCAATGAATCCGCCGAATACCGGAGGACACCCTGCGTCAGGGATTATGGAAGGGAATAAAATTGGATCTTGTGGCACCCAAACATCATCAATGTATGTTTCAGTACACCCATTTTCGGAAATGGTAAGACTCACAGTGAAGGTACCCGATTCAGGGAAGTGAATGTTTTGTGGATTCTGAACATTTGAATTGGCCAGATTCGGAGTGCCAAAATTCCAATTGTACGTGGCGCTATTTGTAGTTGCACCCAATGCTTGAAAATCAAAACTATTCGAACTAAAACATTGCTCTTCAAGAGCAGGAAAACTCGGTTGTAAATTTCCGTATATGCTCAAATTTCCGAGTGTCGTGTCAGGACATGTAAAAGGCGCTGAGGCAATGAGCTGAATGCTATATTGACCCGTATCGGGGAAGGTAAAGGATGGAAATTCGTCATCGGAATAATCGCCGTTAAATACGGTGTTAAATTCCCACCAATATGAAGTGGCATTCGTAGATGTATTTCCGAAGGTATAACTCAGTCCATCGCAAAAAGTGTCTTGTGGTGGAATGGATGCCACCGGATCCGGCGCATTATTCACAACCAATGTTGTGCTCTCAGAACACCCGTTATCAGCTGTTACTGTAAGTGTAATGGTATTCGATGCGTTCAGTGAATTCAATTGAATGTTTTGAGGATGCACTACATCTGAATTCCCCGGAGAAGAGCCATTTCCAAAATCCCACGCATACGTGCCACCATTAACCAAAGTTGCAGCTCCCCAAAATTCCCATTCATCAGTGTTATTTACGCAGGCATAATCTCCTAGTGTAATTATGGGTTCAATTTCCGGGTAAACCGTGTATGTTGTTGTGGCAGTATCTGCACATGACCACCCTGGATTGGCAATTAACGTGATGGTATAGTTGCCTGGACCAGGATATGTAAATGTAGGATTCTCAACATTGCTGGTGTCATATATCTCGAAAGGAACTCCAAAATCCCAATGCCAAAAACTTGAATTCGTGCTTTCATTCGTTAAACTAACGGTTAATCCGTTGCAAAAAGATGTTTGTTCAGGAACGGCCGCCAGTATGGACGGATCACAAATGGTTACGTTGAATTGAAAGGTCCGTCGGGTTGTACTCAAATAAATACCGTTTCGATATTCTTCCGCGCAAACTGTAATGGTATATTGGCCAAGGGCGGTTGCAGTTCCTTCAATCTGTCCTGTGACTGGATCAATGGTAAATGATGGATTACTTGTAATGGGATATGTTGGGGAAAATCCAGGGCCATAATTCAATAAACCATAGGGCGGATTATTTGGTGGAGCTGGAGCAGGGGCTGTAGGGTCAGAGAATAAATAGGGTGCACAGAACGAATATACAATTTGGTCGCCTTCAGGATCTGTGGCGCTGTGGTCAAAGGTGAACTCCGCATCTTTACACAAGGCTGGAGGAGGAAAATTGTTGAAACGAGGGCTTGAATTTGTACCGTTCAACTCATCGCTCCCAGGCACATGAGCTGAATATGAAACCCCTAGATTTTGAGGCGCTGTGAGGTTATCAATACTCGGTTGAAAACAGCAACGTTGATGAACCAGAGTGTAACCTCCTGCTACAGGCGGTAATGTTATGGTTCCCGAATAAATAGCCTGTTCTACACATACGTCAGGAGGTAAAATAAAACAAGGGTTGTCTAAAACAACCGGAATTGTAGTGACGTTGGTTGAAATTAAGTTAATAGAGATCTCTGTAAAGAGGCCATTGCTATTGGTGTAAAATGCCCCAATGGAAACAGCTGCATCGAAATCTGTACCGTTAGTATTGTTGGGGCCGCAGTCTCTGAAAATTTTTAAAGTAACTGTGTAATTGTTCCCGCCAATGTGCGTGTAGTACAATTCTCCACCAATCAAATGGCTTGCTGAACTATAGATTGACAAGAACAAGAATGCAATTCCCGTTAAGATTATTTTTATTCCCGTCTTGTGTTGCATGCCTAGCACGAAGATAAGGATGATATAAGCACACGAAAAGTTGCATCATTCACAAAACTTCGAAATTCTTACAAGTCTAATGTAATTTTGTTCCATGGATCAATTGTCACATGTGCAGTCGAATGGCAAAGCACAAATGGTAGATGTAACTGAAAAAAACGCTACGTTTCGCACAGCCAAAGCAGTAGGTAAAGTTCTATTGCCGAAAATAATTTTAGACTTGTTTCAAAACGGTGAATGGAATTCACCAAAAGGAGCGGTAATTCAAACCGCAAGGCTTGCGGGTATACAAGCAGTGAAGCAAACCAGCCAACTGATACCTTTATGCCATCCACTCATGGTTTCATTCATTGATGTGCAAATGGAAATTGTCTCTGATGGAATTCATATTTCTTCTGAGGTCAAATGCACAGGGCAAACGGGCGTTGAAATGGAAGCTTTAACGGGTGTCAGCGTTGCAGCTCTTACTGTTTATGATATGGTTAAAGCGCTCTCATTCGAAATTGAAATCTCTGGCATTGGATTAATTGAAAAAAAAGGTGGCAAGTCAGATTTTAGTCAGAAATGAGAACTTTGCTACCAAAAAATCAATGGCATCAGAGAGAGCTCGCCATTTACGGAACAACTTGTGAAGATGTACTAAATTTATTCAATGAAATTTCACTTTCAGTGAATCAAAGGTTGGTTTTGGTTGATGCATCCCATGAGGCCTCTGAAGCTATTTCCAATCATCTAAATACCCAAACAAACGGCTTTTCTCTTTTTCAAGACGTGCCTCTGAATAGCACAACTTTGGCAAATTATTCCGGAGTAGTTGTGAACGGAAATCACCATACAGCTTCAGCTCAAATTATTGTTGTAAACGAAAAGAAAAAGGACAGTTTGTTAAGACGAAGAGATCAATTAACAAACGTGTTAGCCATTGTTTACAAGGAAGTAGATGAGCTTCCTGAATACCTTCAAGAGTTGAAATCAAATGAAACAAAGGTGTATTCAGAAATCGAGTTTTTGACGAGTTTTATTCCGTCTTTTTTCGCAGTTCCAAATCTGAATATGTTGATTCTGGCCGGTGGAGCAAGCAAGAGAATGGGACAGGATAAGGCCATGTTGAAATATAATAATGAAGTGCAGTTAGATAGAATCATTCATTGGTCCAATCAACTGGAGTTGAAACCCTATTTATCGGTGAGGGAGAGTCAACTGCAGTGGGGAGATTCATTCGGTGTTGAGACCATTCCTGATATTTTGAAAAATGCGGGTCCATTGGGTGGAATTGTATCAGCCATGAAATTCAATCCAAACAGCGCATGGCTTGTGGTAGCTTGTGATTTGCCATTGATGAATGTGAAGCATTTATCTTCCTTGATTCAAATGCGAAATCCAAAAAAGTTGGCGACATGTTTTAAATCTCCTATGGATGGCGGACCAGAGCCGTTAGTGACAATCTATGAACCCGCTGCCATGTATGCATTAACAGCATGGTGGGCCAATGGGTTTCATTGTCCGAGGAAAATGTTATTCAACTCAGAAGTTGAAATAGTTGAGCCGAATGATAATTCGGTTTTAATGAATGTGAATACGCCAGAAGAAAAAAAAATAGCAGAGTCAAAATTGTAATTCGCTCAATGGAATAAGCGTGCTTCTCACAATGCTGCCGTTCTCATCTTTAATAGTACATTCTATGGTCGTGTTGGCCCCTTGCCAGTTGAATTTCAACTCGCCGAAATTGGGTTGATTAAAGGCGTCAAATGTTCTGTATTGGTTGTCTGCTATACCGCTGTTTTTCTGGTTCAAAGCACTAGATGTTATGTCGTATAACGGATAGCAATTTGGATACGAGCGTTTCGAGCACTCAGCATAGTGCACATCTCCGCTGATGAATAAAACGCCGTTTGCTTGTGTGTTCACAATGGTCTGCGCCATACGTTCCTGCTCCAAAGGAAAATTAGCCCAAGATTCCATACCATTGTATTCAGTGCCAAATTGTGTAGAGGTGCAAATAATACGCACCTCGGCAGGTTGCATGAATTGATTGCTCAACCAGTTCCATTGCTCTTCCCCTAAAATGGTTTTAGATGAATTATACATTTGCACATAATCGTTGTCATTATTTTCTTCAAGTTCAGATCGAAAAGTGCGTGTGTCGAGCAGAATAATCTGCACCAAATGGCCACTTGATCCAAAGTATCGAACTTCATAATTGCCTTCATGTTGAAAACGTTCACTGTTTGTGGGAACTTGCCAAAATTCTAAAAAAACCGATTTCGATTCTTTTTTCATTTCATACTCATAACCTACATCATTCCAACCGTAATCATGATCGTCCCAAACGGCAAGTATCTCTGAAGTAGCGCACAGCCGCTGGAATTCAGGCTTGCAACTCAGAATAGCATATTTGTTTCTTAATTCATCTATACACTTGGTATCCCCATATACATTGTCACCTAAAAAGATGAATATATCAGGATTTTGCTCTGCTATAACATCTAAAATAGGAGAGGGTTTGTACTCGCGCATACAAGAACCAAACTGAATGTTTTGCAATGTATCTTCATTGAACTCACTGCGCATGCGTGCACAAAAATCAGTTTCATAATGTGTACAAGAACTCAAATAGAGTACAGACAGCAGAAGTGGTATTGATAGGTGTTTAATCATGCAATAAAAAGTAAAAGACCGTGAGCGTAAGCCGGGTTCTGTTTTATTTCATCATTTATCTCTGCGACCTACCCTCCGAGATTGAGCGAGCAACTCTCCAAACAGAACGAATCTGTTTACCCCGGTTTATTTGGTCTTACAGCCCGCAAGGGTTGCCATGCCATTCTTGTTACCAAGAAATGCGGTGGTCTCTTACACCCCCATTTCACCCTTACCCGAAGGCGGTATATTTTCTGCGGCCCTTTCTGTCTGTTCAATTTACACTGAACATCCCTCACTTTTCACAAGGTACGGCGCTCTGCGCTGCCCGGACTTTCCTCTCATTTTACAACGAGCGATGAATCCTCTTCGGTCTTTGGTGCAAAGGTAGTACATTCGCATGAGACGTTAACCGAAACAAGAAGAGAATGAAGCAGCTTATTAAGCTCCTACACCCGAAATTTCAAAAGTTAATTTTGGATTATCCTGTGGTATTTAAGCCTAGGTACGGACATGGATTACCTCCGAATGAAATGTTGCAGAAGATAATTTCACAATCAGATTCAAATTATTTTGAAAGTTTGAATAAATGTCTTGATTATGTGTCAGTCTTTCAAGAATGGTCATTGGAAAAGGAAAGTGAAAGCAGACCTTTTTGGAACAACAAGTTTCTTCCAGGACTTGATATGGTCTCCTTATATACTTTGTTAGCGAGTAAAAAACCAAAACGATATCTGGAAATTGGGTCTGGAAATAGCACGAAAGTGGCGCACGCAGCTAAGTTGAGAGAGAATTTAACTACTGAAATAATATCGGTAGACCCTTTTCCACGTGCCGAAATTGACAATTTAGCCAATGTAGTCATACGTGAACCTTTTGAAAATACGTCGCTGTCAATCGCAGAAAAACTAGAAGCTGGTGATTTTTTATTTATAGACAACTCGCATCGTGTACTTCCGAATTCAGATGCTACAGTCTTTTTTATGGAGGTATTACCTGCTCTGAAGAAAGGTGTGATTGTTCAAATACATGACATTTATTTACCCTATGATTATCCGCAGTTTATGTGTGATCGATTCTATTCAGAACAATACACTCTTGCTGCGTTTATACTTGCTAATCCCAATAAATTCAAAACAATTTTACCCAATTACTACCTATCTCAACATGGGAGTTACAGTCAATTCGAAGATACTTTTTGGCAGCAACTTCCAGTTGGAATTGAACGACATGGTGGTTCGTATTGGATTGAAATTTCAGAATAGATATGATTGAAAACAGAAAAAAAATCCAGAATGGTTGGGCCATGTATGATTGGGCTAACTCGGTTTATAACCTTGTAATTGGATCTACGATATTTCCAATATTCTATGATATAATGACCACAGTAAAACAACCCGATGGTACTGAGTTTAAGAAGGTCAATGTATTCGGATTTACTTTAGAGAACACGGAGTTAATTAGTTATGCAACGGCATTTGGATTGACAATTGTTTGCCTTGTGCTTCCCATTCTCTCGGGAGTTGCAGACTATTACGGGAAGAAGAAATTTTTCTTAAAGTTCTTTTGTTACCTAGGATCATTCTCGTGCATAAGTTTGTTTTTCTTTGATCCAATGCACATGAATTTAAGTATCATGAGTGTCGTATTTGCGTGTATTGGATTTTGGGGTAGTTATGCTTTCGCAAATAGTTTCCTACCTATAGTGGCAACTGAGGAAGAGCAGGATAAAGTCAGTGCTAAAGGATTTTCATTGGGATATCTAGGAAGTATGATTTTACTAATCATAGCTTTAATTGCGGTCATGGTCATTGCGAAAAGTGGTGATGAAAAAATTAACATGATGCGTTATTGTTTTGTTGCAGTTGGTCTTTGGTGGATGGGTTTTGCACAAATAACGTTCGCTAGATTAAAAGAAACGGAGCGGGTGGCAACAGTGAAAGAAAATGCCTTTACCAAAGGATTTGCAGAGCTCGGTAGTGTATGGAGACAAATTAGGAATTTGCCTCAATTGAAAGCCTATCTTTTAGCTTTTTTTACTTTCAGTATGGGAATTCAGACCATTATGCAAATGGCAACTTATTTCGGAAAAAAAGAGGTGAAATTAGAAACCTTAAATCTAATTGTCTCCATTATTGTTGTTCAGATTATTGCAATTCCAGGTGCTTATTTATTTTCCCGATTATCGAATAAGTTTGGTAATTTTTTTGTTTTGAAAATGGCATTGGCTATTTGGATGTTTATCTGCTTTTTCGCATTCTATTTTGTACAAGAAGGTCAAGTGAATATGTTTTACATTGCGGCAGGGCTAATCGGATTCATTATGGGGGGGACACAGTCGTTGGCCAGAAGCACCTATTCAAAATTAATTCCCGGTACTAAGGATACAGCCTCTTTCTTTAGTTTTTATGATGTAACCGAAAAAGTTGGTCTAATAATAGGCTTAGTTTCGTTCGGTTTTATAGATGGGCATTTCAGTATGCGCTATAGTATTTTGGCACTGATTGTATTTTTTGCTATTGCATTTGGATTAATGTTTATGATACCAAAAAGCAAGGCCGAGGTTTAGAACTATATGTAGATAATAGATGACCCTTCGACCTTATGTAAATGAAGTTAAGGGTTTTTCATTTCTTACGAAATGAAGTTGTGTTTTATAGAAGGAAAAGACTGAAAGTAATTCCCAACAACATCACAATTTTTAATGTCATACTTGAAATTGAATACCACTTTTTTGTTTTTGAAAGTAGTAGAACAAGAACGGCAATAACAAGTGGTATTAGAACGAGTGCTACATAGGTTTGCTTTACCCAATGCTCTACATCATTTAAATACAAAAGCCAGGCTACACTTGCAATTATAAGTGTGGTAAGTAGACTGAATAGCGACAATAGTTTTGCTACGCCAATGCCACTTTTTACTGCAACAGTTTGGTAGTTGCCAACGGCATCACCTTCAACATCCTCTATGTCTTTGACAATTTCTCTGGTAAGGGATATGAAAAATGCAAAAAGTGTAAAAACGAATGTCCAACTTTGAACAAACCAATTCCCCTCACGAATCACCTCTGGCCATAATGCCCAAAGGGGTATTAAGGCAATACAAAAGGAGACGGCAATATTTCCAATGAGGTACATCTTTTTTAGAAAAGGTGTGTAAATGGTCAAAAGAAAAATGATGAGCGGAGTAATGATAATGGGCATCCAGGAGCCAAGAAATTTAGAAGCAGTAAAGGCACAGATTAATGCAATGAAATTGGTTGTTACGTGAGCCAAAATAACCACTCTTCTTTTGATTTTTTTATCAATAGAAATCTGATTGGGTTTGTTTACTGCATCGACTTTTTTGTCGAAATAATCGTTAATGAAATTACCCGCTGAGGCAGTTAATAGTACAGTCAAAAGTAGAAGAGTATGCCCGAAGAAAGTGTCGAAATGAAAGCTTGAAAAGAGTTGTGAACCAAGTCCGAAATGAAAACAAATGAAGGTGTAACCAATCATCAGTAGATTAATGGGCCTGCTCATCTGAAGTAGAGTGAAAAAAACGTTGGGTTTATTTTCAACGGGAAGAACGTGTTCTGGGTTATTCATTTGCCCGAAAATAAGCATATTAACAAATTCATTGGGAAATTTATTAAACTTGTTTTGAAGATTGTTCACAATGCGTTCTAGCTTCGCGAAATTCCAAATTACACGCCGTATGCAAATGGTCGATCTTCAAGGACAGTACAACCGAATTAAATCAGAAATGGACAAGGCTGTTCTCGGTGTTTTAAATCACGGACAATTTATTAACGGACCTGAGGTAAATGAGTTTACATCCGCTCTTTCTGACTACCTGCAAGGTGCTCAGGTTATACCTTGCGCAAACGGTACAGACGCTCTACAAATTGCCATGATGGCGCTTGATCTTAAGCCAGGAGATGAAGTTATTACCTCAGCTTTTACCTACGTTGCAACTGCTGAGGTGATTGCATTACTCGGCTTAACTCCGGTTTTGATTGAGGTTGACCCCCAATTTTTTACGTTAGACCCCTTCGCACTGGAGCAAGCCATTACAAGTCGAACCAAAGCTATTGTACCTGTTCATTTGTTCGGACAAGCCAGCAACATGGAAGCAATCATGGCAATTGCAGAAAAATACAACCTATTTGTGGTAGAAGACAATGCTCAAGCTATTGGAGCATATTATACGTTTTCGAACGGAGCAAGAATGCCTGTTGGCACTATTGGGCATATTGGAACTACAAGTTTTTTCCCCTCTAAAAACTTGGGCTGTTATGGTGATGGTGGCGCTATAATAACAAGAGATGAACATTTATCAGAGAGAATCAAGATGATTGCAAATCATGGTCAGCGAGTAAAGTATGTTCATGATGTGGTCGGTGTCAACAGCAGGTTAGATACTATGCAGGCTGCCGTTTTGTTAACCAAATTGCCATACCTGAATGAATACATTCGAAGCAGACAACAAGTGGCAGAGGCCTACAACCAAGGATTGGAGAAAGTAGAAGAGGTGATATGTCCTGCTGAAGCTTCGTATACAACGCATGTTTATCATCAATACACGCTTCAAATCAAAGGCGGGCGAAGAGACGAATTGAAAAAACATCTTGAGACAATGGGGGTTCCAAGTATGATTTATTATCCAATTCCGCTTCATGGTCAAAAGGCCTATGCTTCAGATAAGTTTCCCATAGGTAGTTTGCCTGTTTCTGAGTCACTAGCTAATTCTGTTTTGTCGTTGCCCATTCACACCGAAATGACAAATGACGACGTAACCCGAGTTGTTCAAGCCATAAAGTCTTTTTTCTGAAACTTTTTTCAGCCTTTGAGCGTAAGGAATGTTTCTTTTTGAAGGAGAAAAACCATTTTTTGAGAAAAAATTATGCATTTGACTAATATTTTTTAAATTGAAAATCAGTTTGTTACGAAATAATTCAACTTTTTTCAAAAAGAAATTCACAAAGCTCATTGTGGAAAACAATTCGTGATGTACATTTGCACCCCGATTTTTGCGAGTCGTGACTTGTATTAAAAATAGTGAAATAAAGGAACTTAGATAAAAATGCCAACAGTTCAACAACTAATCAGAAAAGGCCGCGAGCCGAAAACTTACCGCAGTAAGTCAGCTGCGTTGACTTCATGCCCTCAGCGCAGAGGCGTATGTACAAAGGTTTACACCACAACACCGAAGAAGCCAAACTCTGCGCTTCGTAAGGTAGCCAAGGTTCGTTTAACCAACGGTTTTGAAATCATCGCTTACATTGGTGGTGAAGGTCACAACCTACAAGAGCACAGCATTGTGTTGGTGCGTGGTGGTCGTGTGAAAGATTTACCAGGTGTTCGTTACCATATTGTTCGTGGTGCGCTCGATACAGCGGGTGTGAATGGTCGTGGTCAACGTCGTTCAAAATATGGTACTAAGCGTCCTAAAGTTAAGAAATAAGAATTGATAGAATAATACTCAAATGAGAAGAAGAAAAGCCAAAAAAATCGCGGTACTTCCAGATCCGAAGTTCAACGATGTTACGGTAACTAAATTTGTTAACAACCTAATGCTTCAAGGCAAGAAGGGAGTTGCATTTTCTATTTTTTATGATGCAATTGAACGCGTTGCAACAAAGACCAGTGAAGATGGTCTAGAAACGTGGAGAAAAGCTTTGGAGAACGTTACTCCGGCCGTTGAGGTGAGAAGCCGTCGTGTTGGTGGTGCTACGTTTCAAATTCCATCTCCTATTCGTGAAGACAGAAAGAATTCAATGGCTATGAAATGGTTAATTGGATACGCACGTGGTCGTAATGAAAAGAGCATGGCTGAGAAATTAGCGAATGAAATTGTTGCGGCATCAAAAGGTGAAGGTGCAGCTTTCAAAAAGAAAGAAGATGTTCACCGTATGGCTGAAGCGAATAAAGCATTTTCACACTTCAGATTTTAATTGAACGAATTATGTCACGCGACTTAAGATTTACAAGAAATATTGGTATCGCAGCTCACATTGACGCTGGGAAGACTACAACAACTGAGCGTATTCTTTACTACTCAGGGGTTAACCACAAGATTGGTGAGGTACACGACGGAGCAGCAACCATGGACTGGATGGCTCAAGAGCAAGAGCGTGGTATCACCATCACTTCTGCAGCAACAACAGTAAGTTGGAATTACAGAAATCAGAAGTATCACATTAACATTATTGATACTCCAGGTCACGTTGACTTTACCGTTGAGGTAAATCGTTCATTGCGTGTATTGGATGGATTGGTTTT
>CAYSEX010000064.1:0-10092 GCA_964430305.1 uncultured Chryseobacterium sp.
ATAGAACGTCAACAATACGCCTTCATCGATCTGACCGTTACAGTTATCGTCAATGCCGTTACAAACTTCTGTCGCGGCAGCGTTAACAGCGGCGTTGTTGTCATTGCAATCACCGTTTACTCCGCCGGTTGTATTGTATCCTGAGCCGGGAGAGGTACATGAAGTTGAAGTGCTTACGTAGTAACCATCGCCATCAACATCTAAATACCATACAGTATTCGGATTGATCAATGCATTAGAATCGTTGCAATCCGTATTGTTTGATACATAACCGCTTGGAGCTGAACACGCTTGAACACTTGAACTTGGATTTCCGAATCCATCACCGTCTGCATCTGCATAGAATGTCAACAATACGCCTTCATCGATCTGACCGTTACAGTTATCGTCAATGCCGTTACAAACTTCTGTCGCGGCAGCGTTAACAGCGGCGTTGTTGTCATTGCAATCACCGTTTACTCCGCCGGTTGTATTGTATCCTGAGCCGGGAGAGGTACATGAAGTTGAAGTGCTTACGTAGTAACCATCGCCATCAACATCTAAATACCATACAGTATTCGGATTGATCAATGCATTAGAATCGTTGCAATCCGTATTGTTTGATACATAACCGCTTGGAGCTGAACACGCTTGAACACTTGAACTTGGATTTCCGAAGCCATCGCCGTCTGCATCTGCATAGAATGTCAACAATACGCCTTCATCGATCTGACCATTGCAGTTATCGTCAATGCCGTTACAAACTTCTGTGGGGGCATCTTGTATGGTTGCAGTTCCTGTAATTACATCGTTACTTGCCGTAAGACTTGGTGTCGAAAATGAGCCAATAGATGAACCAAATGCTATTGAAAATAATCTCGCGGTAGAAGAACTTCCACTTACACCAGCGCGCATATTTAATTCTGGAACTGGATCAAAATAATTTGCAATGAAGGCCGCTGTATTTTCAAAAGTTATATTCGCAAGACCGGTTGAAATACCGTGGAACCTTGTAAATCCAGGGCGAAACTCAGGGGTAATTGTTAATTGACAGGCATTATCAACTGTATAGCTACTCAAATTATTAAGTTCAATAAACTCAGTGGAAGAAGCTGAAAGACCATCTATATCCACTCCTGTCACATAGAAATTCTCTAATGCTACTTGGGTAGTTGTTCCAGTTAAGTAAAACTTAAATGAAAAATCTACATAACTTCCAGATGCGGATGTAGAGTTTATTTCTGGTTGAAAACGAGTGATGTTGGAAGCATCATTATCAAAATCAAAAGCAGCGCCTGTTGTTCCAACATTTAATCGATCAGTAATCGTGGCTCTAACATCAATCCCCTGTCCTGCGATGGTGATAGCATTTGTTTTCCTGTAGACGGCATTAACTTGTTCTGCAGTACCTGAAATCAAAGTCCAACCCGATAAATTTATAGTTTGAAAGTTTACGTCATAAATATTGTATGATGCAACAGTTGAACTCACTACTGTAGCTTCTAGTGTAAAACTTTCATTCGACTCAGCTACTAAATCGGACGTTAATGGAGTTCTAACGTAAAAAAAGCCGGATGCAGGTATTGAGGTATAATTTGAATAAGACGACCACGCCGTACCATTAAAAACTTCAAGATTATTACTAGATGAACTTCCAAAGTCCTGTCCACCGCCAATTGCGGTGCCATTCGATAAGCTGAGGACCAAGTATGTTCCCGGTGCACCAGAGACTAAAAATTCCACATAATTATTACAACTTTCTATGGCCGTTACATTGGAAATATTCAACCCTCCTTCATCATCAATAATGGTAACGACCCCCTCACCGTCAGAGATTGATGCATTTACAGGATCTGAGAGATTAAGGCTAAACAATTCAGACCCTTCAGTTAGTGCATCATTTATAATAGTTACTGTCACCGACTGAGTAGTTTGTCCTGGGGCAAAATTTAAACTACCAGATAGACTTGTATAGTCCTGTGGGCTTGTGGCAGACCCTCCAGTTAAACTGTAATTTACTGTAATTGTCTGTGTTGATGTGCCTGAAAGAGAAACTTGAATATTCACCGAACCAGCTGTTTCATTTACAGTAACATTGTTCACTGAAAGACTAACGAAAGATTGTAAGTATGTATTCAACTCATCTAAGAGGCCCGAAGTTGCTGCATTTCCTGTTACAGTGCCAGGAACAGGTGAGATACTCAGCGTTTGTCCATTAAATGTTAAACCCAAATAATTCGAGGAATTAATTGTGTAGGAACTTGAACCGTTGAACCCATTAGTTACCAGTGTAAAATTTGAACCCGCTGCAGGTTCAAACACCATTGTAGTAACTTGGCCTGAAGGTGCTCTCCATTTAATAAAACCGGGAATTTCATACTCTACACCATTGAAATCCGTAATCAACACACTACCAATGATATCATTCCCTTGTGCAACAAATATATTGGTAGGAGAGTTTTGGGCAAATTGGATATTGGTCCATCCCAAACCCTGTGCACCTGAGAAATAATAACAAGATCCGGCTGAATTGTTACCACCGCTTATTCCCACAAATCCGTTATTGAAGGGAACAGTGATTAGGTTCTGACCAAACACCTCTGATGTAAACATTGTAAATACGAACAAGGCCACCGCCAGATTCATCGCCCCGCGATACATTGAGGCACTCGACAATTTCAATGCAGCATTTGCTGCAAAAAAGTTTTGATTCATTTGTTTTGATTAAGAGGATGCAAATTTAGGTCATTTAACGCACAAATCTTGGATTTTCAACGAATTATAGGCCTGAATAAAGTTAGCCTAACATAAAAAATACAAAAACCGCTGCATAGTCGACTACCACATCTAATATTTCATAACTGCGATCCCAAGCGAAGATCGCTTGACCCAACTCAAAAAATAGAGGTGAGATAAGAAAACACAAAAACCATTTGCTATGGCGTGTTCTTAAAATCAATTGTGTGTATACCAAACTGGAAAGAAAAAACACAGTGAAATGGATGAGCTTATCTATGTGATATTGACTTATCCATGATTCTTGGGGTAATTTTTTTCCAGGAATAAAATGAAGAATAAACAAAAAGGTCGTCCAAACAAGCAGGACGACCTTTTTCGAATTTTTATTCAGATTAGCTAACCATTGCCTCATAAGCAGAAGCATCCATCAAATGACTCATGTCTGCTCCAGCTTCCAACTCCACTTTCACCATCCAACCAGAACCGTATGCATCGTTATTAACACTTGCAGGATCATTGGCGAGTTCTTGGTTCACTTCAATAATTTTTCCGCTTACGGGCATGAATAAATCGCTTACTGTTTTCACAGCTTCAACTGTACCAAATACTTCGTGAACAGCCAAAGATTGACCTTCCGTTTCTATTTCTACAAATACGATATCACCCAATTCGCTTTGAGCAAAATCTGTTACTCCTACCGTAGCAACATTGCCTTCAATTCTAACCCATTCGTGGTCTTTGGTGTACTTTAATTCAGCTGGAAAATTCATTGTTTTCAAAATTATTTCGAACAAAAATAAACGAATTCAATCCAAAACAAAGGAAATTCATAATTTCACCAAACGAAATATGAAGAAACCAATGACCATTACCTCCATTCTTGTTCTCATTATCATAGGTCTTTGTGCGGGTCTGTTAAGTGGATTTGTAGGAGTTGGAGGCGGACTCATCATTGTTCCTGCCTTGGTCTATATCCTGGGATTCACTCAATTGGCAGCACAAGGAACAAGCTTGGCGGTGCTTCTATTACCGGTAGGATTTTTAGCCGTATGGCATTACTACAAGCAAGGAAACGTAGATGTTTCTGCTTCTTTGATCATTGGTTCCGCATTTGTTTTAGGCGCTCTCGCAGGAGGGCATTATGCACACAAATTGGATATCAACAAAATCAAATTCGCTTTCGCACTGCTCATGCTGTTGGCCTCATTCAAACTTTTATGGGGTGCTGGCAAAGCCCTTTTTTTCAATTGAGTCCGTATAGTTTGCGCATAATCTGACCAAAGTGATATACATCTTCAAACGAATTGTATAATGGCACAGGCGCCATTCGAATTACATCTGGTTCTCTCCAATCAACCACCACCCCTTCATGAGCTAATGTTCTCACAAACGACTTATCTTTCCCATTCAAACGGACACTAAGTTGACATCCCCTTTCGCTGGCATTCCTAGAAGTCAATTGTTCCAACGCAATACCTGCATTGCATAAGTCATCAAAAATAAATTCTAAATAAGCAGTTAATCTTTCTGATTTCATTCTCAATTGCTCCATTCCCGCTTCATCAAACAAATCCAATGCGGCTCTGTGAACGGCCATACTAAAAACGGGAGCATTGCTCAATTGCCATGCTTCTGCAGAGGAAGTGGGATCAAAGGAATTCCCCATCAAAAAACGCGTTTCTGCTTTGTTTCCCCACCATCCGGCGAGGCGTAAAACCTCAGAACCATGGAATTGTTCATGCACATAAATTCCACTTACACCGCCTGGACCGCTATTCATGTACTTGTAGCTGCACCAACATGCAAAGTCTACATTCCACTGATGCAATTGCAACGGAATATTTCCGGCAGCATGTGCCAAATCCAATCCAAACATTGCACCTACAGCATGTGCGGCCGTTCCTATTTTCTCAATCGGAAAAAATTGCCCTGAAAAATAATTTACAGCACCAAAACAAACCAAGGCCAATTCATCACCAAGTTCATTGATCTTAGCTAAAATATCTTCTTCTCGAAGCAACACCTCACCGGATCTTGGTTGCATTTCTACCAATACCTCATTGGGATCAAGTCCATGCAGTTTGGCTTGTGATTCAAAAGCATATCTGTCAGATGGAAAAGGTTTGTATTCAAATAAAATCTTAACTCGTTTTCCCTTCGGACGATAAAAACTAATGAGCAACAAATGCAAATTCACTGTAAGTTGATTCATGCAAACCACTTCTGAACTTTTCGCACCCACAATTTTCGCCAATGATTCAGTGAAAAACTCATGGTAATTGAACCAAGGCCTTTTGGCCTCAAAATGCCCTTCAACTCCAAAAGTTTTCCAAGCATCCAACTCCTCTTGAATAGATGATTGAACACCTTTCGGCTGAAGTCCTAACGAATTACCTGTAAAATAAAGCACATCTTTTCCGGCATGTTGCGGAAAGTAAAATTCTGTTCGAAAGTGATTCAGTGTGTCTAGTGTATCTTGTTCACGAGCCCAATTCAATGCATTTTCCATAAGGCAAATTTACACGTTATCTTTGCATTGCCTATGAAAGTAACACATCTCATTTTTAATTTCATCGCATGTTGTCTGCTCATGTTTGAAGTGTCGGCGCAAGAATGCCGCGTGATTCCCGTATCTAAAACAAAAGCTCCTTATCCTTATTGGATTTCAACTCCCGAGAATTACAATGCAGATACTACTGTAGATTGGCCGGTCATTGTTTTTTTACATGGCAGAAGTTTAAGTGGTACCGACCTGAATTTGGTTAAAAAATATGGTGTCATAGCAGAAATAGAGAAAGGAAGAAGATTTCCAGCAATTGTGCTTGCTCCACAAGTAAAAACTGGAGAAAGCTGGAACCCTGACAAAGTTGTTGCATGTGTAGAAGAAATTAAAAAGAAATTTCGGATTGACACCATGTGCATATCCATCACAGGTATGAGTTTGGGTGGATATGGAACCCTACACACTGCAGGTAAATATCCCGAAAAATTCTGCGCCGCTGCGGCCTTTTGTGGCGGCGGAAATGCGAAAGATGCTTGTAATCTAGCATCACTCCCGGTTTGGATAGCCCACGGTAAAAAAGATGAGAAAGTGCCATTTGGCGAATCGTATGAAATAGCCAATCGTATTGAGATGTGTAGCGGCGAACAAATGGTATTTACCGTTTTTGAAAATGCCAATCACGGGGCACTGGAAAGACTTTTTCGCAGTGAAGAACTATATTCTTTTCTATTGGGAAATAAAAAAGGACAAGCCTATTACTTTCCTGAAATCAATAAGAGTAAACTTGTTAAATAAGCGTATTGTTCGCAGTATTGGGGAACACAATAGTGGGTTTGAAATGTTTGGCTTCTTCGAAATCCATAGATGCATACGAGACTACAATAACAATGTCACCAACTGTGCACTTCAAGGCGGCAGGTCCGTTCAGGCAAATAACACCACTTCCTCTTTCACCTAAAATGATGTAGGTTTCTAGACGCTCACCGTTATTGCAGTTCAGCACTTGAACCTTTTCCCCTTCAATCATATTGGCCGCATCAAGTAAAATGGGATCAATAGTTATGCTGCCTATATAATCCACATTGGCTTCTGTGACAGTTACTCGGTGAATTTTCGATTTTAAAACCTGAATAAACATAGGCGGCAAATTTAATCTTGATTTTCCATCTTCGTTGAATTTTATGGAAAAGTTTATTCGAATTTTAATTTCACCTTGGATTGTACCAACCTGCAGAACATGCATGAACTTTTTAACCAAGCATGAATTTCCAATCTGTTGGCGTTGCCAGACACAGTTGCATAAAACCAACCACTTCCAAGAACAATTCAACCATCTATTCACAGATCTATCTTGGCGGCTACCGCTCTTCAGTGTGCAAAGTTTGACCTATTTCAAACAACTGAGTATTGAGCAACGTCTCCTTCACCAACTCAAATACAGAAAATCAGAAAAAATTGGAATTTGGATGGGACAGCAAATTGCTATTGAGCAGAAAAACAGTGCTTTTCTTAAGGATGTGGATGTACTGCTTCCAATACCTATGTCGCATAAAAGTCAGCGAAAACGCGGTTATAATCAAGCGGAAGAAATTGCAAAAGGCATTGCTCAAACGCTTCAAATTCCGATTGCCTTCCCTCTGAAAAAAAAGCATCAACATTCAAGCACAACCAAAAAGGATCGAAAATCGCGTATGGCTGTTAAAGCGAATCCGTTTTACCCCATTTGTCACCTCGGTTCCTATAAACATGCCTTGATTGTAGATGATGTAATTACAACTGGATCTACCCTTGCGCATTTCATTTCTGCATTGGATTATGATGCATCAACTAAAATCTCACTTGTAACATTTTCTCATACGCTTTAGTATCTTTGAAAGGTGAGAATTTCAATAACCCTTTTTTTCCTATTTGGCCTGAATCTAATTCTTTCAGCCCAAGAAACAGTTACCCTTATGAATGGCGAAATACTGAATGTTCATTCGGTATTGGAATCAGAAGGTCTCATTATGGTAACCTCTCCGAAACGATTTTCTTCGAAATTGAAAACAACTGAATTGAATAAGAGTGAAGTATTTAGCTATGTGCATGACGGAAAAGAAATTGTTCTTTATGTTCAAGATTCAGCTTTTGGCGACGTTTACAGCACAGATGAGATGCGCATGTATCTGGCCGGCGAGCGCGATGCTCGAGCCAATTACAAAGCCAACCACATTGCATTGATTGGTTACCTCATTTGCGGAGCGGCATCGCTGGCCGTAGGTGATGGTTTACTGGTACTTGTTGTTCCACCGGTAGCCTACGGAACAATTCAATTATTGGGAAAAGTAAAGATTCGTGAGAAATACATTACCGATAAAAACTACAAATTCAATGACGTCTACGCCGAAGGTTTTGAGCCACCTGCACGAAGTAAAAAAATCATTAAGGGAATTGCCGGAGGTGTTTTGGGAAGTGTGAACGGGCTCATTATTTATTTTCTGAAAAATCAATGAGGCACCAACTTGCAGATGCCTTATTCCTCGGAAGTTCCACATTCCTTCTATTACAAACCACACCAACGCCGCTGTTCGCCTGTTGTGTATTGAGTCTTATATCAGCCTATGTGTATGCCCTAGCAGACTCGAATAATTGGCGCACAAACTCATTGTTTCTCTTTTTCATTTCGGGTTTATTGATTCTCATTCCACAAGTGAATCACCTGGTTCTGCTCATTTGTTCAATTCTTTTTGCAAGTTATTTTTTACTTCCAATTGGTTCAACCCGACAAATACCAATTTTAAAAAATTTGATTATCGCAGGAGTTTGGGCTTCCCTGCCGCTATTGTTTCATTGGAATATTTTCATTGCATTTACACTTTTCCTTTTGGTCTTCACCCTCTCTGTTGTCATTGATTGGGGTGACAAAGAAAATGATCCGTTCCAAACCATACCGAAACTTCTCAATACGCGTCACACACTAGAGCTCACCTTGGTATTGAGTATAGTACCCATTGCTTTTCTCAAACAGAATATCGCATTCGCAATTATTCCCGCGGTTGTTTTATTTCAATGGTATTTGACCTATAAAAAACACCGCATGCTAAGGGAATTGCCTTTGTTTTGCTTTGCGTTGATCTATTGGTTTTGCGAAAAAGTATAGTCCAATGCCTCGCAAAAAGCTTTTGCTGCATAGGAAATATCTTCATTGGAATGGGCGTGTGAAACAAAGCCTACTTCATATCCACTTGGTCCTAAATACACGCCCTTTTCTAGAAGGAAATGATGAAATGGTGCGAATAATTTTCCACTATTTTCAGGAATTTCATCCATTCGTCGCACAGCTTTTTCTTTTGAAAAAGAGACCCAAAAAATACTTCCAACATGAAACATACGAAAGACATATCCTTTTGCATCGGCATGTGCTTGCACCTGACTGCAAAGTGATTCGGTCATTTCATTCAATCTTTCATAAAAACCAGGTTGTAAGCATGCTTTGAGTTGTGCTGCACCTGCGGCCATGGCAACTGGATTGCCTGAAAGTGTTCCTGCTTGATACACGGGACCTTCTGGTGCAATGTGCGACATCACTTCTGCAGTTGATCCATAGGCTCCAACGGGCATTCCTCCACCAATAATTTTCCCGAACGCAACAACATCGGGCTGTATACCATAATACCCAGAAGCTCCTTCAAACCCAACTCGGAAGCCACTGATCACCTCGTCAAACAAAAGCAAAATCCCTTCACGCGTGCAGACCTCTCTCAAGTGACTCAGAAAAACACCGTCTTGAATAAGCAGTCCGTTGTTTGCTGGAATGGGCTCTATGGCAACTACGGCAATGTCTCCTCTGTATTTTTCAATGGCTTCATCAAAAGCTTGAATATCATTCAAAGGCACAACGATGGTTTCTTTCGCATAAGCTTCTGGAATACCTGCTGAGCTTGAGGTTCCAAGGGTTGCTAAGCCACTTCCAGCTTTTACTAAAAGTGCGTCAACATGTCCGTGATAACACCCTTCAAACTTAACTACTTTGTTTCTTCCTGTTACCCCTCTAGCCAAACGAATGGCACTCATTGCCGCTTCGGTACCGCTGCTTACAAATCGAATTTTCTCAATGTATTTATGATTAGACAAAATCAAATCAGCCAATTCATTTTCCTCACGCGTAGGGGCACCGAAGCTAGATCCCTTTGAAGCGGTTGTAACTATGGCCTCAACCACTGCGTCTGGGGCATGTCCCAGAATAAGCGGTCCCCAAGAACAACAGAAATCTATATATTGATTGCCGTCTGCATCCCAAACATATGCACCCTTCCCTTTCTCAAAAAATATGGGTGTTCCACCAACCGATTTAAACGCTCGCACCGGTGAATTAACGCCTCCGGGAAAATACATTTTTGCCTTTTCGAATAAGGCCTTACTCGCTTCCATTTTCATGGTGCAAATCTACAATTGAAATAGCAAAGGAAGACTCAACAACACGAGCAATTTCATTTTAGCTTACTTTCGCAATGCAATGGAAATTTTTTCGAAATACCCACTTTGGTTAATTGTCTCAACGCTTTTGATATTAGTAGTTCCTTCGGTTCTAGCCATATTCAAAAAAATAAAAAAAAGAGACGCAACGCGATACATCATTTTCAGCTTGATAGCGGTATATCTCTTGTATTGGGCCTATAAAGACGTAAACTACAACGACCTCTTCGAACAGTTGAAACATACCAACTGGTGGTGGATTGCTGCAGCTCTTGCCATTGAATATGTTTCTGTCATTTTCCGTGGATTACGCTGGAACCAATTATTAGAACCATTGGACCACAAGGCAAACGATTGGAATGCGATTCATGCCGTTTCATTTGGATACTGCATGAATGATTTGGTTCCAAGGTCGG